>JBDHZT010000074.1:0-18191 GCA_039811985.1 Nocardioidaceae bacterium | reverse complement strand
ACACCATGGCCGAGGGGTACGACGACGCTGCCGCCGAGCGGCTGGTCGCCGAGCCCCCGAAGCGCGTCGACGCGCCGGTGCGGACACCGTTCGAGCGAGACCGGGCCCGGGTCGTGCACGCGGCCTCCTCGCGTCGCCTGGCCGCCAAGACCCAGGTGGTCGGCCCGCAGACCGACGACTTCGTGCGCAACCGACTGACCCACAGCCTGGAGGTCGCCCAGGTCGCTCGTGACCTCGCCAGGGCGCTCGGCTGTCACCCCGACATCGTGGAGACGGCTGCGCTGGCGCACGATCTGGGTCACCCGCCGTTCGGCCACAACGGCGAGCGGGTGCTGGCCGAGCTGAGCGAGCCCTGCGGCGGCTTCGAGGGCAATGCGCAGACACTGCGCCTGCTGACCCGACTCGAAGCGAAGACGTTCGACGCCGACGACCGATCGGTCGGCCTCAACCTGACCCGAGCGACCCTGGACGCCTGCACGAAGTACCCCTGGACGCTCGCCCAGGCGGAACCACCGGGCGGCGTACACGCCGACGGCTCCCCGCGGACAGTCTTGAAGTTCGGTGTCTACGAAGCCGACCAGCCGGTGTTCACCTGGATGCGCCGCGGTGTCTCCGGCACCCGACGCTGCCTCGAGGCGCAGGTGATGGACCTCGCCGACGACGTTGCCTACTCCGTCCACGACGTCGAGGACGGAGTGGTCGCCGGGCGGATCGATCTGACCCGACTCGATCGGGCCGCGATCTGGGAGACCGTGCGGGAGTGGTATCTCCCGGCCGCCGACGACGAGGAGCTGGAGGACGCGCTGGCCGGGCTGGCAGCGATCGACGGCTGGCCCAGCACGCCGTACGACGGCACGCGGCGCGCCCTGGCAGCCCTGAAGAACCTGACGTCCGACGTGATCGGGCGGTTCTGCGGCAGCGTCCAGGCGGCGACCTTCGCCGAGGGGCGGGGGCCGTTCGTGCGCTATCAGGCCGACCTGGTGGTGCCCGAGCGAACCCGACAGGAGATAGCGGTGCTCAAGGGGATCGCGGCGCACTACGTGATGCGAGCAGACGACCGCGTCGCCCTGATGGAGCAGCAGCGCGAGCTCCTGGGCGAGCTGGTCGAGGCGATGCTGGCGCGGAGTCCAGAGGCACTGGAGCGACAGTTCGCCGACGACTGGCTGGCGGCGTCCGACGAGGCCGGGCGGACCCGGGCAGTGATCGACCAGGTGGCCTCGCTGACCGACGCGAGCGCCGTGGCACGCCATCGGCTGCTGATCGGAGGAATCGAGAGATGACAGAGCCAATGGCACAACCGATGGTGTGGCTGCCCTTCGACCCCAAGGACCTCGGTGAGGTCCCGGAGGGGCTGCGCTTCGACGTGGTGCTGCCCAGCGAGATCGACGTGTTGCCGAGCTCTGCGGCCGAGGTGCAGTTCTACGTGCTGCCCTACCAGTTCTCCCCGAAGGACAACGAGGTGATGGCCGAGATGCCCCGGCTCCGGGTGGCTCAGACCCTGACCGCCGGCATCGAGCACATCGTCGACGCCGTCCCGCCGGATGTCACCCTCTGCAACGGTGCGGGCATCCACGACGACTCGACGGCCGAGCTCGCACTGACCCTGATCCTGTCCAGCCTCAACGGGATGCCCGGCTTCTTGCGGCGCCAAGAGGAGCACCAGTGGCGCCCGCTCTGGCGCGATGCCCTCGCCGATCGCCGGGTGTTGATCGTGGGCTACGGCCGGATCGGCGCCGCGATCGAGGACCGGCTGCGGCCCTTCCAGGTGGACGTCACCCGGGTGGCCCGATCGGCGCGGACCGGGGTCCATGCCGTGGCGGACCTGCCCGATCTGCTGCCCGCCGCGGACGTGGTCGTGCTGATCCTGCCCGCGACGGCCGAGAGCCGGGGCCTGGTGGACGCCGGCTTCTTGGCGGCCATGAAGCCCGGTGCTCTGCTGGTCAACGTCGCCCGCGGCAGCATCGTCGACACCGACGCGCTGGTGGAGGCGCTGGAGAAGGGCCGGATCTCGGCCGCGCTGGACGTGACCGACCCGGAGCCGCTGCCTGCCGACCACCCGCTGTGGCGCGCCCCCAATCTCCTGCTCACCCCGCACGTCGGCGGCGCGAGCGCGGCGATGTGGCCGCGGGCGCACCGCCTGGTCCGTGCCCAGCTGCGCCGCTACGTCGCCGGCGAGCCGCTCGTCAACGTGATCCCACACGACTAGTGCCTGCCTGTTGAGGGCCAGCCGACCCACGATCGGTCGCCCGTAGACTCCGGGCGTGGCCGGACGGATCCGCGATGAGGACATCGCCGAGGTGCGCGAGAAGGCGCGCATCGACGAGGTGATCTCCGGCTACGTCACGCTCCGCAACGCCGGCGGCGGCTCCCAGAAGGGGCTGTGTCCCTTCCACGACGAGAAGTCGCCGTCCTTCAACGTCACCCCCGCCCGCCAGTTCTGGCACTGCTTCGGCTGTGGCGAGGGCGGCGACGTGTTCACGTTCTTGATGAAGATCGACGGACTCACTTTCGTCGAGGCGGTCGAGCGGCTTGCCGAGAAGTACGGCGTGCAGCTCCGCCGCGAGGAGGGCGACGCTCGTCCCGAGCGGCCCCGTGGACCACAGCGCTCCCGACTGATCGAGGCGCACCGGTTGGCTCAGGAGTTCTACGCCGAGCAGTTGTCCGGCTCGGACGCGTTGGCCGCCCGCCAGTTCCTCCACGACCGAGGCTTCGACCAGGCCGCCGCGGAGCGGTTCGGCATCGGCTTCGCGCCGCGAGACGGTGAGGCGCTGCTGATCCACCTGCGACAGAAGGGCTTCACCGACGAGGAGACGGTCGCCGCGGGCCTGGTGGCGATCGGCCGATCGGCGTACGACCGCTTCCGAGGCCGCCTGCTCTGGCCGATCAGGGATGCCACCGGCGACACCATTGGTTTCGGAGCTCGCCGGATCTTCGACGACGACCGCATCGAGGCCAAATACCTCAACACTCCCGAGACACCGATCTACAAGAAGAGCCAGGTCCTCTACGGCATCGACCTGGCCCGCCGCGAGATCGCCAAGTCCTCCCAGGCGGTCGTGGTCGAGGGCTACACGGACGTGATGGCCTGCCACCTCGCCGGCGTGCCGACCGCCGTCGCTACCTGTGGCACCGCCTTCGGTGACGACCACGCCCGTGTGCTGCGCCGCTTCCTGCTCGACCAGACCGATGGTCATGGGGAGGTGATCTTCACCTTCGACGGCGACGAGGCCGGCCAGAAGGCGGCACTGCGCGCCTTCCAGGGCGATCAGAACTTCGCCTCGCAGACCTACGTCGCGGTCGCGCCGGCAGGTCTGGATCCCTGTGACCTGCGCCTGCAGCGCGGCGACGAGGCTGTCCGGGACCTGATCGGCTCCCGGCTCCCGCTCTATCGCTTCGTGCTGAGCAACGTGGTCGGTCGCTACGACCTGGACCGGGCCGACGGCCGGGTGGATGCGCTGCGTGAGGGCGCCGGCCTCGTCTCCAGCATCCGTGATCGGTCGAAGGTCGACGCCTTCGCCCGCGAGCTCGCACGGATGGTGGGCGTCGACATCGACGAGGCCCGAGCGGAGGTGCGCCGCGCTGCCAACCGGGGCAGCAGCCGCCCACAGACCACTCGCCCGCCGGTCCGCGAGGAGCCGGCACCGTCGCCCGCGGTCGACGTACCTCCCCTGACCCATCCGCGGTTCGCCATCGAGCGGCAGACCCTCAAGCTGGTGGTCCAGCACCCTGCCGCTGTGGGACGCACCATGGCCGAGGTCACCGAGCACGACTTCACCCATCCGACCTATCGCGCGGTGTGGGCGTTGGTCACCGCCGCTGGTGGAGCGTCTGTCGGCGCCCAGGACCCGCAGTGGGCCGCCCGGCTGCGCGACGCGACCACCGATCCCGCGCTCGCCTCGGCAGTCAGCGGCCTAGGCGTGGAGCCGGTGCTGAGCACCAAGGCGGTCGACAAGGCGTACGTCGCCTCGCACGTCGCTCGCCTCCGAGAGGTCACCGCGCAGCGCCGGATCGAGGACCTCAAGTCGCGCCTGCAGCGCACCAATCCGGTCGACCAGGCGGAGGAGTACCAGTCCCTCTTCGGTCAACTGGTCGCCCTCGAGCAGCAGCGCCGGACCCTGCACGAGCAGGCACTGGGGGAGGCATGAGCACCCGGCCACGCCGTCCCGACCTCGCCGTTGCTCCCGGTGAGCGGTTGCTCGCCTGGGCCGCAGCCACCGATGGTCGCGTGGTCGGCGGCACCCGTGACGCGTTCTACCTGACCGACCCCGTCGGTGGTGCGTCAACCCGGATCGCCTGGGAGCAGGTGGAGGCAGCGGACTGGGACGGCGAGACGGGCACCCTCCGGGTCTCCGAGGTCGGCACCTGGGGAGCGCAGCGGCCCGAGCACCAGGTCACGCTGGAGAACTCCCGCCGCCTACTGCAGCTGGTCCGGGAGCGGGTCTCGGCGAGCGTGGTCTTCCAGCAGCACGTGCCGATCAGCGGCCGCAGAGGCCTGCGCGTGGTCGCCCGGCGAGCCCCGGGCGGCGCTCCGGGGATCTCCTGGTTCTACGAGTACGACGCCGACATCGACCCCGAAGACCCCGAGGTCCGCCGCCTCGCGGCTGACGCCCTCGCCGTCGCCCGCGAACAGCTGGGGGAGTGACCGCTCGATTCGCCCGCCTTCAGCCGTCCTTGCTAGTCTGTGCGGGCTCCACAGCGATCCCCTGTAGCTCAACTGGCAGAGCATTCGGCTGTTAACCGAAGGGTTGTTGGTTCGAGTCCAACCGGGGGAGCCAAACGGTCTCGGTTTGCTGCCGGGTTGCTGGTCGCCCAGGGTCACCACCGATAGGGCAGCTGCCGGGAAAGCAGTCCCCGGTTCCGGCCCGCTGCCGGGTTGCTGGTCGTCTGGGGTGCTGGCCGACAGGGCAGCTACGGCGGGTGAGCACCCTCGTTCTCGGCGTTGCTGGCCGGCTCACCAACGCTGCCCGGCTTCGCGGTGCCGTGGGCGTCTGCTGCGGTCTTCTTGCGTCTCCCGCTCCCTTGTGGTGGCAAGGTGCCCGGTACACCGGGTTCCCAGGCACCACAGCACCGCACCAGATGGGGTGGGATGCAGTTTCGGTCCATTCGGTGTGCGGTTTCGGAACAATCGACGCACTTCGACCCTGCAGGGGCCTCGAGGGCTCGTCGATTGGGCGCAAACAACATCGAAAACGGCGTCTGGGATGTTGTCTTGGAACAATCGATGACCCCGTCTTCGCAGGAGACACCCGGATCGCGGCGTTTGTGCCGAAACGGCACGTCGATTGGACCGAAACAACAGCTGAGGGGCTCCAGGAGGCAGCCAACCTGCAGTTTCAGCACCAACAGTGGAACCGAAGACGGCCGTGAGCCGGACAGCAACCAGGACCCAAGGACTGCTTCCCCGATAGCTGCCCTGTCGGCGAGCACCCCAGCCGGCCAGCAACCCGGCCACCAGCCAGGACCCGAAGCTCGCTGTCCCGATAGCTGCCCTCTCGGCGAGCACCCCAGCCGGTCAGCAACCCGCCAGCGGGCCGGCACCTTGAGCGGCGCTCCTCGTGGTGGGGTGAATGCGCAGGCTGGTGGCTGACTGCTGAGCCGGACCATCGCTCACACTGAACACATGACGCGCGGCTCGGAGGACATTGTCGCATTCCGGCTCTGGCCGCCGATCGGGATCGGCGCGCCCCTGGTTGGCGGCTGGGCGGCAACGCTGCACTGGGGCGACCCGGTGGGGCTCGGCGGGTGGCGGGTCCCGGTCGGCTGGGCGCTGGTGCTGGCCTTCGTCGGCTGGAGCGGCTGGTCGCTGTGGTTGTTCGGCAGGCATGAGACGGGCCTGCTGCCGGGGCAGCCGACAGAGGCGATGATCGAGGAGGGGCCTTATCGGCTCCCGCAACCCGTTGTACGTCGCTTGCTCGCGCTGTGTCTCGGCCTGGCCTTGCTGGCGCCCACGTTCTGGGGACTCGTGCTCTTCCCGCTGGCGGTGCTGCTCGTCTGGTGGGGTGCGATCCTCCCCGAGGAGCGGTTCTTGCGCGAACGGTTCGGCGCGTCGTACGACGACTACACGCGGCGGGTGCGTCGCTGGCTGTGACGCTAGGCCAGCGTTGTCGAGCCCACCTGATCGCGAGCGCCGAGGCGATGGTCGTACTCTTCGGTCTATCCACCCGGGACAGAGGTAGGGAGCACGATGGCGAGGATCGGTCAGCGGTCGGGAGCGGCAGCGACAGCGATGCTCGGGCTCGGGGTCTATCGACCGGAGCGGGTGGTGACGAACGCCGAGGTTTGCGAGATTCTCGACTCCAGCGACGAGTGGATCCGCACGAGGTCTGGCATCCGCACGCGGCGGTACGCCGGTGAGGGCGAGACCCTGGTGGGGATGGCGACCCGGGCCGCGCAGGGCGCCCTCGAGGCATCGGGCGTCGGTGTCGACGAGGTCGGCGCGGTCATCGTGGCGACCTCGACACACACCCAGCACACGCCGGCTGCCGCACCGCTGGTTGCGCATGAGCTGGGCTCGCGGGCGGCGTCCTTCGACATGTCGGCGGGTTGTGCCGGCTTCTGCCATGCCCTCTCGGTGGGCTCGGACCTGGTCCGAGGCGGCAACGCGAACCACGTCCTGGTCATCGGAGTCGAGAAGCTCAGCCTCTTCCTCGATCCCACCGACCGCGGCACGGCCTTCATCTTCGGCGACGGCGCCGGAGCCGTGGTGGTCGGCCGGTCCGAAGAGCCCGGCATCGGTCCCGTGGCGTGGGGCTCGGACGGCTCGCAGTCACACGTGATCACCCAGGAGCCCGGCTGTCAGTACGTCGATCACGACCACCCGATGGTCGTGCGCATGCAGGGGACCGCGGTCTTCCGCTGGGCGCCGTTCGCGATGGCCGATGTGGCGCGCGAGGCAGTCGCCGGGGCCGAGCTGACGATGTCGGACCTCGACGCGTTCATCCCACATCAGGCCAACCTGCGGATCACCGAGACCCTGGTGCGCAACCTGAAGCTGCCGGATGACATCGTGATTGCCCGAGACATCCAGGACTCGGGCAACACCTCGGCCGCCTCCGTGCCGCTGGCGATCGAGGCGATGCTCCGACATGGCCAAGCGAAGCCCGGCGACACCGCGCTGCTGATCGGGTTCGGTGCCGGCCTGAGCTATGCCTCGCAGGTGGTCATGCTTCCACCCGCTGCCGGCGTCAGCGTGCCGATGGGTGGGTCGTAGCCACGACGCTTGTCAGCGTCGCGTCACGTTGCGCGGCCAGCGACCGGATCGACTCACCGCCGGTGGCCTGCTTCATGCCGTCGACGAGTCGCTCGACCGTGGCGGCGTCTAGGCGCGGGTCGCCGAGATCGTCCCACCAGCGATGGAAGGAGTCGGCGTAGCGCTCGCAGAAGGTTGAGATCCCACCGTCATCGCCACCGAGGTGGAACAGCTGGGTCGGACCCATCACGGCCCACCGCTGTCCCGGTCCCGACGCGACGGCCTTGTCGACGTCCTCCACGGAGGCCACGCCTTCGTTGACGAGATGGATGGCCTCACGCCACAGCGCCGCCTGGAGACGGTTGGCTACATGCCCCGGCACCTCGCGGCGGACCTCGATGGTGACCTTGCCGACCGACTCGTAGAACCGACGGGCCGCATCGACGACGCCCGGCGCCGTGCGTGAGTTGCCCATCACCTCCACCAACGGGATCAGGTGCGGGGGATTGAAGGGGTGACCGAGGACTAACCGGCCCGGGTCCTGCCAACCGCCCTGGAGCTCGGTGAGGGTGAGGCCGGACGCGGAGGATGCGATCACGGCGCCCTGGCCAAGCACCGGCTCGATGTCGGCATACAGCTGATGCTTGAGCGCGATCCGCTCGGGGATGCTCTCCTGCACGAACCGGGCGTCCTCGACCGCGGTCCGGGCGTCGCGGTGGAAGGTGAGCTCGCCGGTGGGGGCGTCGGAGGTGGCGAGCCCGAGAGCGGTCAGCACCGGCCAGGCGTCCTCGACCGCCTCGCGGACGCGGCCCTCCGCCGTCGGGTCCGGGTCGTGTACGGCGACCGAGTGGCCGCCGGCCAGGAACAGCGCGGCCCAGCTTCGCCCGATGAGCCCGCCCCCGAGCGCCGCGACCCGGGTGCTCGCCGGCGCCGCAGAATCAGAAGGTGACACGATCTGCTCCCTTGAGGGCGAGCCGCTGCCTGGCCTCGGCAGGGGTGGCCACCGTGTAGCCCAGCGACTCGATGATGCCGCGGATCTTGGTGACCTGGGCGGCGTTGGAGGGGGTCAGCTCGCCAGGGCCGATGTAGAGGCTGTCCTCCATGCCGACCCGGAGGTTGCCGCCGAGCAGCGCGGCCTGGGTCGCGAACGACATCTGGTGCCTGCCGGCGGCCAGGACCGACCACTCGTAGGAGTCCCCGAACAGCTTCTCGGCGATGGTGTGCATGTGCTGGAGGTTGTCCAGGTCGGCGCCCACGCCACCGAGCACGCCGAAGACCATCTGGACGAAGAACGGCGGCTCGAGCCAACCCTGGTCGATCAGCCACGCGAGGTTGTAGAGGTGGCCGAGGTCGTAGCACTCGAACTCGAACTTGGTGCCGTGTCCGTGCGCGAGCTCCTTCACGACGTACTCGAGGTCGGCGAAGGTGTTCTTGAAGATGAAGTCCCGAGTCATCTCGAGGAACTGCGGCTCCCAGTCGTGCTTCCACTGGGAGTACTTCTCGGCCATCGGGAAGATCCCGAAGTTCAGCGAGCCGACGTTGAGCGAGGCCATCTCGGGGGAGGTGGCCACGGCGGCACGGAGGCGCTCCTCGCGGGTCATGCCGAGGCCGCCGCCGGTGGAGACGTTGAGGACGGCGTCGCTCTCGGCCGCGATCCGCGACATGAAGTCGGCGAAGAGCTCGGGGCGGGGATCGGGCTGGCCGGTCTCGGGATTGCGGGCGTGCAGGTGGATGACGGTGGCGCCCGCCGCGGCGGCATCGATGGCCGCGTCCGCGATCTCCTCCGGAGTGATCGGCAGATGCGGCGACATGGTGGGCGTGTGGATGCCACCGGTCGGGGCGCAGGTGATGATGATGGGCTTGCTCATCTCAGGCTCCTGTCGTGCTCAGGTCCGCCGCCGGGACCTGCTCCGCGTGCTCGGAGTCGAGGCCGACCAGAGAACGGTAGGCGTCCAGGATCAGTCCGTGGAAGTGGTGCACCCCGTGCTCGGACAGACCCGGCTGCCTGGCGGTGTCGTAGACGATCCGGCCCTGATCGAAGGCGGGGGTGCTCATCCCGCGCTGGACGCTCTCGACGATGGTGATGTCCTGCACCTGCAGCACCTCGTCGATGTAACGGGCGGCCTCGACCTCCGCCGGCTCGAGCTCGGTGGTCTCGAGGAAGAAGTCCCACGTCTCCAGCGTCCGGTCCGGACCCGCGGGCAGCACCTGGAAGACCATGAAGTTGCCGCGACCGGGATAGCGCAACAGGCAGGTGTTGGGCCACAGCCACCACACCGCATGCTGGGTAACGGTCGCGCCGGAGACGTCGTACGCGACGTTCTCGTGCTTGCCGGCCTCGGCGAAGTGGCTGGACCAGATGCCGTGGGTCTGCACGTCGTAGGTGTCCATGTCGACCAGGTCGACGAACTCCTTGTGAGCGATGTGGCAGTGGTAGCACTCCAAGAAGTTGTCGATGACGTTCTTCCAGTTGCTGCGCACCTCGTAGTTCAGCCGCTTGGCGTGGGTCAGGGAGGCGACGTCGGGCGCCCAGCGGGCGATCTCCTCGGCCAGGTCGCCGGCCTGTTCGGCAAGCGGGCGGGCGGCCGGGTCGAGGTTGACGTAGACAAAGCCGCCGAACTCCTCGACCTGGACCTTGTCCAGGCAGATCTGGGTCTTGTCGAAGGTCTCCATCTGGTCGGCCTTCCGGGCCCCCTTGAGCTGGCCGTCGAGCCCGTAGGTCCAGGCGTGGTAGGGGCAGGCCATCACCCTGGTCGTGCCGGATCCGGACAGCAGCTCGTGGGCACGGTGCTTGCAGACGTTGTAGAACGCCCGCAGCACTCCCTCACGGTCACGCACCACCACGATCGGCATCTCCGCCACCGTAGCGGTCACATAGCTCCCTGGCGTCGCGAGCTTCTCGATGTGGCAAACCCACTGCCAGGTCCGGGCGAAGATCCCCTCGAGATCGGCGCGCAGCCACTTCGGGTCGGTGTACGCCGGCGCGCGCAGCGACATGGACAGGGCGGGGTCGGGGTTGTATCCCGACGCGATGGAGACGACGTCGTCGACGGTGACAGATGGCATCCCCGCAAGGTACCCGATGTTTGGACGATCGTTCAAGATTCCGTCGGCATGTCAGGATGCGAGCGATCGGACAATCGTTGGGAGACCAGATGCACTCACACACCGCGATCGTGACCGGCGGCAGTCACGGCATCGGTCGGTCCGTCGTCGAGCGCCTGCTTGCCGACGGGGCGCGGGTAGTGGCCTGCGGGCGCGGGTCACGACCCGATGATCTTTCTCCTGCCGTGCTCTGGGTCACCGCCGACGTGGCTGATCCGGACGCGGCGGGGCGCCTCGTTGACGTGGCGCGCGAGGCGTTCGGGGCGATCACACTTCTGGTCAACAACGCCGGCGTTCAAGTGGAGAAGACGGTGTCGGAGTCCACCGACGCTGACTGGGATCGCGTCATCGGCACCAACTGCCGTGGCGTCTTCAACATGTGCCGTGCGGTCTTGCCCGAGATGACATTGCAAGGCGGCGTCATCGTCAATATCGGCTCCATCTCCGGAGTGGTCGCTGACCATTCGATGGCGCTCTACAACGCCTCCAAGGCATTCGTCGCCGGGCTGACCCGCTCGATCGCGATCGACCACGGGCCGTCCGTGCGCTGCAACGCCATCCAGCCCGGCTGGATCGGCACCGCGATGACCGAGGACGCCTTCGCGCTGGCTCGCAACCCCGAGAGCGCGCACCGAGATGCGCTCGCTCGCCATCCTGTCGGTCGACTGGGCGCGCCCCGTGACATTGCGAACGCGGTGGCCTGGCTCGCCTCGGATGAGGCCAGCTTCATGACCGGGCAGTGCCTCACCGTCGATGGTGGGCTGACGGCCGCCTCACCGCTCAATCCGATGCTGTTCTGACCCGTCGGTCGCCGTTCAGGTCAGTCGGCCTCAGATCAGTCGGCCCCAGGTCAACTACCCCCCAGGTCAATTGGCCGAGTTATTCGGCCAGGGCGATCTCTTCGGTGCGCGCGACGCCACGGCGGATCGAGGTCTTGTCCAAGCCCAGCAATGCGGTGAGCCACATACCGTTCTGAAGAATGTCGATGTCGGCCGCTCGGCGCGCGCACTCCCCACGGCTCAGGCCGGGGCGGGCAGCACGGATCAGGGCCGCCAGACCGACGCGATAGCGGCGCTGGGCCTCGTTGTTGATCTGGGCGAACTCGTCGTGTGCTTGGGCCAGCGCCCAGAGCTGCATCCGCAGGGCGAGATACTCCCTAGTCAGGAACTCGGGATCTGCAACTCGGCGCAGGGCGTTGCGTAGTCGCTTCTCGGGGGGGAGTCGTGGATCGGGCTCGATGATGGCGAGGTCGTGCTCCTCGATCTGGCGCAGGGCGGCGGCGATCAGCGCCGTCTTGTCGTCGAAGTAGTAGTGCAGCAGCCCGAGTGCCACCCCGGCCTCGCGTGAGACCGCTCGCATGCTCACCCCTGAGATGCCATCGCGGCCCAGCACACGGAGCACCGCCTCCAAGATCAGCGCCCGCCGGTCGACCTTCCCGGCGGCGTCAGGAGACCGACCACTCACGCGGGCAACGTTAGCCTGGATTCGTGGTGCTGGCTGCTTACCGGGTTCTGGTCGTCTGGGGTTGCGATCGTCAGGGCAGCAACCGGGGAGCGATGGTTCGGGTTCTGGCTGCTGGCCGGGTCATGGTGGTCTTCGGTTTCGCCGTTTGGCCCGGAACTGCAGGTCGGCTTCCTCCCGGAGCCCGGTCGGCTGTTGTTTCGGTCCAAACGCCGCGATCCCACGGCTTCCCCGGCAGATGGGTGCATCGATTGTTCCAAAGCAACATCCCAGACGCCGGGCGGCATGCAGTTTGCGCCCAAACGGTGTGCCGTTTGTGCCCAATCGATGGGTTTTCGCCTGATCCGCCGCCCAAGGCCCCACCGATTGGACGCAAATGACATCGGAAACGCCCTCTGGCGTGTCGTTTGCGTCCAATCGATGGCCCATCTCGGCGCCCGACGTCCACCTCGTCCACAGCAGTCACACGGGCCACAGGAGTGACCACCTCCGGACAGCAACCCGGCGAGCGACCAGCACCACCGACTGCCTCTCCGCGTAGGAGCCCTGTCGGTCGTGACCCCAGCTGACCAGCAACCTCAACTACGGCGGAGCTGACCCTGGCGTAGCTGCCCTATCGGTCGCCACCACCCGCGACCAGCAACACGCCAACGCACGGTTCCATCGCGGAGCGCGACGCGCAGTAGGTGGCCTTCCACGGCTCAGCGGTCAGCGGACGTCATTCTTCGCGGTTGCCCGGGCGACCAGGAGGTATGACGTCCCGCGCCTTGGTCAGCCGCCCCAGCCCATCGAGAAGACCTCGAAGGACGTGGCCATCGGCACGCCGAGGCGTTGGCCGGTGGCGCGGGCGAAGCCCTCGAGGAACTCCTCGGGGTCCCAGTTCTCCCAGCCCAGTCCCTCGATGTAGGCGGCATGGGCGGACAGCGAGGCGACGCCGTCCGCGAAGGTGTCGGTGGTGTCGACGCCATGCTGACCATCGGGGGAGCCAGCGGCCCAGACCTCGACCACACCGCCCCACGGCTCCAGTCCGTCGGTGAGCTGGTCGGCGAAGATCCACCGGTTGGCGGCATCGCGGACCGCGTCGAGCACGGCGCGGCCGACGGCGATGTGATCGGCCTGGTTGAGGTTGCGCCCGCCGAAGGTGTCACGGAAGTTGCCGGTGATCACGATCTCCGGGCGGTGGCGGCGGACCGCCTCGGCGATCGCGCGGCGCAGCGGGACGCCGTACTCCACAATGCCGTCGGTGAAGCCCAGGAACTCGACATCCTCCACGCCGACCAGGCGGCAGGACTCGATCTGCTCCGCTTCTCGCAGCGGCCGGCACTCCTCGGGTGCCAGACCGTCGATGCCGGCCTCGCCGGACGTCACCATGCAGTAGGCCACGTGCTTGCCCTGTTTGGTCCAGCGCGCGACTGCTGCAGCGGCGCCGAACTCCATGTCATCGGGGTGGGCAACGACGCACAGTGCCCGCTCCCAGTCCTCGCGGAGGGGTTCAAGCGGAATGGGTTCCATGGCATGAGCATGCCACTCAGGGCCCGCGGGCATCGTCGTGCCCGCGGGCTCGACCCGGCTCAGCCCCGGTGCGACACTCGCCCGGTGGTGAACTTGGTGTGCGTGACGGACTCACACTGCGGGCTGGAGTCGTCGTCGTCGACCCAGGCATTGTCTGGACCAGTGCCACAGACCAGCCGGTCCTTGCCGCCGTCGGCCCACAAGGAGTCGGGACCCGGTCCACCGTAGACCTTGTCGTTCCCGGTGCCGCCGTGCAGGGCGTCCTTCAACTGCTGGCCGAGGATTCGGTCATCGCCGGGACCGCCGTCGATGACATCTCGTCCCTTGCCCCCTCGAGCCCAGTCGTCGCCAGCGCCGGTCGAGATGCGATCCCTGCCGCGCGCGCCGTTGACGAAGTCGTCGCCGTCCCCGGTGTAGACGGTGTCGTTGCCCCAGTCGGCCAGCACCCACATGCGGTACTTCGCCGGGAGCGTGCGCCCGTCGACGGTGTCGTTGCCCAGCCGCGTCCACACCTCGAGGAACATCGTCTTGTCGCTCCACTGGTACGGGATCTTGCACCACGCGGAGATGCCCTTGCTGACGGAGCGCACCTCGCAGGTCTTCGGGATCTCCGGCTTGTCCTTGACCTTGCGCCACCGCTCGGTGCCGGTGTCGACATAGAGCAGGCCGCCATCGACCTCGGTGATGGTCAGGTTGCTGTTCTGCTGGCCGGCGGTGTAGCGATACCCCCAGTCGGAGACCGTCAGCCGCGCCATGTGCTTCAGCGGGATCGGCGGTGGGCCGTCACCCATCAGCTCGGTCGGCGGCAGCGAGCCATCCTTGTGCGAGGCCGCATTGGCTGCGGGCGTCGCGGTGAGGGCCAGACCGGCAGCCGTGGTGGCTGCAACAGCGGTCAGGGCAAGGGCATGTATCTGGCGTCGGAACACGTCATCCTCCGAGAGAGTGGGGAAGCCCACACAGTAGGGGGGCGCGACACGCCGCGGACGAAAACCTGAGAATTCGCCGGCTTCCCAGGAATCAGCGCCTTTCTGCGCTATTCTTCGCCGCCACGATCTCTGTGTTCACCTTCGGTCTGATGGATTTGGGAGTCGTGCATAGCACTTGACGGCGACAACACGCAGAACCGTCGACTCTCTACCAGTTTCTCCCGACTGCCGACTGACCGCAGTCAGCTCAGGAGTTCGACCGTCAGGGACGAGAACACTGCGTGCGTGGTGCCGACCACGCGTAGGCCGACCGAGCCGCGGGCGTACGTCGCATCGCTGGCCTGCACGCGCTGGTCGGGGGCGGACGCGAGATAGGCGGTGATCTGATCGCCGCGCGCTTCGGCGATCACGGTCGGGGATTCTGTGCCGTCGACCGAGATGCCCCGCGAGTCCAACACCGTCCAGGTTGAGCCATCCGAGCGCCCGAGCACGAGGCGGCCGCGGGCAACCCATCCCACGAAGTAGCCACGGTGCGCGTCGACCCCCACCGCCGGCGCGCTGGTGCGTAGCAACACGCCGGCCGCGTGCCGACCCTCGACCACGCGGAGGTCAGTGCTGACGCGCAGGTCGGTGAAGTCGCCGTCGCGAAGGACGACCTTCTCCGCACTGCGAAACACGTTGACGGGATGTGCCGGAGGACCGCCCAGGTGCAGTCCGTCCCCGGCCCACTCGACGTACTGCTGGTGGCCGAAGTAGTCGAAGTCCCCGCGCAGGTCCGTCAGCAGGTCCCATCTCTGCCCGTCCCGACATGGCTTGATCGGTGTGCCGCGGGGCAGCGCCAGCGGGGTGCCCGCCGCCACGGGGTCGCCGAAGGTGGGCAGGCCGTCGGGAGTCCAGCCCATCGGCTGCACATGCGTGACCCGTTTGAAGTTGCGACGCCGGTTGATCTTGGCGTGGAAGGCCAGCCACCACTGGGACCCGTCGGGTGTGGTGAGTGTGCTCCCATGGCCGACGCCAAAGGTGCTCTCCGTCGAGGAGAACACCGGCTCGGGATGCTTGTGCCAGCAGGCGGGGTCGAGCGGGTCCTTGCCGACCAGTTCGAGCAGCGCGAGCTTGTACGACGGCAGCAGGGCGCTGCCGCAGGAGAAGAGGAGGAACGTCCGACCGTTGCGCGTCAGCACCTGTGGCGCCTCGTTGATCGCCTCGTCGGAGTCGTCCGCGATCCGCTCCCAGGGATAGTCGAACGGGGAGGTGAGCTGGACCCGTGGTCCGCCGAGAGCGGTCGGCGTGGCGAGCGACGCGATATAGAGGTGCTGCACGGGGGTCTGCTCGTCGGGCCAGCCCGACCACACGGCGTAGCGTTGCCCGCCCAGCTCGAGGACCGTCATATCGATCGCCCACTGAGGCGGCCCGTCGGCGTCGCCCGTCGCGAGCGGACCATGCAGGGTGTAGGAGCCCTGCGGATCGTCGGAGTCGGCGACGAGGACATAGGCGCGGTGCTCGCGGTTGTGCCCGTCCGACGCTGCAAGGTAGATGTGCCAACGACCGTCGAGGTGGTGCAGCTCGGGCGCCCAGACCTCGCGCGAGTGCGGCCCGGTCTCGGGCGCGCGCCACACCACCCGCCGCTCGCCCCGGCTGGTGAGCCGTGTCGACCGGCTGACCGCGACCCCGCGATCCCCGTCGCTCTGGCACCAGAAGTAGGTCTCGCCGTCGCGCACGACGAACGGATCCGCACCTTCGGCGATCGGGTTGACGAACCAGTCGAGGCCCAGGGTCCCCGCCGTCGGGTCCGACAGGATCGCCGGAGGCGGAGCCTCCGCGGTGTCGTCCCGACGCAGCCCCACCGCCCGCAGCGCACGGCCGACCCGGCTACGGGCGCTGGCCAGCGCATCGGAGCGGGTGGGCACGGAGCCACCCTCTCATCCGTCTGACTCACCGACCCTGCCGCGTCGACTGATGTGTACGGCCGACATATGCGTCGTGCTCACCGGTAGACGATGAGCTCAGGAACTGGTGGGGCTGGTGGGGCGGGTGGGGCTCGAACCCACGACCCAAGGATTATGAGTCCTCTGCTCTGACCGACTGAGCTACCGCCCCCGCAGGACCCTTGAGGGATCCGCAGGTGGAGGCTACCGCCCGACGGTGGTGCCGTGATCGGCTCGGTCCACGGCGCCCGGGCAATCGGTCGCCGTGGCGCGGGATGGGGCAGACTGAACGGCGCGCCTGCGGGCGCGATCAACATGGCCACCGATCGGGGTGGCTGCTGCTGAAGGGAGCCCAGGTGTCCAGCCCGAACGTCCTCGACGACCTCGTGTGGCGCGGCCTCATCGCCCACTCGACCGACCTCGACGATCTCCGTCAGGCGTTCGCGAGCGGAAGCGTTCGGTACTACGTGGGCTTCGACCCCACAGCGCCGAGCCTGCACATGGGCAACTTGGTCCAGTTGGTGACGGCTCGGCGTCTGCAGAAGGCCGGACACACGCCGTACATCCTGGTTGGCGGAGCCACCGGCATGATCGGTGACCCGAAGGACTCCGGCGAGCGGACCCTGAACTCCGCAGACACAGTCGCGGAGTGGACCGAGCGCGTGCGCAGCCAGGTGAGTGGATTCGTCTCCTTCTCGGGTGAGAACGCCGCCACCGTCGTGAACAACCACGACTGGACGGCCGACATGTCGGTGATCGACTTCTTGCGCGACATCGGCAAGCACTTCCCGATCAACAGGATGCTGGCTCGCGACACCGTGCGTCGGAGGCTGGAGTCGGGCATCAGCTACACGGAGTTCAGCTACGTGTTGCTGCAGTCGATGGACTTCTTGACCTTGAACAGGCTGTATGGGGTGACGCTGCAACACGGCGGCTCCGACCAGTGGGGCAACATCACTGCCGGCGCGGAACTGATCCGACGGGTGACGGGCGGGCAGGCGCACGCCTTCGCCACGCCCCTGATCACCAAGGCCGATGGGACGAAGTACGGCAAGACCGAGGGCGGAGCGCTGTGGCTCGACCCCGAGATGATGTCGCCCTACGCCTTCTACCAGTTCTGGCTCAACGTCGAGGACGAGAAGGTCGGCGAGCTACTCCGGATCTTTACCGAGCTGTCGCACGAAGAGATCGAGGCGCTCGACGCACAAACCGCCGAGAAGCCGTTCTTGCGGGCGGGCCAGAAGGCCCTGGCGGCCGAGGTCACCACGCTGGTGCACGGCGCGGAGGAGACCGAGCGGATCAAGGCGGCCTCGGCTGCTCTCTTCGGGGGAGGTGATCTGCACGACCTCCCGTTGGCAACCCTGGATGCCGCGCTCGCGGAGGCTGGGGGAGGCCGCCTCGGTGGAGGTGTCGCGCTGCCGACGATCGTGGATCTGTTGGTCGACGCTGGCCTGGCCAACAGCCGCGGGGACGCGCGCCGCACGGTCAACGAGGGAGGCGCCTACCTGAACAACCAGCGGGTCACCGACCCGGAGCTGGTGCCAGGCGTCGAGGACCTGCTGGCGGGCTCCTGGCTGGTGCTGCGCCGAGGCAAGAAGCGGTTCGCCGGCATTCGAGTCGGTTGATCTGACCAGGACGTTGACCTGCGCGAACAGGCGGTGCGCACGGCACTGAGGCCGGCGCATCGATGACTGTGCGCCGACTCACAGCGTCGTGATTTGACCCCCATCCCAGCGGTCGCCTAATCTTGATGTTGTCGCGCCGGGTGCGGCGGAGAGCAAGTCCTTCTGGACGGGCTCTCGGCCCCGAACCGACACTCTCCTTCCTCACCAAACCCGGTGAGTCTTGGTGCGTCCTCGAGGCGACCCGGACCGGCGGGGTCCACGGTGCGCGGAAGGGACTGGGATCGGCTCGCCGCCGATTTGATGGCGAAGATCGAGCCCGGTAGCATTGACCAGCCCCAAGACGCTTGATCCCGCAAGGGAGCTGCGATGGTGTGTGTCTGATTTTTGAGAACTCAACAGTGTGTGATAGTCGATGAATTGATTTGTTTTACTCGTTGATCTTTGGGGT
>JBDHZT010000073.1:0-19275 GCA_039811985.1 Nocardioidaceae bacterium | reverse complement strand
CGCCGGTCTAGACGGTTAGGGGTCTGCCTGATTACATCTTGGGTAAGGGTGTATACGCTCAAACGAGCACGCCACCGAAGGGTGGTGTCCGGGGGACTTCCCTATCAAGCGCACTTCAAAACGTGGGGGTTGAATCATGCGCAAGCCACTGGCCGCTGCCTGCCTACTGGGGCTGACAGCTCTAGCCATTCCGATTCTCGCTGTGCCGAGCACAGCGGCCGAGCCGACCATCGAGACCATCGTCTCGGCGAATCCGGACAACTGGCCGCCGAACGTGCAGAACGGCAAGGTCGAGTCGATGGTCCAGGTGGGCAACCGGATCATCGCGACCGGCACGTTCACATCGGTCGTCGACAAGAACGGCACGGCGTACACGCGCAAGAACGTCTTCGCCTTCAACGCGACCACCGGTGCGGTGGACACCACCTTTGTGCCTGAGATCACCGGCAAGGAGGTCACCGAGGTCGTCGACGCCGGCGACGGCACCGTCTTCATCGGCGGGAAGTTCAGCGCGGTCAACGGGGTCAAGTCCTCGAAGGTGGCGCGGATCGACGCGGCCTCCGGTGCCGTGATCACGACCTTCAAGGCGAAGGCGATCAACGGCGCGGTCAACGACATGCAGCTGGTCAACAACAAGCTCTACATCGGCGGCATCTTCACCAGCATCAACGGCACTCCCCGGACGCTGCTGGCGGCACTCAACCCAACCACGGGCGCGGACACCGGCACGGTGAACCTCACCTTCGCCGGCCTCTGGAACGGCGGCAAACTGGCCGTCAAGAAGTTCGACATCAGCGACGACGGCAACACCCTGGTGGCGATCGGGAACTTCCGCACCGTCGACGGACAGAGCCGCCCGCAGATCATGATGGCCGACCTCAGCGGGCCCAACGCGACCTTGGCGAGCTGGTGGACCAGCCGTTACTCGGCACGCTGTGCGAACGCCTTCGACACCTACATGCGCGATGTGGACATCGACCCGACCGGGACCTACTTCGTCGTCGGCGCGACCGGCGCCTACTCCGGCGGCGTGGGCTCCGGCACGCTGTGCGACGCCGTGAGTCGCTGGGAGCTGACCCCGACCACCACCTCGAGCCAGGACCCCAGCTGGGTGGACTACAGCGGCGGCGACACCTTCACCCAGGTGAAGGCGACCGGTGCCGCGATCTACGTCGGTGGCCACTTCCGGTGGCTGAACAACCCCTACTCCTCCGACTCGCGGGGCGTGGGCGCGGTCGTCCGCACCGGCCTTGCCGCACTCGACCCGCGCAACGGGCTGCCCTTCACCTGGAACCCGACCCGCAACCGCGGCGTGGGCGTGTGGGAGTTCATGACCACCAACGCCGGACTGTGGATGGGTCACGACACCGCCGTGACGGCCAAGGAGAAGCGCGGTCGACTCGCGTTCTTCCCGACCGCCGGTGGCACCGCGCTGCCTGCCGAGAATGTTGGCAGCCTGCCGGGTGACGTCTACCTCCTCGGCAACAACAACGCGGTCACCGAGCGCGACTTCACCGGCTCGGCCGTGACCGGCACCCAGGCCGTGGGCAACGGTGGTCAGACGTGGAGCAGCGCCCGTGGCGCGGTGATGATCGACGGCACCCTCTACACCGGCTGGTCCAACGGGACGCTGCGGTCGCGCACCTTCGACGGCACCACCTTCGGTGCCGCCACCACGGTGAACCTCAACGGACTCACCCAGTTCGCCAACGAGATCCCGAACATCACCGGGATGTTCTACGACAAGGCCAGTGGCCGGCTCTACTACACGATGTCGGGTCAGTCCCAGCTCTACTACCGCTACTTCGAGCCGGAGAGCCAGATCGTGGGCTCGGTGCGCTTCACCGCGCTGGGCAACGGCAACGGCATCAGCTGGAGTGACACCACGGGCCTGATGCTGGCCGGCGGCAACCTCTACGTCGCCTCCGCCAGCACCGGCAATCTCGCCAAGGTCGGCTGGAGCAACGGCACCCTGTCCGGCACCGCGACCGCGGTGAGTGGGCCGAGCGTGGACGGCAACGACTGGCGCGGGCGCGAGCTCTTCCTCTACGCCGGCTGATCCGCACTACCGACAGCACTGCCACCGCGGGACGTCGTACCGCCTGGTCGCCCGAGCGACCGGAGAGTACGACGTCCCGCGGCTCTGAGGTAGCTCCGGCGAGGGAGCGGACAAGATAGGGATTCCACCCGATGTTGGGTGCTACCTCAGCCACGCAGTCTCTTCTACGAAGCATCGAGAAGGGACAGCGACATGAACATCACCAACGACCTGCTACTGCAGGCTGAGCTCGACTACCGCGAGGCGAAGGCTCGGCGGAACTGGGTCATCCGTCGCCGAGGGCGGCGCGGCCGGAGCGCGGAGTCGGTGCGCCGGACGCGGTCCTCGGCCGACCTGGGGTGACCGAGCCTAGGAGCCAAGACGATCGAGCCGTGCGATGAGCGCGGCGATCCTTGAGGTGTCGCGGCCTGTCGGTGGGCTGAGAGATCATCTCGACGTGGCCCCGATGAGCCCGACCCTGGTCGGCCGTGACGCCGAGCTGGACGACCTCTGTCTCCGGCTCGGCATCGCCGACCCGGCCACCGACCCCGCCACGCAAGCGCTGCTCCTGGCCGGCGACGCCGGGGTCGGCAAGACCCGTCTTCTCGCCGAGCTGCGGGACCGGGCGGTCGAGCACGGCTGGCAGGTGGTCGTGGGTCACTGCCTAGACTTCGCGGACAGTGCGGTGGCCTACCTCCCCTTCAGCGAGATCCTCGGCCGCCTCTCGACCGAGGGCTCCGGATCTGTTGTCGACGGCCTGGAGCGCTATCCCGCCTTGGCGAGGCTGCTCCCCGCTCGTCGTCGGATGGGCGCCGAGGCTGCCGAGAGCAGCCTGGACCCGCGTCAGCTCTTCGAGGCCTTCCCCGCTCTGCTCGAGGATGTCGCGGTGGACGCCCCACTGCTGGTGGTTGTCGAGGACATCCACTGGGCCGACAGATCCACGCTCGACCTGCTCAGCTTCCTGTTCGCGCGCCCTTTCGACCGCCGGATCGCGATCGTCGCGTCCTACCGCTCCGACGATCTGCATCGGCGACATCCCCTTCGTCGCCAAGTGGCCGAGTGGGCGCGGCAGCGTGAGGTGGAGCGGCTTCAGCTTGCGCCATTGCGCACCTCCGATGTGCGGCGTCTGATCCAGTCTCTGCGACCCGGCCACCTCTCCGCTGGAGACATCGCCGAGATCGTGGATCGGGCCGAGGGCAACGCCTTCTTCGTCGAGGAGCTGGTGGGCGCTCTGACCGGCGACCTCCCCGACGATCTCGCCGGGCTGCTGATGGTCCGCGTGGACGGACTGGACGGCCACGCCCGCACCGTGGTCCAGGCCGCGTCCGTCGCGGGTCGCCGGGTCGCCCATGACCTGCTCGCGGAGGCGACCGGGCTGCCGCCGCAGCAACTCGACGACGGCCTCCGGGCGGCGGTGGACCGCAACGTCTTGGTGCCTGAGGGAGGCGACGGTTACGCATTCCGGCATGCGCTGCTCGCCGAGGCGGTGTACGACGACCTGCTCCCGGGCGAGCGGATCCGCCTGCACGCCGCCTATGCCGAGGCGTTGGGCTCGGCGCGGTTCCCGGGCTCCGCGGCCGAGCTCGCTCGCCACGCCAGGCTGGCCGGCGATGCTGCTGCGGCGGTGACCGCGTCGGTCAGGGCGGGCGACGAGGCCGCTGCCGTCGGCGGGCCGGAGGAGGCGGCGCAGCACTATCTCCAGGCACTCGGACTGGTGGGGCAGGGTGCGTCTCTCGTCGAGGTCGAGCCGGCCGAGCTCGTCGCGCGCACCAGCGACGCGCTGCTGTCCTCGGGTCAGACCGCGAAGGCGATCCGAGTGGTGCGTGAACACCTCGCCGGGCTCCCCTCGGACGCTCCGCCTGCGCACCGCGCCAGGCTTCTGGCCGCTTTGGCGTCGGGGCTGTTGGTCGCCGATGCGGAGGTCGACGCTGTGCCGGTGGCCGCCGAGGCGGTCAGCCTGCTCGCCGACGGCCCGGCCCGCCAGCGCGCCCAAGCGCTGGCGCTGCAGGCACGGGCACTGGTGACCAGCATGCGTGCGGACGAGGCGCGGCAGGTCGGGCTAGAGGCGCTGGCCATGGCCGAGAAACTCGACATGCCCCGGCTGGCGACCGATGTGCTCACCACCCTCGCGCAGTCGGAGCGCGACCGCTCGGTCAGCCAGGCGACCGCCTCCATGCATGCGGCGGTCGACAGCGCACAGGAAGCTGGCGCCGACGGCGCCGAGCTGCGGGCCCGCTATCTGCTGGGCCGCTTCCTGCAAGACGCGGGTAGCCATGCCGAGGCCGCCCAGGTGTTCGCCGCCGCGATTCAACGCGCTGCGGAGATGGGCACCCCCTGGGCGCCGTACGCCTTCGAGTCCCGCTTCATGCGGGTCTCGGTGCTCCATGCCGCCGGGGAGTGGGACGAGGCGCTGGCGCTTTCCTCGATCGAGGGGGAGACGCCGCCGCGGGTCGCCGAAGACCTGCTCAACGCCCAGCGAGCCGTGCTGCTCGCCGCCCGCGGTGACGCCGCAGCCCTTGCCCTCGCCGACAGCACGCGCGGGACGTGGCACCTGGAGGGCCTCGCGGCGTTGACCGCGAGCTCTGCGCGGCTGGCGGTGGCCGAGGCCGCGGTCGACGTAGAGGGCGCCTCCCAGGAGTACGCCTCGGCGTGCGCCGCGATCGCCGAGGTGTGGCGTCCATGGTTCCCCGCCCGACTGCGGCTTGCGGCTACCACTCTCGGGGTGCTGGCCACGGCGGCGGCCAAGATGACCTCTGCTGAGCGTGCCGACGCCGCGCCGGTCGCTGTCCGCCTGCACGCCGACGGGCTGCACGCGCTGGCGGTTCACCGCGACACCGGTGCCGAGTTCGGCCCCGAGGGTCAGTTCTGGGTCGGCCGGCTGGCCGCCGAGTGGCTGCGATGGCGGTGGGCCGCTCAGATCGACCCACCCGCCCAGGAGGACCTGGTCGCGGCCTGGCAACAGACCGAGGAGCTCGCCGTGACGTTCGGTCATGTGGGCGAGCTGGCCCGGGTGCGGCTGCGCCGGGGATCGGTGCTGCGCGGTGTCGGCCTGGCTGGTCAAGCGCGCGACGCCATGGATTGGGCGCGGGAGACCGCGCGCGAGCTCGGTGCACGCCCCATCCTGGACGAGCTGGTCCTGCTCGGCGACACGGTCCGCGGCTCCCGGCCTCGGGGATCGTCCTCGGCCCCGCCCGAGGAGGTCTCGCTGACCCCACGCGAGCGGGAGATCTTGAGCCTGGTCGCCGAAGGCCGCAGCAACGGCGAGATCGGCGGCCAGCTGTTCATCAGCACCAAGACCGTCTCCGTGCACGTGTCGAACATCTTGGCCAAGCTCGGCGTTTCGAGACGCACCGAGGCGGCCGCCCTCGCCCGTCGGCGCGGGCTGCTCTGACTCGGCCGCGGGCCGGAGGCCTGCCCGATGTGCTCTTCGACCGGCGAGGAGCGCCTCGCTGTGGGGCCCGCTCCTAGACTGACCAGAGCAGCGAGGAGTCCGGGAGGCGACGTGAGCGACACCGACACCGACGAGGTCGCCCGACTCTCGCGCGAGCGCTTCGAGCACACCCGGCCCCCGTCGCGGCGGAACATGCCACCGGTCGACACGACCAACCTGCCTCCGGGTCCGCGGCAGCCCTCGCTGGCGCAGAGCGCCGGGGTGCTTCGCTTCCGCCATCGTTACGTGCCCTGGTTGCGTCGGCGGTTCGGCAACGTGTTCACCGTCCGGCTGCTGCCGGCGGGGCGCACCGTGGTCATCTCCTCCCGGCCAGACGTCACCAAGGAGATCTTCGCCGGCGATCCGGCGGTCTTCCATGCCGGCAAGGGCAATGCGATCCTCGGTCCGATCATGGGCGAGCACTCGGTGCTCGTCTTGGACGGGGCCGCCCACAAGCGCGCCCGGCGACTGTTGATGCCGGCCTTCGGCGGCCATGCCCTGCGCGGCTACCGCGAGGTCGTGGCCGGCCTGGCCAAGACCGAGGTGGCCTCGTGGACTCCGGGCGTGGAGTTCCGCGCGCTCGACCGGATGAACGCCTTGACCCTGGAGGTGATCCTGCACGTCGTCTTCGGCGTCACCGACGAGGAGCGGTTGGCCCAACTGCGTCCGCTCGTCTACCGGACCGTCAACGTCAGCCCGCTGGTCCTGCTCGGCTGGGGCTTCCCGCCTCTGCAGCGGATAGGCCCGTGGAAGCGGACCGTCGAGACGTCGTACGCCCTGGATCGGCTGATCGTCGCCGAGATCTCCGAGCGACGGCAGGCGCCCGACCTTGCCGAGCGCACCGACGTCCTCTCTCAGCTGATCCGGCTCGAGGACGACGGCGAGCGGCTCTCCGATGCCGAGCTGCGCGACCACCTGGTCACCCTGCTGCTGGCCGGGCACGAGACCACCGCCACCGCGCTGGCCTGGGCGCTCTACGAGGTCGGCCGTGATCTCGAGCAGATGGCCCGCGCCCGCGACGCCGCGCGCACCGGTGACGACGCCTGGCTCGAGGCGATCTTCAAGGAGTCGCTCCGTCTGCATCCCGTGCTCGCCATGGTGGTGCGCACCCTCATGCGACCCACCACCCTCGGCGGGCGCCTGCTCCCGCGCGGCACCACCGTCGCCCCGTCGATCCTGCTCTCGCACAGTGACCCGGCCAACTTCCCCGAGCCGGAGCGGTTCCGTCCCGACCGCTTCACCGGCGACCACCCGCCGTCCCTGACGACGTGGATCCCGTTCGGTGGCGGGGTGCGCCGCTGCCTGGGCGCAGCGTTCTCCCAGATGGAGGCGGTCGAGGTGCTGCGCGAGGTGTTCAGCCAGTACGACGTCCGTGCAGTCGACGAGGAAGGACCCAAGGTCCGCAACATCACCAGCGTCCCCGACCACGGCGCCCGGATCGTCGTCACGGCCACGACTCATTTCGCCCGCTGAGGGTTAGTACGGTCCCGATTGGCTGGCTTTCGTGCCTCAAGCCAGCCAATCGGGACCGTACTAACCGTCCATGGGCTGTGGATTGCCCGCGGTCCGCCGAGGCTGTGGAGAGCGCCGACGGGGAGGCTGCGAGCCGATGACCCTGTCGGAATGGTGTCGAAGAGAGGGCATGGCCGGAGAGGATACGTCAACGGCGAGCTCCCGCCGACGGATCCGCATCTGCATGACGTTGCCAAAGTGATCGATGCGGCACAGGCGTTGGCGCGGCTGCCGGAGAGTGTCGTGGCCGAGTTGCCCGTCGACGTGATCGCCGAGGTGAGGCGTCTTCGGCCACCTCCGAGGATCAAGCCCGGACGGTTCGTGCTGCCGGTGCAGATCGATCCGACGGGCATGGCCGGCCCGACCCGCGCGCAGGCCCGCAGCCCACGGTGGCGTCGTACCTCCGCCAACCGATGGGTGCCGGTCGACGCCCGTGTCGACCAGCCAGCCCAGCGCATTGCCGATCTGGAGCCTCGACTGCCGGCCGATACCGGATCGATCACCGGCTGGGCAGCACTGCATCTGATGGGAGCCCGATGGTTCGAGGGGTCGGAGGCGGACGGCAGTGAACGTCCCGTCGGGGTTGCCCTCGCCGCCGACGGCAAGCGACGGGAGGTCCCCGGCGCCCTCATCTGGCGTGAGGTGGTGCTGCCGTGGGAGGTGTGGCCTCTCCGAGGGATCCCGTGCAGGAGCGTCGAGGCGGCAGTCTTCGACGAGATGCGGAGTCGGGCCAAGGAGTCGCTGCGCCATGCCATCACGGTCCTCGAGATGGCCATGTTCGCCGAGCTCACCTCGCTTCGTCGCTTTCAGGAGTACGTCGCCACTCGGACCACCCGGAAATGGGTGGGGCTTGCCCGGCAGGCGGTGGCGCTCGCCTGCGAGGGACCTGAGTCTCCGCGGGAGTCCGCGATGCGGCTGGTCTGGGAGCTCGATGCCGAGCTTCCGAGGCCGCTGTGCAACGTCGACGTGTTCAGTCTCGACGGCTCCTTCATCGGTCGACCCGATCTGCTCGACCCGGTTGCGGGTGTCGTGGGGGAGTACGACGGCGCGCATCACCGCTCGGCCGAGCAGCGCCGCGAGGATCTCCGCCGGGAAGAGGCGATGCGCCACGCCGGGCTCGAGTACTTCGCGCTGGTCGAGGGCGATCTTCGTGACCGGCATCGTGTGGCAGAGCGCATGATCCGCGTACGCAACCGCGCACTGAGTTCGCCCCGACCACGAACCTGGACCCTCGATCGGCCCTCCTGGGCGAACCCGGTGCTCACGCTGGACCGCCGCCTCTACTTGCGCGAACTCCTCGCCAGACTCACTGTCAACTGACGCCCCTGGGCAGACGTGGCGGCCTCTGGGAGTTAGTACGGTCCCGATTGGCTGGCTTTCCTGCCTCAAACCAGCCAATCGGGACCGTACTAGCCGAAATGCTCGTGGATAGCGGGCTGGCACCGGGGCGGCAAATGCGGCGACTCAGGGGAGACTCAGTAGGCTGCCAGGGTGCCCGAGCATCGAGAACACCCCGTCTTGTGGGGGCTGCTGGCGTTGGTCGCCGTGGCCGCCGCTGTTGGTGTGCTGCTCGGTGTCGGCGCGCTCGGCTTGAGTCGATCGGTCGGTCTGGGTGGTGACACGGCCAACGCCGCCTCCGACGGTGGGAGCATGTATCTCCCTAAGCCGTCGCCCACCTCCTCCTCGGCCCCGGCCTCGCCGAAGGAGACTCAGGCTAGTGAGGGCGGGGGGTCGCAGCCCAGCAAGCCGAGCAGTTCGGCGACCAAGGAGCACGACATCACCTTGACCGCAGGGCAGCAGTCGGTCGCGCCGATGGCGCAGATCGACCTGAGCGGCACCTACCCGGGCGGCAACGGTGCGATCTTGCAGGTGCAGCGGTTCGAGGAGGGCACGTGGGCCGACTTCCCGGTCACCACGTCGGTGAACGGCGAGGCCTTCTCGACCTACATCATGACCGGACGGTCCGGGCTCAACCGGATCCGCGTGGTCGACACCAACACCGGCACCAAGTCCAACGAGGTCAAGATCCACATCGGCTGACGGCTGCCGCAGACACCGCGAAGCTCACGCTGAGCTCAGGACGGGATCCAGTTGAACCGATCCGGGTCCGGGCCGGTGCGCCCCGGCTCACCTTCGTCCAGGGCAGACAGGGCGGCCACGTCCTCCGGGGACAGCTCGAAGCCGAAGACGTCGTAGTTCTCCCGCATCCGCTCCACGTGGGTGGACTTGGGGAAGACGATGTCGCCACGCTGCAGGTGCCAACGGAGGGCGACCTGCGCGGGGGTCCGGCCGAGGCGCTCGGCGATCCCGACGATGACGGGGCTCTCGGCGACCTTGCCTCGAGCGATCGGCGCCCAGGCCTCGGTGAGCACCCCGTGCCGGGCGTTGGCCGCGCGTGCCGACTCGTTGGTGAAGAAGGGATGCACCTCGATCTGGTTGACCGACGGCGCCACCCCGGTCTCCGCGACGATCCGGTCCAGGTGGGCGGGCTGGAAGTTGGAGACACCGACTGAGCGGGTCAACCCCTGATCGCGCAACTCCACCATGGCCTGCCAGGTGGACACGAAGTCACCGTCGTAGCGCCCGGGCAACGGCCAGTGGATCAAGAACAGGTCGACCTGGTCCAAGCCGAGCGCTTCCAGCGACTCCGCGAGCGAGCGTCGCGCGTCCTCGGGTCGGTGATTGCCGTTGTTCAGCTTGGTGGTGACGAAGAGGTCGTCCCGGCCGAGCCCGGAGCCGGTGATCGCAGCGCCGACGCCGGCCTCGTTGCCATACATCTGAGCGGTGTCGATGTGGCGGTAGCCCACCTCGAGCGCCCGCTCCACCACACCCTGCGTGTCCAGCGGCGGCACCAGGTAAACCCCGAAGCCGAGTTGCGGAATGGTGGTGCCGTCGTTGAGCGTGAGGTTGGGGATCGTCATGCGACTCCAGACAACGCCGGCGCGCCGGCTATTCCCGGACCACGAGGAGAGCCGGAAAGGTCGGGACGGAGAGCAGGGACAGAAAGTCGGGGCAGGCCGGAACAATCCCCCCACGGCATGCGTTGCAGACTATGAACAGACTTGAGTTGCATCGACTCAACTTGTTCGCCAGACTGGACCTAGTACGACGTCCAGCGCGGCGTCCGCAGACATCAACCCTGGAGGTAACACACACATGGCACGAGCGGTCGGTATCGACCTCGGCACGACGAACTCCGTCGTCGCCGTCCTAGAGGGTGGCGAACCCACCGTCATCGCGAACGCAGAAGGCTCGCGGACCACCCCGTCGGTGGTCGCCTTCGCCAAGTCCGGCGAGGTGCTCGTCGGTGAGGTCGCCAAGCGGCAGGCCGTCACCAACGTCGATCGCACCATCCGCTCGGTCAAGCGCCACATGGGCACCGACTGGACGGTGTCGGTCGACGACAAGACCTTCACCCCCCAGCAGATCAGCGCCTTCATCTTGCAGAAGCTCAAGCGGGACGCGGAGGCCTACCTCGGCGAGCCGGTGACCGACGCGGTGATCACCGTGCCGGCGTACTTCTCCGACGCACAGCGGCAGGCCACCAAGGAGGCCGGCGAGATCGCCGGGCTCAACGTCTCCCGCATCGTCAACGAGCCGACCGCGGCCGCCTTGGCCTACGGCCTCGACAAGGGCGACGACCAGACCATCCTCGTCTTCGACCTCGGCGGTGGCACCTTCGACGTGTCGCTGCTGGAGATCGGTGAGGGCGTCGTAGAGGTCAAGGCGACCTCCGGCGACAACCACCTCGGTGGTGACGACTGGGACGCCCGGATCGTCGAGTGGATGATCAAGAAGTTCAAGGACAACACCGGCGTCGACCTGGGCCAGGACAAGATCGCCAAGCAGCGCCTCCAAGAGGCCGCGGAGAAGGCCAAGATCGAGCTGTCCTCCTCCAGCGAGACGACCATCCACCTGCCCTACATCACCCACGGTGAGTCCGGCCCGCTGCACTTCGAGGAGAAGCTCTCCCGCAGCGAGTTCCAGAAGATGACCGCCGACCTGCTCGACCGGACCAAGGCGCCCTTCAAGCAGGTGCTGAAGGACGGCGGCGTCGACGTGGCCAACATCGACCACGTCGTGCTGGTCGGTGGCTCGACCCGGATGCCGGCGGTGACCGAGCTGGTCAAGGAGCTGCTCGGCGGCAAGGAGCCCAACAAGGGTGTCAACCCCGACGAGGTCGTTGCCGTGGGCGCCGCGCTGCAGGCTGGCGTGCTCAAGGGCGAGGTCAAGGACGTGCTACTCCTCGACGTCACGCCGCTGAGCCTCGGCATCGAGACCAAGGGTGGCGTGATGACCACGCTCATCGAGCGCAACACCACCATCCCGACCAAGCGCAGCGAGGTCTTCACGACCGCGGACGACAACCAGCCGTCGGTGGAGATCAAGGTCGCCCAGGGCGAGCGGCCGATGTGGGCGCAGAACCAGCCCCTCGGCAACTTCGAGCTGACCGGGCTGCCGCCGGCTCCGCGGGGCATCCCGAAGATCGAGGTCACCTTCGACATCGACGCCAACGGCATCGTGCACGTGTCCGCCAAGGACACCGCCTCAGGCCGTGAGCAGTCGATGACGATCTCGGGTGGCTCGGCGCTGGGCAAGGACGAGATCGACCGGATGGTCAAGGAAGCGGAGCAGTACGCCGCCGACGACGCCGCCCGCCGGGAGAACATCGAGACCCGCAACCAGGCCGACCAGCTCGTCTACACGACCGAGAAGTTCCTGGCCGACAACGGCGACAAGATTCCCGACGACGTCAAGGCCGAGGTGCAGACCGACGTCGACGCCATCAAGGGCCTCTTGGAGAACCCCGACGCCGAGACCGATGCGTTGCAGTCCCTGATCACCAAGCTGGGTGAGTCCAGCCAGAAGATGGGCGCTGCGATGTACGCCGCCGCGGAGGCCGACCAGGCCGCTGCAGGTGGATCGACCGGCAGCACGGGCGAGTCCGATGACGACGTCGTCGACGCCGAGATCGTCGACGAGGGCGAGGACGAGGCGAAGTGACCGAAGGGTTCCCCCCCGCGGCTGACCCGGCGCACACGCGCGCCGGGTCGGCCGGCGGCCCCGAGTCGTCCGGACCGCAGGCCGAGCACAGTCCAACCGGAGAGCAGGGTCCACCAGGAGAGCAGCCCGAGGGCGCCACCCCGGTGGGCGAGGAGCCGCAGGCGGCCGTCGGTCAGCCGGACGGCGAGACCGTCGCCGACAACGGGCTCGGTGACGACCTGACCAAGGCTCAGGCCGACGTGGAGTCGCTCACCGGTGACCTGCAGCGGCTGCAGGCGGAGTACCTCAACTACAAGCGGCGGGTGGAGCGCGACCGAGAGCTGGTGCGCGAGAACGCCACCTATGCCGTCCTCGCCCCGATCACCGACGTGCTCGACACCATCGACCGGGCCCGCGACGCGGGCCCTCTCGAGGACGGGCTTCGGGCCGTCGCCGACCAGTTGGAGCGGGTCGTCGCCGGGCTGGGGCTGACCAAGTTCGGCGAGCCCGGTGACGTCTTCGACCCGACCAGGCACGAGGCGTTGTCCCACCTCGGCACCGACCCGGAGGTGAAGGAGACCACCGTCAAGATGGTCGCCAAAGCCGGCTATCGGATCGGCGACCGAGTGGTGCGGGCCGCGCAGGTGCTGGTCGTCGACCCGGCCGAGGGGTGAGGCCGACGCCGCGCGCCACGTCGTACGCCACCCTTGGTGGGCGTGACCATCACCGTGACATGACAACCAGGAGAGAGGAGGTGCGCGGATGAGTGACAACGACGGCATGAGAGCCGATTGGGCCAACAAGGACTTCTATGCCGAGCTGGGTGTCAAGAAGGACGCCAGCCAGACCGACATCAAGAAGGCCTACCGCAAGCTCGCCCGCGCCAACCACCCCGACTCCAATCCGGGTGATGAGAAGAAGCACGAGAAGTTCAAGGCCGTCGCCGAGGCCTATGACGTGATCGGCGACGCCGAGAAGCGCAAGAAGTACGACGAGATGCGCTCGATGTTCGCCGGAGGCCGCTTCCCTGGCGGCTTCGGCGGTGGCGGTGGCACGGGCGGCGGGTTCGACCTCAACGACCTGCTCCGCGAGCACGGCGGTCAAGGCGGGCTCGGCGACATGTTCGGCGACATGTTCGGTGGTGGCGGCTTCGGTCGTCAGCGCGCCAAGCCGCGGCCGGTCAAGGGTGCCGACATCGAGACCTCGACCACGATCGGCTTCACCGAGGCGATGGACGGGGTCACCGTCGCGTTGCGACTGACCTCGGACTCCGTCTGCCCGGAGTGCAAGGGCACCGGCGGCATGCCGGGCACCAAGCCGCACATCTGCCCCGAGTGCGAGGGCGCTGGATTCGTCGTCGCCTCGATGGGTGGTGGCTTCTCGATCAACGAGACCTGCCCGATGTGCGGTGGGCGGCAGCTCGTCTACGACGACCCGTGCCCGGTCTGTCATGGCACCGGCCGCGGCCACTCGACGCGGACCATCCAGGCGCGCATCCCTGCCGGGGTCAAGGACGGTCAGAAGATCCGGCTGCGGGGCAAGGGTGCTCCCGGTGAGAACGGCGGCCCGGCCGGCGACCTGCTCGTCACCGTCAAGGTCCGCCCACACCGGTTGTTCGGCCGCAAGGGCGACAACCTCACCCTCGAGGTGCCGATCTCCTTCGACGAGGCCGCTCTCGGTGGGGAGATCAAGATCCCGACACTGGGTGGCGGTCCGGTGACCTTGAAGCTGCCCGCGGGCACGCCCAACGGCCGCACCTTCCGGGTGCGCGGCAAGGGCTCCCAGCGCAAGGACGGCACCCGAGGCGACCTGCTGGCCACCGTCGAGGTGCAGGTGCCGGCGGTCCTCGACGCAACCGCCAAGGAGGCCGTCGAGTCCTATCGGACGGCGATGGCCGGCAAGCCGTTGCGGGCGGGTCTGTTCGAGGAGTCGTCGTGACCGAGCAGAGTTCTCGGCCTCGTCGTCGGGCCACCGAGCCCATCGCGGCGCCGGGCCCGGAGGCCGCGGTCTACGTCATCTCGGTGGCCGCCGAGCTCACCGGCCTGCATCCGCAGACGCTGCGTTCGTATGAACGGATGGGGCTGATCTCGCCCGGCCGCACGGGTGGCGGCGGTCGTCGCTACTCCCATGCCGACCTCGAGCTGCTCCGGTTGATCGCCGACCTCACCGGCGCCGGCATCGGCATCGAGGGGGTCCGTCGGATCCTCGACCTGCAGAACCAGGTCGAGGCGCTCCAACTGCGCAACGAGGAGCTGGTCATCGAGCTGGAGGCGACCCGAGAGGCACTGCGCGACGCCCTGTCGCGGCGCACCTCTGCTGCCTCGGGGAGCCGCGTGCCGGCCCGCCGCGATCCGTTGACCGGCCAGTCGATCGTCGTCTGGCGGCGCGGTCAGTCATGACCCAGCGGACGTCATCCTCCCTGGTCGCTGGGGCGACCGGAGAGCATGACGTCCCGCCGGAGGTCGCCGCGCTGCGCCAGCGCCTGATCGACCTCACGGCAGCCACCAGCGAGCGGGTGATCGTGGGCATCACGGGCGCGCCGGGCGCGGGGAAGTCGACGCTCGCCCGCTGGCTGGTCGACCGCACCCCGCAGGCGGCGCTGGTGCCGATGGACGGGTTCCACCTGGCTGACAGCACGTTGGACCGCCTCGGGAGTCGGGGCCGCAAGGGCGCGATCGACACCTTCGACGGACACGGATATCTGGCGCTGTTGAGGCGGCTCCGGCTGGAGACGCAGAACGTCGTCTACGCACCCGAGTTCGATCGGCGGATCGAGCAGCCGGTGGCCGGTGGCGTCGCGGTCGGCCCCGAGGTCCGGGTCGTCGTGACCGAGGGCAACTACCTGCTCGACGACGAGGAGCCCTGGCCGCAGATCGCCGACGCGCTGGACGAGGTGTGGTTCTGCGAGATCCCCGACCCGGTCCGGCGTAGCCGTCTGGTCGACCGCCACGTGCTCTTCGGCAAGACCCCGCACGAGGCGGTTGCCTGGGTCGAACGAGTGGACGAGCCGAACGCCGGTCGCATCACCCGCACCCGCCCGCGCGCCGACCTGCACGTCGACCTCGAGCAGCTCCGGCTCGACCCATGAACCCCGCGAGACGTCATACCGTCCGGTCGCCCGAGCGACCGCCGACGATGACGTCCCGCGCAAAGCAAGAAAGCCAAAGTTGAGTGGAATGGACTCAACTTCTGGCGTGTTGTATCGAGAGAGGACCACAGTGGTCCTGGCAGGGGTCGTTGCGACCACTGAGTCGTCGCCGAGGCAGTCGTTGAGAGGAAACCGTTGAGTCAGTTCGGAGCCGAGAAGTTCACCACCCGCAGTCGTGAGGTTATCGAGGCCGCCCAGTTGTCCGCCACGACCGCGGGCAACACCACCATCGAGCCCATCCACCTGCTGGTGGCTTTGCTGCGCCAACAAGACGGCGTCGCGCGCACCCTGGTGACCAAGGCGGGGGTCGACGTCGACGGCCTGACCGCCGTCGCGGAGACCGCCCTCGCCAACCTGCCCAAGGCCACCGGAGCGACCGTCCAACAGCCGTCCGCGTCACCCTCGCTGACCCGCGTCCTGGCGAGCGCGATCGACCTGGCCGCCTCGATGAAGGACGAGTACGTCGCCACCGAGCACCTCCTGATCGGCCTGGCCACCGTCGAGTCGCCCGCCCAGAAGGTGCTTCGCGACGCCGGGCTGACCGCCGACGGACTCCGTGAGGAGCTGACTGCCGTTCGCGGCAATCGACGGGTCACCAGCGAGGACGCCGAGTCGACCTACGAAGCGTTGGAGAAGTACTCCGTCGACCTCACCAAGGCCGCCGAGGAGGGCAAGCTCGACCCCGTCATCGGACGGGACGCCGAGATCCGCCGCGTCGTGCAGGTGCTCTCGCGTCGCACCAAGAACAACCCCGTCCTGATCGGTGAGCCGGGCGTCGGCAAGACCGCCGTGGTCGAAGGACTCGCCCAGCGGGTGGTCACCGGCGACGTCCCAGACTCGCTCAAGGGACGCCGCGTGCTCTCCCTCGACCTGGCCGCCATGGTGGCCGGCGCCAAGTATCGCGGCGAGTTCGAGGAGCGCCTCAAGGCCGTGCTCGAGGAGATCAAGGACTCCGGCGGCCAGGTCATCACCTTCATCGACGAGCTGCACACCGTCGTCGGCGCTGGCGCCGGTGGCGACTCCGCGATGGACGCTGGGAACATGCTTAAGCCGATGCTGGCCCGTGGTGAGCTGCGGATGATCGGCGCCACCACGCTGGACGAGTATCGCGAGCGGATCGAGAAGGACCCCGCCCTCGAGCGGCGCTTCCAGCAGATCTTCGTCGGCGAGCCAAGTGTCGAGGACACCGTGCAGATCCTGCGCGGCATCCAGGAGAAGTACGAAGCCCACCACGGTGTCCGGATCACCGATGCCGCCCTGGTCGCGGCCGCCACTCTGTCCGACCGCTACATCACCGGTCGCCAGCTCCCCGACAAGGCGATCGACCTGATCGACGAGGCGGCCTCCCGCCTGCGGATGGAGATCGAGTCCTCCCCCGAGGAGATCGACCAGCTCCGCCGGGCGGTCGACCGGATGAAGATGGAGGAGTTCGCGCTCGCCAAGGAGTCCGACGACGCCTCCCTGGAGCGGCTCGAGCGACTGCGCCAGGATCTCGCGGATCGCGAGGAGGAGCTGCGCGGCCTCGAGCACCGCTGGGAGCAGGAGAAGGCGACCCTGGAGGGCGAAGGCGAGCTACGCCGTGCCTTGGACCAGCTCAAGATCGAGGCCGACCGCTACCTGCGCGAGGGCAACCTCGAGGCGGCCAGCAAGATCAACTACGAGTCGATCCCGGCACTGGAGAAGAAGATCGAGGCGGCCGTCTCGTCGGAGAAGCAGGACGTCGACCCCCTCGTCGGCGAGGAGGTCGGCGCCGAGCAGATCGCCGAGGTCGTCGAGGCCTGGACCGGCATCCCGACCGGCCGCATGCTCGAAGGCGAGACCGCCAAGCTGCTGCGGATGGAGGAGGTCATCGGCGAGCGGCTGATCGGCCAGCGTGAGGCCGTGCGCGCCGTGAGCGACGCCGTACGCCGTGCCCGCGCCGGCATCGCCGACCCCAACCGACCCACCGGGTCCTTCCTCTTCCTCGGCCCCACCGGCACCGGCAAGACCGAGCTGGCCAAGTCGCTGGCGGACTTCTTGTTCGACGACGAGCGCGCCATCGTGCGCATCGACATGAGCGAATACTCCGAGAAGCACTCGGTCGCTCGCCTCGTCGGTGCACCGCCCGGCTACGTCGGCTACGACGAGGGTGGCCAGCTGACCGAGGCCGTCCGACGCCGGCCCTACTCCGTCGTACTCCTCGACGAGGTCGAGAAGGCCAACCCCGAGGTCTTCGACATCCTCTTGCAGGTCCTCGACGACGGCCGACTCACCGACGGACAGGGGCGCACCGTCGACTTCCGCAACACCCTGCTGATCTTGACCAGCAACCTGGGCTCGCACTACCTGGTCGACCCGACGCTGGACTTGGAGAAGAAGCGCGAGTCGGTGATGGCGGTCGTCCGGGCGTCCTTCAAGCCGGAGTTCCTCAACCGTCTCGACGAGATCGTCATCTTCGAGGCACTCACCAAGGACGAGCTCGCCGAGATCGTCGACCTCCAGCTGGGTCTCTTGGAGCGGCGGCTGGCGGTGCGACGGATCACCATCACCGTCAGCGACGCGGCTCGCGAGTGGCTGGCAGACAAGGGCTACGACCCGGCGTACGGCGCCCGTCCGCTGCGCCGCCTGATCCAGAGCGCGATCGGCGACCCGCTCGCCAAGCTGCTCATCAGCGGCGAGGTCGTCGACGGGGGCCAGGTCAGCGTCGACGTCGACCCCGGCAGGGAATCGCTGGTCCTCAGCCCCTGAGATCGGCGGGATCGCTTGGTCCCGGCGCGCGGGTGACCGGGTCCGTGGTCCAATGTTGGGGTGTCTAAGGCGATCAAGCGACCACCCCAGGTCACGATGGCCGCCTGGACCATCGTGGCCGGTTCCGTCGTGGTCGTGCTCAGCGGCTTCGACACGATGGCGACCCTGCACTCGCTGGAGATGCGCGAGACGATCGAACGGTTCTTGGACCAGCCCCCGGGCTCCGATCTCGGCCTGGGCGTGGACGGCGTCCGCAGTGTCATCCACGGGGCCACCCTGGTCGCGTCCGCCTGCGCCGCGGCGGCGGCGATCTTGGGCTACCAGGTGCTGCAGCGCAATCGCGCCGCCCGGATCGGGCTGACCGCACTCGCTGTCCCGCTATTTATCGCCGGACTGATCACCGGGGCCTTCTTCTCTTCCCTGGTCGCCGCCGCCTCGGCGATGCTGTGGGTCTCACCTGCTCGGGAGTGGTTCGCCGGCACCTGGCGACCGGTGCCACGAGAGGCGCCGCCGTCACCAGCCGACCGAAGCGGCAAACCGGGCGACCTTCCCCCGCTGCCCGGTCCACCTCAAGCCGGCCCGCCCCCACCCGGTCCGCCTCAGGCCGCTCCACCTCAAGCCGGTCCACCTTCGGCGACCGGTCCACGACCGACCATCGGCTACGGCACGCCCGGGGCCGGCGGAGCTCCGCCGGGTGCCCTGCCGCCGGGTGCCCTGCCGCCGGGCGCTCCCGTGCCGCCGCCCGAAGCAGCCCTGGCCCCACCCCAGGGCACCTATCCACACGCCTACCCAGGCGGGCACCATCTCGGCTACCGTCCAGTCCTCCCTCCAGCCCGACCCGCCGCGGTGACGCTTGCCTGCATCGTGACCTGGATCTTTGCCGGACTGACCACCGTGCTCAGCTTCGCGATGGTCGCGATGATGCTGGTCGACCGGCGTCTCCTGCTGGACCAGATGCATCGCCAGAGCCCGGACCTGGTCGACCAGGGCATCTCCGACGACACCCTGGCCGCCACGATCGTGATCGTCGGCACCATCATGCTGATCTGGTCGGTGCTCGCTGTCGTGCTGGCGGGCTTCGCCTTCGCCGGCCGTTCGTGGGCCCGCCTGGCGTTGCTGGTCTGCGCCGCGACCGCCGGCGTGGCGATGCTCATCTCGGTGGCGGCCGGGCAGGTGGTCGTCTTGGTCCCACTCGCCGCTGCTGCAGCGACCACCTTCGCCTTGAACCGGCCGGAGGTGAGGACCTGGTTCGCACAGTTGCGACAGCTCCGTGGTGGAATGGCACCATGAGCGAGCAACCGCCTTCGGGCGAGTCAGACCCTGCCCGCTCGGACTCGCCCGCACCAGGGGAGCCGCCGGCCGAGGGCCAGGCTTATGGGCAGCCGCAGCAGCCCTCGCCGCCGCCGTACGGACAGCCCTACGGCCAGCCACCGTCAC
>JBDHZT010000072.1:0-19653 GCA_039811985.1 Nocardioidaceae bacterium | reverse complement strand
GCGTAGCCATAGAGCTCGCGCGGTCCGCTGGGCAGCTGGATGCGGTAGACGGCATAGAGCACGCCCGCTCCGGAGCCACAGACCACCGGGTTGAAGCAGGTCCCACCCTGGGACTCCGTCTTGCAGACTGGCTTCACGGTCCAGCGGTAGTTTGGGTCGGAGTGAGCAATGGCCTTGATCTCATCGCCGCTGTGGACGCACTGTGCCGCCGCGTCCTCTAGCCCGCCTGTTGCTGAGCAAGTGTCGGCTGCGTCAGCAGCGGGTGCTATGAGAAGGCAAAGCGTTACCGAGGCTGTGGCGACGCCGAGAGCCCTGATCACGTCGCCACCTCGACGTAGTCCAGCACAGCCCAACCATCCGACAGCTTGCGAACCGTGAACTGGAACCGCGTTCGTTCGCCTGGAAGGTGTTTGGTCCGCGAATCGCTGGACTCGCGGTATTCAGTTGGACCTCCATCAACGTGCACCATGACGACCCTTGTATCGCCACGCTTGGCAATCGGCTCAATGCCTGTGATCCGCCAGCCCTCGGTCTTGACGTACCCCCCGGCTCGGTAGTAATTGCGAACGAGGTTGGCCAAACGATCGCAGGGCTTGCATCGATGGTTTAGGCGTCGGAAAGACCCGGTCTCGCCGGTGTTCTGCATCTTGATGTCTTCCTCAACCCAGCGGCGGATGAAGTCCTCGGCGGACTCGGGGTCGGGGGAGGGGGAGTCGGTGGGCTCGGTGGAGGTGGGTGAGCTGGGCGTCGACGAGGTGGGTGGGGGTGGGTCTGGCTCGTCGTCGGTGCAACCGGCCAGCATCAGCAGCCCGAGTGCGAGACCAGCCGCGCAGAACCGGCTGATGATCCCGCTTCGTCTCCGAGTCCCCATGTCAGCCCCTTCCGAGAATGACCGCTGACTGACCCCGAAACTAGCGGCTCAGAAGGCGCTGCGCACCCGCCCAGGTGTGGGCTGTGGACAACCGTCGGCCGTGGGCCACGCTTCACCAAGCGGCTAGATCAGTGCGGGATGCGGTAGCGCAGATAGACCATCCCGTTGCCGAACCGCCGCTCGTGGTAGAGGTTCATGGGCTGGCGCAGGTGGCCGGGGAACACCGGCAGCCCACCCCCGACGATCACCGGCGCGATGATCAGGTGGCACTCGTCGACCAGACCCGCGTGCAGGGTGACGCCGGCCAGTGTCGGGCCACCGACGCTGAGATCGCGCCGTGAGTTGCTCTTGAGCTGGCGGATCACGGCCGGGTCGAAGCGGCGCACCAGTCTGGTGCGGTTGGTCCAGGTCTCGACCAGCGTGGAGGAGAAGACGACCTTCTCCGCGGTCTGCCAGATCGCGGCATACTCCTGGGACTCCGGTGACCGGTCGGGATCCTTGATGTCCCAGCCGGCCATCACGTCATACATCCGGCGGCCGTAGAGGTAGGTCCCGATCGGGCGCTCGAGGTCGTTGACGAAGGCATGCACCTCGGCGTCGGGGACGGCCCAGTCGAAGCGGCCGAGCTCGTCGGCCACGTAGCCGTCCAACGAGCAGATCGCGGAGTAGTGGAGCCGGGCCATAGGACTGCCAGCGTATCCGGCTCGGCGGGTGTCGTGGGCACTCCCTCCGGCGTTCGACGGCTCCGAGATCCTCCGATCGGATCCAGGCCTGAATCCGTAGGGAGGGGTCGCTGCGGGGGTGCTGGTGGCCTGAGGTGTTGGCCGACAGGGCAGCGACACGGAGAGGCGGCCACGGCTTTGGTCGCCGTCCGGGGAGGCGGTGCTCGGGTTCTGGTTGCCGTCCGGAGTGCTGGCCCGCTGTGGTCGTCACCGATAGGGCAGCTACCGGGGTGAGGCGACCGGTGCTTCTGGTCGCTGGCCGGTTGCTGGTCGCCTGTGGTCACCAGGCCCGGGACGGGTGCACCGATTGTTCCGAAACGACATGCCAGAGGGCGGTTTCGATGTCGTCTGCGTCCAATCGATGACACCCACCGCACGCGGAGAAGTCAGGCTGAAGCGCCAGCGACCCGGCCAGCAACCCCAGCCGCCGGCTCCCTCTCCGGTCCCTACTATCGGTCGCAACCAAAGGAGCCCAGCAACCCGGCGCAAAGCCCGGGACCACCGGCGGAGCCGACCCCGTCGTCGCTGCCCTGTGAGTCGGCCCAGCAGCGGCCAGCAACTCGCCAACGCGCGGTTTCCACCGTGGCGTGGCAGGCGAATTGATCAGTGGTTCCCTCAGACGCCGACTGCGATCAGCTCGTCGTAGGGCATCGGGATGATGTCGTGGTCCGTGGCGAGATGGAACACCTCACACGGCAGGTCGACCTCTCGACACCCCTCGGCGAGCGCGCTGGCCCAGCTCCGGTCGCGAGCGGTGGGCCCGCCACCGCCTGGTCGACTCCGCAGGAACGCGACCCGGCCACCCTGGCCGGCCACCTCTCTCGCCAGCCCGGCCAGGTGCGCAGTCATGGCAGCTGCCGTCTCCTGATCGGGTGGCTCCTCGGCCTGCTCGAGCTGAGTCAGCTGGGGCACGGCGGCGCCACCGCTGTCGAGGAACATGAACCACAGGCTCTCTCTGCTGAAGCCGAGTGGTTGCATCAGATGACGCCACACCCGTTCGAGGTCTGCCTGGCTGGTGATCACTGGTCGATAGGTCATGGCCCGACTGTGGTTGGTGGCACCGATCCCGCGCCGACTCTCTCCACAGGTTCGCGCGGGGTCGGGCTCGCGTCACCAACTGTGCACGGGAAGTGGGCTCAAGACCGTCCCTGGCCGCGCCGAGTCAGCTGGGTCGGGCTTCGATCAGGTAGACCGCGGCGGAGGCGGTCAGGTTGGCCGGGCCGCGCTCGCGGAGACCGGAGACGGCCTGACCGCGGGCATCGAGCAGGACGCGGCGGCGTACCTCGAAACCCAGGTCGCCGAAGAGGTCCTCCAGGTCGGCCAGCGTGGCCAGGTGGATGTTGGGGGTGTCGTACCACGGGTGCGGCAGCTCGGCCGAGACCGGCATCCTGCCCCGCACCAGGAGGCCGGCGCGGTGCTTCCAGAGCCCGAAGTTGGGCACCGAGACGATCCCGCGCCCGGCGATCCGGGCGACCTCCTCCAAGACGACGTCGGGATGCCGGGTGGCCTGCAAGGTCTGGGAGACCACGACCAGGTCGTAGGAGCCGTCGGCGAACTCGCCGAGCTGGCTGTCCAGGTCCAGCTCGATGACGGAGACGCCGCGTCGGATCGCGGCGCGCAACGACGCGGCGTCGCTGTCCGCGCCGGTGCCCGGACAACCGAGCTCGGCGTGCAAGAAGGCCAGCAGAGTGCCGTCCCCGCAGCCGAGGTCGAGGACGCGGGAGCCGGGCTCGACCAGTCCGGCTACGACTTCCAGGTCAGGTCGCATCGGACCGACCTCCCTCGGGGTCGGCGCTGCCGGAGCGCACGGCTCCCTCAGCCGCACCGACCGTATCCTCGGCCGCCCGGTCCACGAAGGCACGCACGGTGGCCAGATAGTCGCCGTGGTCGAGGAGGAACGAGTCGTGACCGTGCGGGGCGGAGATCTCACGGAAGGAGACCGGCACCCGGGCCCGCTCCAGCACGCGCACGATCCGACGCGAATGAGCGGTCGCGAAGCGCCAGTCGGAGTCGAAGGACGCCACCAGGAACGTGGTGCCCCGGCCGGCGGCGCAGGCCGCCGCAAGGGCGTCAGTAGCTCCCGGCTCGGCGAACGGGTCGAAGTAGTCCAGCGACCGGCTCAGGTAGAGGTAGGACAGCGGGTCGAAGCGATCCAGGAAGGTCTGTCCCTGGTGCTCGAGGTAGGACTCGACCGCGAAGTCGACCCCGAAGCGTCGTCGCGGCTCGTCGGCGTCCTGGATCCGGCGGCCGAACTTCTCGGCCATCGCCTGCTCGGACAGATAGGTGATGTGGGCCATCATTCGGGCGATCGCCAGGCCGGTGCGGGGTCCCTCGATGTCGGGATGGTCGATGTAACGACCGTCGGCGAACTCCGGGTCCCGCATGATCGCAGCACGGGCGACCGCGGAGAACGCGATGTTCTGCGCCGACAGCCGGCTGCTGGCCGCGATGGCGACCGCGTTGCCGACCTCGTGAGGAGCATCCAGCGCCCACTGCAGCGCCTGCATGCCTCCGAGTGAGCCGCCGATGACCGCGAGCAGTCGCTCGATCCCGAGGTGACGCATCAGCCGCCGGTGCACGGTGACGAAGTCGCGCACCTCGAGGAGCGGGAAGTCCAAGGCGTACGGCGACCCGGTGGCGGGGTTGATCGACGTCGGTCCGGTGGTCCCGCGGCAGCCGCCGAGCAGGTTGGGGCAGATCACGAAGAACCGATCGGTGTCCACCGGTCGGCCGGGGCCGACCATGGTGTCCCACCAGCCGGGTTGGTCGGCCGTGCCGGACGCGTGGGAGTCTCCGGTCAGGGCATGGCAGACCAGGACGGCGTTGGAGGCGTCGGCGTTGAGCGTGCCCCAGGTCTCGAAGGCGACCTCGACGTGGTCGAGCCGGCTGCCGCCGTCCAACGTCAGCGGGTCGTCCGGCGTGAACAGGACGACCCGCTGACGGGGGTCGGGTGACTCCTGGTCAGGCACCGGCCTTCGCCAGCGCCTGGTCGAGGTCGGCGATGATGTCGTCGACGTTCTCGATGCCGATGGACAGGCGGACCATGTCCTCGGGAACGCCGGCCGCCTCGAGCTCCTCGGGGGTGAGCTGGCTGTGCGTGGTGGTGGCGTTGTGGATCGCCAGCGACTTGGTGTCGCCGATGTTGGCGAGATGGCTGAACAGCCCCAGTGCCTCGATGAAGGCCTTGCCGCCCTCGCGGCCGCTCTTGATGCCGAAGGACACCAGACCGCCGTACCCCTTGCCGGTGAAGACGCGGTCCGCCACCGCCTTGTCCGGGGAGGAGTCCAGGCCGGGGAAGTTGACCCAGGCCACGGAGGGGTGGTCGGCGAGGTAGCGCGCCACGGCGAGGGCGTTCTCGCTGTGCCGCTCCATCCGTAGGTGCAGCGTCTCCAGGCCCTGCAGGAAGAGCCAGGAGTTCAGCGGCGCCACCGCGGCGCCGGTGTTGCGCAGCAGGACGGTCCGCGCCCGGATGATGTAGGCGAGGTTGCCGACCGCTTCGGTCCACACGACACCGTGGTAGGCGCCGTCGGGCTGAGTGAGGCCCGGGAACCGATCGGCGTGGGCGGTCCAGTCGAAGTTGCCCGAGTCGACGATCACCCCGCCGATGGAGGTGCCGTGGCCGCCGATGTACTTGGTCGCGGCGTGCACCACCACGTCGACGCCGTGGTCGAAGGCGCGGCAGAGGTACGGCGTGGGGGCGGTGTTGTCGACGATGAAGGGCAGTCCGTGCTCGTGGGCGGCCGCGGCCCAGGCGTCGAGGTCGATCACGTTGATCCGGGGGTTGCCCACGGTCTCACCGAAGACCAGACGGGTCTTGTCGTCGATGTGCTGGGCAAGCTCCTCCGGCTTGTCGGGGTCGACGAAGCGCACCTCGATGCCGAACTGCGGGAGGGTGTGCGCGAAGAGCGCGTAGGTGCCGCCGTACAACGTCGACAGCGCCACGATGTTGTCGCCGGCGTAGCACAGGTTGAGGACGGAGTAGGTCACCGCCGACGACCCCGATGCCGTCGCCAGCGCGCCGACGCCGCCCTCGAGGGCATTGATGCGCTGCTCGAAGATGTCCTGGGTCGGGTTCATGATCCGGGTGTAGATGTTCCCGGGCTCGCGCAGGGCGAACAGGTCGGCGGCGTGGTCGGTGTCGTTGAAGACGTACGACGTCGTTTGGTAGATCGGCACGGCGCGGGAGTTGGTCGCGGAGTCGGCCTCCTCCTGGCCGGCATGAACCGCCAGGGTCTCGGGCTGGAGCGTCATCGGGGGTGGTCCTCTCGGGGCGGGGTCTCCGGGCCACCGTTCCCGGGACAGGGGTGGTCCGGGGCAGGGCGCGGTCGGCGAGTCCACGCTAGGGACTTCGCCGGCTCAGCGACCGGCAAGTATCACGATGTGGATGAGGCATCCATATTGCGAGACGATCAGCGGGAGACGGCGCGGTAGACCTCGCGCGTCTGCTGGGCGATGCTGGCCCAGCTGAAGTCGTCGATCGCGCGCTGACGCCCGGCCCGACCCATCGCGGCGGCTCGGTCCGGGTCGGCGACGATCTCGTTGAGCGCGGCGGCGAAGTCGTCGACGTACTGCTGGGGATTCAGCGGAGTGCCGGTGCCGTCCTCGGCCTGCTCGATGGGGACCAACAGGCCGGTCTCGCCGGGCACGACGACCTCCGGGATGCCGCCGGTGGCCGTGGCCACTACCGCCGTCTCGCAGGCCATCGCCTCGAGGTTGACGATGCCGAGCGGTTCGTAGATCGAGGGGCAGACGAACGCGGTGGCGCCGCTGAGCAGGGCGATCACGTCCGCGCGCGGCAGCATCTCGCGGATCCACACCACGCCGGTGCGGGTGGCAGCGAGTCCGTCGACCAGGTCGACCACCTCAGCCTCGATCTCTGGGGTGTCCGGCGCCCCGGCGCACAAGACAAGCTGGACCTCCGGAGGGAGTTGGGCCGCCGCCTGCAAGAAGAGCGGCAGGCCCTTTTGGCGGGTGATCCGACCTACGAAGACGACCCGAGGTCGATCCGGGTCGACGCCCAGTTCGCGGATCCGGTCCGGATTGGGGGCGGGGCGCCAGTCCTCGGTGTCGATGCCGTTGAGCACGACGTGGACCTTGTCGGGGTCGATGTCGGGATAGGAACGCAGCACGTCTTGGCGCATCGCCGCGGAGACCGCGATAACACCGGCCGCCGCCAGATAGGACGTCCGCTCCACCCACGAAGACACGGCATAGCCGCCGCCCAGCTGCTCGGCCTTCCAGGGTCGCATCGGCTCCAGCGAGTGGGCCGTGATGACGTGCGGGACGTCGTACAGCAGGGCGGAGAGGTGACCGGCGAAGTTGGCATACCAGGTGTGCGAGTGCACCAGGTCGGTCCCGGCGCAGCCGGTGGTGATGGCCAGATCGACACCCAGCGTCTTGACCGCGCCGTTGGCCGAGGCAAGCTCGGGCAGGTCGGCGTACGACGTCGTCAGCGGCTCGGAGCGCGGCGCGCCGAACGCTTGGACATGCGTCTCGAGGTCGGGGATCGCCCGCAGCGCGCGGACCAGTTCGGCGACATGCACGCCCGCGCCGCCGTAGATCTCCGGGGGATACTCCTTGGTCAACACGTCGATTCGCACGGACCGAAACTACCGCTGCGCCGCCGGGCTGGACAGCACATGGAACACAGGGTGATCCAGCGACTAGCCTGCCGAACATGAGCACCGTTCCTGAGTCGCCCTCGGTGCGACGCCGCCGGTCCCGCAAGAAGGTGTTGGCCATCGTGCTCGCCGGTGGCGAGGGCAAACGCTTGATGCCGCTCACCGCTGACCGGGCCAAACCGGCGGTGCCGTTCGCCGGGATCTACCGCCTGATCGACTTCGCGTTGTCCAACGTCGTCAACGCCGGCTACCTGCAGGTGGTCGTGCTCACCCAGTACAAATCGCACAGCCTGGACCGGCACGTCACGCAGACCTGGCGGCTGTCGACGATGCTCGGCAACTACGTCGCCCCGGTGCCGGCGCAGCAGCGGGTCGGCAAGCACTGGTATCTCGGCAGCGCCGACGCCATCTTCCAGTCCCTCAACCTGGTCAGGGACGAGAAGCCCGACATCATCGTGGTCGTCGGTGCCGACCACGTCTACCGGATGGACTTCGCCCAGATGGTCGACCAGCACGTCGAGTCCGGCGCGGCCTGCACGGTGGCCGCGATCCGACAGCCGATCGGGCTGGCCGACCAGTTCGGCGTGATCGACGTCGACCCCAGTGACACCGGCCGGATCAGGGAGTTCTTGGAGAAGCCGAAGAACCCCACCGGTCTGCCGGACAGCCCGAACGAGGTGCTCGCCTCGATGGGCAACTACGTCTTCGATGCCGATGCGCTCGTCTCGGCGGTGACCAACGACGCGGTGATGAGCGGCTCGGCCCACGACATGGGCGGCGACATCGTGCCGGCCTTCGTGGCACAGGGCCAAGCAGGGGTCTACGACTTCAAGGACAACGAGGTCCCCGGTGCCTCCGACCGTGACCGCGGTTATTGGCGCGACGTCGGCTCGCTGGCGTCCTACTACGCCGCCCATATGGATGTGGTGGCTCCCCTTCCGGTGTTCAACCTCTACAACTTCCAATGGCCGATCTACACCTCGTATGGTCCGCAGCCGCCGGCGAAGCTGGTCCGCGGTGAGGGGCAGCGGATCCCGGTGGCCGAGGACACCGTGCTCTCGCCCGGGGTCGTGGTCACCGGTGGCCGGGTCTATCGGTCGGTGCTCTCCCCGGCCGTCCGGGTCGAGACCGACGCCGAGGTCGCCGACTCGATCCTGATGCACGGGGTGCGGATCGGTGCGGGCGCCGTCGTACGCCGCGCGATCCTCGACAAGAACGTCGTCGTCCCCGCCAAGGCCCGCATCGGGGTCGACCCCGAGGAGGACCTCGCCCGCGGCTTCCTGGTCCAAGACGGCCTCACCGTGCTCGGCAAGGAACAGCCCTTCCCCGAGTGACCGTTCGGTTCCGGGTGGCGAGAGCGAGGCTCGATCAGGGGAGCACGCCGGCGGCGCGGGCGGGGGCGGCATAGGCCCGGGCGAGGGAGTCGACGGTCTCGTGGGCGTTGAGGCCACTCGGGTTGGGCACCACCCAGAGTCGAGCGCCGGCGAGGTGGTCGGGCTGCTCGCCGAGGGTGGCGCGCCGCTGTTGGAAGGCTACGCGGTACGCCGTCACGCCGGCGACCGCGACCACCGCGGCCCCGGATCGCTTGACCGTCTCGATGAGCCGCTGTCCGCCCTCGTGGAGCTCGGCGTCGGTCAGCTCGGCGGCGCGGGCGGTGGCGCGACGGACCAGGTTGGTGATGCCGATCCCGCGCTCGAGGAGGTAGCGGCGATCCTCGTCGGTCATCCCGGCGGCCGGGTCGATCGGTCGGTCGATGATCCCCGCCCGCAGCAGCGCAGGGTAGAAGCGGTTGACCGGGTGCGCGAAGTGGGTCTGCGTCGCCGCGGTCCACAGACCCGGGTTGATGCCGACGAAGAGCAGTCGGATCGTCGGGCCCAACAGGTCAGGCACCTCCGCGTCGCGGAACGACTCCAGCTCGGCGCGGGTGAAGCGAGGCACCGCGCCAGTGTCCACCAGATGGTCCGGGTGATGGTGACCGGGTGGGAACCGTGGTCCGCGCGCGGCCGTCTGAGTCACCATGGGGTGCATGAGGCTGTGCGACAACTCGAGAAGGGCCGCGCGCCGACCGTTCCGGGTGTCTGCGGTCGCGGCGCTGGCCGTCGTGAGCCTGCTGGCCGCCGGGTGCGGTGACTCGTCGACCAGCGGCACCACCCCCAGCAGCGAGAGCACCACCTCGACTCCGGCGGAGGTCAAACCAACGCCGCTCGACGATGCGCAGACCGTTGCGATCCTGACCGGGCCGAACGCGGGTGGCCGGGTGTCGCCGGTCGCGGTCAGGCTCGACGACCAGACCCAGATCGATCGGTTCGCCGCCCAGTTCGCCCACCCCTCGCTGGGCAAGCGGATCGCCCGCGCGGCCGACTCGGCGGAGCTCGGCTCGGACCGGGCCCTGGTGGGTGCGGTGATCGCCTTCGGCTGCGGCGTGCCAACGGACGTGCGGGTCAGCGCGGGTGGTGGCCGAGTCATGCTGCGGGCCGCGCCGCTGGAGAGTTCACCTCCGGAGTGTCTGCTGCCGATGACGACGGTCGCTCTCGTCAGCGTCCCCGCCGGCCTGGCCCCGCCTTCGGCGGAGTAGGGATTGCGCGAGGTGCGATGCGGGGCTCTCCGGAGCTGCGTCGCGCCGTCAGGCGACGATGCCGCCCCGACCCGCCTTGCCGTCGACCGGTAATCTCCGCGGTAACACCGGGAGGAGTGCCGTGATGTCCAAGACCAGCAAGGCTGCCAAGGTGGCGGCAGCCGGTGCGATGCTGGCGGTGAAATACGGCCCGCAGGCCAAGATCGCCTGGGACAAGGGTGGCAAGCAGGCCGCCTCCGCAGCAACCAAGCGGGCGTTGAGCCTCAACAATCGGCGCAAGGCGTTGGCACATGCTTCGGGTGTCGTCGACGGGTCGATCCTCAAGATCGCTCCTCAAGGCAAGACGATGTACGTCGTGTTCACTGGCGACCTGCCCATCGCGTCGTACCCTCCTCAAGACCTCCCGTTCGCGATCCTGCTGCAGCACGCCGACCTGTCCCGACGGGTGCACCCGGAGGACGTCCGTCGCTCCAAGGGTCCTCGCATGCCCGGGCGTCGACAGCGCGAGCTGCACTGACGACGAGCTGCGCTGAGAGTGGGAGCGAGGACAGCTCGCGCGGCGCGGCCGTGGAACGTGTTCATCGAGGGTGACAACCTCGAGGTGCTGCCGACGTTGCCGGCGCAGAGCGTCGATCTGATCTACATCGACCCGCCCTACAACACCGGCAACGAGTTCGCCTACCGCGACGACTTCAGGCACGGCGTCGGGCAGGGGAGTCGGGCCACCCGGCACGCGGCCTGGGTGGCCATGATGCGGCCACGGCTGCTAGCGGCGCGGGAGACGTTGGCGTTGACGGGTGCGCTGTTCGTGAGCATCGACGACAACGAGGTGGCGCATCTCCGGCTGCTGTTGGACGAGGTGTTCGGCGAGGACAACTTCGTGGCGCAGATCGTGGTGAACCTGAATCCGAAGGGACGTCAGCTCGGCTGGGGGTTCGCCACCAGCCACGAGTATCTGCTGGCGTATGCCCGCGACCTGACCCAGTGTCGCCTCGACGCCACCAGCGCCGACCTGGTCAACCCGGCCGACTTCCCACTGGTGGAGGCCGACGGGCGACGGCTGCGGCACCTGCCGCTGCGCAACACCAACAAGAAGTTCAACCCGGTCACCGCGCGCACGCTGCACTTCCCGCTCTGGGGGGATCCGGGCAGTGGCCGCGTCTCGGCGGAGCCGTTCCCAGGCTCGGTCGAGGTGCTACCGGTCTTCGGTGACGGCAGCCCGGCGGTGTGGCGGTGGTCGGCGGCGAAGGTGGCGCGGCAACCCGAGGACGTGGTCTGCAAGCTCATCCGGGGTCGTCGCGGTGAGCGGGTCGACATCTTCCAGAAGGACTGGCTCCACCCGGAGCGCCGCAAGAAGCTGCGCACCATCTGGCCCTCGGAGGAGATCGGCTCCACCGACACAGCGGTGGCGGAGCTGAAGACGCTGGTCGGCCACGTCTTCGAGTCCCCGAAGCCGACCGGCCTGCTGCGCCGGGTGGTGGCGACGATGCCGGACGACGCCGTCGTGCTGGACTTCTTCGCCGGGAGCGGCACCACCGGGCACGCGATCGCTCTGCTCAACGCCGCCGACGGCGGCACGCGCCAGTGCCTCTCGATCAACAGTGCCGAGCCGACCCGTCCTGGATCGAACGCCGCTCGCGCGGGGCTGGCCACTGTCGCCGACATCACTCGGGCCCGGCTGCGCGCCGTCGCCGAACAGGTCGGTGGCGGGTTCGAGGAGCGTCGGCCCTAACCCTGGATCCACCGATTCTGCGCCTGCTGCGCGCCCCCATCCGGGCGCCCCGGCTGCGTTCTCGCACCTCGACGGGCCTCCGGCCCGCCTTCGGCGCTCCGCCTTGCCGGGACACCCGTCTGGTGACGCGCAGCGAACGGCGACAATCGGTGGATCCAGGCTAACGCAGCGGCGGTCGGTCGGTCAGGCGACTCCGGCAGCACTCTCGAGAGCGGTCAGCTCGTCGTCGAGATGGGTCAGGATCCGCTGCAGATGGGGGACGGTGCGCCGGCAGCCGGTGAGCCCGAAGTCCATGCTGGCCGAGTAGGACGTGCACGTGATGTTGAGCGCCATCCCGTCGATAGGGATCGAGACGGGATAGGTGCCTAGCAGCTCGGCACCGTTGAAGAAGTGCGGCACCCGCGGCCCGGGGACGTTGCTGACCAAGAGGTTGTACGGCGGTCGCATCACGCTCGGGAACCCCAACAGGCTCGGCAGGATCGCCGGAGCCTGACCGATCGCGCTCATCGCCTGGATCTGCAGCGGTGTCATCGCCGACAACGCCTGCTTGCCGTCGCGCATGGACTCGTGGACCACGCGCAGACGGTCGGCGGGATCGGCCTGATCGGTGCCGAGCTTGACCATCACCGCACCGACCGCGTTGCCGCCTTCCATCGAGGCTCGGCCGGCCTCCTTCGCTTTGAGTCCGACCGGCACCATCGAGATCATCGTCGTCTCGGGGAGGGCGTCGAGCTCGAGCAGGTAGGAGCGGATGGCTCCGCTGCTCATCGCCAAGACGACATCGTTGATGGTGGTGCCGGTGGCCTTGCCGACCGACCGGATCCGCTCGATCGGCCAGCTCTGGGCGGCGAAGCGACGCGAACCGGTGATCTTCTGGTTCAAGATCGTCCGGGGGGCGTAGAGGGAGAGCGCAGAGGTCTCGTTGCGCATGCTCCGGTTGAGGGTGTCGAGCAGCGCCTTGGGCAGGCCGGCCGCCTCGCCCGCCATCGACAGTGCCTGTTGGAGGGCCGCGATCGGGACTCGCTCCGTGGTGTGCGCCGCCGCATCCTGGGCTCGGGCGGTCCGTGCCGGTGGGTGGGCCGACCACGGAGCCGGCAGGTCACGCCGATCAGGGTCGGTGGTGAGCATGCTCTGCGTCAGCCGGCTGGCGGCGACACCGTCGACCAAGGCGTGGTGGAGCTTGACGTACATCGCGATCCGACCGTCGCGAAGCCCCTCGATGATGTGCCACTCCCACAGCGGCCGCTCCCGTGCCATCCGGGTCGAGTGCAGCCGCGACACCAGCTCGAGCAGGTCCCGCACCCGACCCGGCTTGGGCAGCGCCGAGTGGCGGACGTGGTAGTCGATGTCGAACTGGTCGTCGTCGACCCAGACGTACTGCCCGCCGGTCTTGATCGAGCGATGGACCCGTTTGCGGAAGAGCGGCGCCACGTCGTCTTGGGCGCGCAGCTCCTCGAACAGCTCCCGCGAATAGTTGCGTCCCGCCCCCTCCGGTCTGCGGTAGAGGTGCAGCCCGGCCACGTGCATCGGGACGCGCCTGTTCTCTGCGAGGAGGAAGCCAAGAGCGGTCGGGTCCAAGGGCGTGGCCATGTCCGTGATCCTCGCCCCTCGGGCCCCAGCAGGCAACGTCTGTCGTGGTGGCCCCGCGTCGAGGGGTCTGTCTGGCGTCGCCCTGGTGAGCGACGGTGACCGTCCAGGCGGGCATGGCAGGATCGAGCGGTGTGGAGGCCGCGTCACCTGATCCCGGAGCCGCGCCGCTAGCGGGCGGGGCGCCGGAGCCCGTCATGGCCGCGGCACTGGCCCGCGGCCGGCTGTCGCTGGCGATCCGGCTGCAGCGGTGGCGAGCCAAGAGCTGGCACATCGGGCAGAGCGCGATCGCGGCCGGGATCGCCTGGTTCGTAGCGACCGACGTCTTGGGTCACCAGCACGCCTTCTTCGCGCCGGTGGCCGCGGTCGTCTGCTTGGGGACGTCCTATGGTCAACGACTCCGTCGAGTCGCCGAGGTGACGGTCGGGGTCGCGGTCGGAGTGATGGTGGCCGACCTGATCGCAACCACGATCGGCTCCGGCGCGTGGCAGCTGACGCTGATCGTGGCGGCGGCGATGTCCGTGGCCATCTTGGTGGATGCCGGCCAGCTCCTGATCACGCAGGCCGCGGTGCAGTCGATCGTCGCGGCGACGCTCCTCCCGGCGCCGGGCGCAGGGTTCACCCGGTGGACCGATGCGTTGATCGGCGGCGGGGTGGCCCTGGTCGCCGCCGCGGTGGTCCCGGCGGCGCCGCTGCGTCGGCCGCGAGAGCAGGCCGCTGCAGTGGTGCGGAAGGTCGCCGACCTGCTCCGAGCGGCCAGTCGCGTGATGGTCGACAACCAGATCGAGCCGGCCCTGGACCTGCTGGCGGATGCCCGCGCCACCGACGCGCTCATCCGGGAGCTGCAGGACGCTGCGGCCGAGGGCCTCGCCGTGGTTGCTTCGTCACCGTTCCGCTTGCGGCACGGGCCCGGTGTTCGGCAGGTGGCGGAGTTGGTCGACCCGCTCGACCGGGCGCTGCGCAGCACCCGGGTGCTGGTCCGGCGCACCGCCGTCGCGGCCTACCACCAACGACCGGTGCCTCGGTCCTATGCACTGGTGGCCAGCGACTTGGCCACCGCGACGGATCTGATCGCCGAGGAGCTGCGAGCCGAGCGACTACCGTCCGCGGCGCGACCGGCATTGATCAGCGTCGGCCAGGAGACCGGTCGCCTTGAGCGGACCGGCGACCTTTCGGCCGATGTCGTGCTCGCGCAGCTGCGCTCGATCGTGGTCGACCTGTTGCTGCTCACCGGGCTTGGTGAGCTCGAGTCCATCGACGCCCTGCCAGCTCCGGGGGAGTGACTGTGCCACCCACCGGACCCGTGGCCGCCGAGCCGAGCTGGGTGCTGCACGTCGACCTCGACCAGTTCATCGCCGCCGTCGAGGTGTTGCGCCGTCCCGAGCTGGAGGGCCGACCCGTGGTGGTCGGGGGGCGGGGCGATCCGACGGAGCGTGGCGTGGTCGCGACGGCGTCGTACGCCGCGCGCGAGCATGGCGTCGGGTCGGGTATGCCACTGCGAGTCGCGGCGCGCAAGTGCCCCGATGCGGTCTTCTTGCCGGTCGACAAGCCGGCGTACGACGTCGCCTCCCAGTCGGTGATGGACACCCTGCGAAGCATGAGGTGGGGCGGCGCGCCCGTGCTGGTCGAGGTGCTCGGCTGGGACGAGGCGTTCGTCGGGCCCGGGCCGGGTCACGGTGACCTGGGCGACCCGGACGACTTCGCGGCCGAGATCCGCGCGGCCGTGCTGGCGGCGACCCGACTGCACTGCTCGGTCGGGATCGGCGACAACAAGCTGCGGGCCAAGATCGCGACCGAGTTCGGCAAGCCCCGCGGCTCCTTCCGGTTGACCGACGACAACTGGTCCGAAGTGATGGGGGAGCGGCCGACCCGCGCGCTGTGGGGGATCGGCAGCAAGACCGCACAGAAGCTGGCGGACCTCGGGATCGAGACGGTCGCCCAGCTCGCCTCCTCCGATGCTCGGCGGTTGGCGGAGGTGCTCGGCCCGACGATGGGACCCTGGTATCACCGGATCGGACGTGGTGTTGCAGACGCCACCGTCGACCCGACGCCGTGGGTCGCCAAGGCACACGGCCGGGAGGAGACCTTCCAACAAGATCTCGAGGACCGCGCGGAGATCGAGGCCGCCGTCCGGGAGCTGGCCCGTCGCGTCACCGAGGACATCGACCGCGAGGGTCGGCCGGCGGCGCGGGTCGCGATCAAGGTCCGCTTCCGACCGTTCACCACGTTCACCCGCAGCCTGACCCTGCCCTCGCCGAGCAACGACGCCGCGCTGCTCGGCGACGCCGCCGTCTCCCTGCTGGATCGGCTGCCCGACCTCGACCCAGTTCCCGTCAGTGGCGATCCTGCAAGGCCGCGCGCGGACGGCGTACGCCCCGTCCGCCTCCTCGGCGTGCGCCTGGAGATGGTCGACCCGGACTGAGAAGGTCCTCAGAAAGGCAACCCCTCACATTCGTGAGAGCTCGCTGAGCCAATGGGCAGGGGTGTCCAGGTCGAACGGAGCGATCCGGTCCAGCAGTGCGGCGTGGACGAGGTCGCACGAGCGTCGGGCGTTGGTGACCACCTCCGCCGGGTAGGCCAGGGACACCTGGTGCTCGACGAACTCCTCCTCGTCGTCGATGCCGACCGTGCCGTCGGGAAGCTCGTAGACGTCGAGGTCGAGGTCCACGCAGCTGACCCGGTCGTGCTGCCAGACCGCGGGCGTGGTGATGTCGATGTAGACCCGCAGCGGGCCGCCGCGACCGTGGAAGGTGGCCAGCCACCCAGCCTGGATCCACCGATCTCTCGCCTGCTGCGCGCCACCATCCGGGCGCGCCGACTGCGTTGTCGCACCCGTCTGATGACGCTCGCGACGGCGACGACCGGTGGACCCAGGCTCAGCGCCGTCGGTGGGGACGAGGGTGACCTGGTCGATCGGGGAGACGTACGACGCTCCGGGGCGCTCGAAGATGCTGCCCGTCGGGTAGCCGATCCAGTCGCCGTGAGCGTCCGCGCCGAGGTAGCGACCGGCGAAGTTCCAGTGCGGTCGATCCGGCCACTTCAGGGTGGAGACGCGGACCGTGCTGCCCCGGGCCAACCTCATCGATCCAGCCTCATCACTCCACCGCTGGCGCCGTGGATCGACTGCCGTCCTCTGCCCGCTGTCGTCTGACCCGGGCCGCCACGATGTCCTGGTAGCGCGACCCGAGCAGCTTGGCGAGGTGATGGACGGTGTGGGCGTCGGCACCCACGAGCACCCGGGCCTTGCCGGCCAGCATGCCCTTGACGATGATCTCGGCGGCGCGTTCGGGCTCCGTCCGGGCGAGTTGCTCGTCGAAGGCGCGGGCGGCCTCCTCGTGATCGAGGTCCCCCGCTGACCGGGCGTTGCGAGCGATGGCGGTGCGCACGCCACCGGGATGGACGACGGTCACGCCGACCGGATGGCCGGCGACCAGCATCTCCTCCCGCAACGCCTCGCTGAAGCCGCGGATCGCGAACTTGGTGGCGTTGTAGGCGCTCTGGCGGGGTGCTGAGACCAGGCCGAACAACGAGGACAGGGTCACCACGTGGCCGTCGCCGCTGGCGATCAGGTGCGGCAGGAACTCCTTGGTGCCGTGCACCACGCCCCAGAAGTTGACGCCCACGATCCAGTCCAGGTCCTGATAGGACAGGTCCGTGATGTCACCCGACAGCGCCACACCGGCGTTGTTGACGAGCACGTGCACGACCCCGAAGTGGTCGGCGACGGCCGCGGCATAGACGGCGTACGCCGCCCGGTCGGCGACGTCGAGCCGGTCCGTGCGGACCTCGCGGGCGCCGGCCGTCTCCGCCAGTCGAGCGGTCTGGGCCAGGCCGACCTGGTCGATGTCGGAGAGGGCCAAGCGGGCCCCACGTCCCGCCGCCTCGACAGCCAGTGCCCGCCCGATTCCTGAGGCGGCGCCGGTGATGACCACGACCTTGCCGTCGAGTGACCTCATGGGCACACCGTCTCACGGTCGGGCGTTCCGCATCCCGCCCCGTCTGCCGCGGTGCTGTGGTGGCTGAGGACCCGGAATAGAGGGCACTCTGCCACCACAAGACCGCGGCAGACGCAAGAAGACCGCGGCAGATGCCCCGCAGCGACCCAGGGCTGTTGTCTGTTGTCAGAGAGACAACTACGGTCGATCGGGTGGTGTACACGAGCGAGTACCCGATCTTCTACGTCACCGCCGACGTCGCGATCTTCACGATCAGCGACGACGAGTTGTGCGTCCTGCTGATTCGCCGCGGATCCGCGCCGCATCGGGGCTCCCTCGCGCTGCCGGGCGGCTTCGTCGACCCCGACGAGGACCTCATCGAGGCTGCCCGGCGCGAGCTCGAGGAAGAGACCGGCGTGACGGGGGTCGTGCTCGAGCAGCTGGGCACCTATGGCACACCGCGGCGCGATCCGCGCGGGCGGGTCGTCAGCGTGGCGCACCTCGCGGTGCTCCCGGAGCCGGTGCAGGCAAACGCCGGCGATGATGCCGTGGACGCGATGTGGGTGCCGATCGCGCCGCTGTTGGCCAGTCGACGCAAGATCGCCTTCGACCACCGTCAGGTCCTCACCGATGCGCTGGAGCGGGTGCGGGCCAAGTTGGAGTACACCACCCTGGCGACCGCGTTCGTGGGCGATAAGTTCACGCTGTCGGAGCTGCGACACGTCTACGAGGTCATCTGGGACGCCCAGTTCGACGCCGGCAACTTCCAGCGCAAGATGCGCCGCACTGAGGACTTCGTCGTCGAGACGGGCGAGACCCGTCCGTCACCTGTTGGCCGGGGTCGTCCGGCGGCCCTGTTCCGGGCGAAGTCCCCCGGCGTGCTACCCCTCTCCACCCCCCTCACCCGAGACTGATCCGCTGACCGGCACCGCTAGACGACCTATTCCAAGGGGGGCCGCGAGTCCCGCACTTCCCCTTGGAACATGTCGTCTAGGTCGTGGGCAGCGAGATGGTCAACGTGGTGTCCCCGGGGCGACTGGTCAGCGTGACCTCCCCGCCGTGGGCGGTCACGATCGCCTTGACCAGGGAGAGACCGAGCCCGACCCCGCCCTCGCCGCTGCGGGAGCGGGCGGTGTCGGCACGGGCGAATCGCTCGAAGGCTTGGTCGACAAGCTCGGCCGGGAAGCCGGGACCGTCGTCGTGCACGGTGATCTGTCCGGTGCTCTCCCAGCGCCGAGCGGCCACCGTGATCGTCGTACCGGCTGGTGTGTGCCGCCGTTCGTTGGTGAGCAGGTTGGTGACCACCTGGTGCAGCCGCTGCTCGTCACCGACCACCTCGACGGCGTCCTCGGGCAGGTCGAGCCGCCATTCGTGGTCGGGGGCGAGGACACGCGCGTCGGAGACGGCCTCGACGAGGAGCCGGGAGAGGTCGACCGGATGGCGCTCCAGCGGCCGCCCGGCGTCGAGGCGGGCGAGCAGAAGAAGGTCTTGGACCAGCGCGGCCATCCGCTCGGATTCGGCGCCGATCTTGGACAGCGCCGTCTCGGTGCCCGTGGCGTCGTCGGGGCGGCGCTGGGCGAGCTCGGTGTAGCCCATGATGGTGGCCAGCGGGGTGCGCAGCTCGTGTGAGGCGTCGGCGACGAACTGGCGGACCTGCTGCTCACTGCGATGGCGAGCGTCGAGTGAGGTCTCGACATGGCTGAGCAGTGTGTTCAGGGCGGCGCCGACCTGGCCGACCTCGGTCCGCTCGTCGGTGAGGTGCTCGGGCACCCGCTCAGTCAGGTTGATCTCGCCCTCGGCCAAGGGGATCTCGGCAACCCGATGGGCCGTGGCGGCCACCTCACGCAGCGGCCGGAGCTGGCGGCGCACCAGCGCGAGCCCGAGTCCGGCCGTCAGGGCCACACCGAGTCCGGCGACCGCGACGCCGCGAGTCAGCAGGCTGTTCAGCGTGCGGGTGATCTCGCTCGTCGGCAGTCCGGCGACCATCCGGCCGACCTGGGTGCCGGACTGGTTGGTCAGCTTGTGTACGACGACGTGGTACTCGCCGGCATCGGGCAGGTCCACCACGTGCACCTTCTCGTCGACCGGGACCTCGTCCAGGGTGGTGAGATCAGCCGAGGTGAGATCGGTGCCATCGTCGTCGTCGCCGGTGATCACCGAACCCACGGCGTCGGTGGTGCCCGAGACCGGGAGGAGAGCACTCAGGGTGCCCGGCGCGCCGTACCGATTCCGGTCCTCGGGCCCGATCCAGCCGCCCGGCCCGCCGTCGTCGGGTGCGGACCCCTGTCCATCCAGGGGGTCGAGCTGGTGCGGTGGCGCTACTCGGGTCTGCAGCACCTGCTCATCGAGGCGGTGGGCGAGGTAGCTCTGCATGGCGATGGTCGTCAGCCCGACGACGAGCAGGCTGACCAGCGCCACCAGCGCGACCACGGTGGCAACAAGTCGACCGGTCAGGGATCTCACGTGTCGGCGGGAGCGGGCTTGAGCACGTAGCCGGCGCCGCGCATCGTGTGGATCATCGGCTCCCGACCGACGTCGATCTTCTTGCGCAGGTAGGAGATGTAGAGCTCGACCACGTTGGCCTGGCCGCCGAAGTCGTAGTTCCACACC
>JBDHZT010000071.1:0-19702 GCA_039811985.1 Nocardioidaceae bacterium | reverse complement strand
CCAACCCGGCTGGGCAGCTGCAAAGCCCGAGCGGCGGGTCAGCGACCCTGGTTGGCCACGGCGGCGGCTGCGACGGCCGCGGCCTCGGGGTCGAGATACTCCCCGCCGGGCACGATCGGCTTCAGGGACTCGTCGAGTCGGTAGACCAGCGGCATGCCGGTCGGGATGTTCAGCGCTGAGATGTCGGCGTCGCTGATGCCGTCGAGGTGCTTGACCATGCCGCGCAGGCTGTTGCCGTGGGCGGCGACCAGCACCGTCTTGCCGGTCTGCAGGTCGGGCACCACCTCGGACTCGAACCACGGCATCATCCGGGCGATGACGTCCTTGAGGCACTCCGTCCTCGGCATGTCCGCGCCGAGGTGGGCATACTGCGGGTCGCCAGCCTGGGAGAACTCGTCGTCGTCCGCAATCGGCGGGGGAGGGATGTCGAAGCTGCGCCGCCAGAGCATGAACTGCTCCTCGCCGTACTCCGCGAGCGTCTCCTTCTTGTTCTTGCCCTGGAGCGCCCCGTAGTGCCGCTCGTTGAGCCGCCAGGAGCGCTTGACGGGGATCCAGTGCCGGTCGGCGGTGTCCAAGGAGAGGTACGCCGTGGTGATGGCGCGACGCTGCAGGGAGGTGTGGACGATGTCGGGCAGCACATCTGCTTCGCGCAGCAACTCACCGCCGCGGACCGCCTCGGCGCGACCCTTCTCGGTCAGGTCGACGTCAACCCAGCCGGTGAAGAGATTCTTGGCGTTCCACTCGCTCTCACCATGGCGAAGCAGGACGAGGGTGTAGGTCATGGCGCTGCCTTTCTGGTGTGAGCCACGGGGACTGGTCGGTGGGGGCGTGTGCCTCGCTGAGTCGATCCCAGGTCAGGAGGCGGTAGCGCTGCGGTCGAGCCCGGCGAAGTCACCGGAGTCGGGCACCACCGGCACGTTCATGACGGCGCTCTCGGAGTCGCCCAGGGCAACGGTCAGCTGGACGTATTGACCCGCGGAGAAATCGCCGCTGAGCGGGAGTCCACGATCACCCTCTGCGAGGTTGACCAGCCCCTGCGGCGGGACGCTGACCGGAGAGAACGGGTCGACCTTGAGCTCGTCGCCCGACAGCGCCGACAGCGTGTGTGCAGCGTCGGGTGACTTGTTGACCAGGGTCGCGACGAAGGTGCCGGAGCCCTTGCTCTTGGAGACCACGACCGCGTTGAGCACGAAGACCTGGCCGTCGCGATGGTCGACACCGACGGTCATCTGGTTGACCTTGCCGGTGGCGGCGTTGCGGCCGTCGGCGGCACACGCCGACAGGGCGGACAGGGCGATCAGGAGGGCACCCACGAGGAGTGCGGTGCTTCGGCGGAGGTGCATGCGAGCCTGGCCCCTTCGGTCGTGTTCGGTCCTACGGCGACCCGTCGCGGTCGAGCGGTCAGGTCTGGTCGGTGGTGCTGCGCGGCCAGCCTATCGCTCCTGCGCCCTGACCTGCGGGTCGCCCCCGGACTCCTGCCCATCACATCCACGGGGGTTCTGTCAAGCCCCCATGTGGCCTCTGACCTGCGCAAACGCGGTCAGAGCAGGTCGGCGGACGTGGTAGACTAACCCGAAGGAAGGGGTACTTTGCATATGACTTTCACTGTCGGGGAAACCGTTGTCTACCCGAATCACGGGGCCGCGGTCATCGAAGACATCGAGATGCGGCAGATCAAGGGGGAGGACCGGCAGTACCTCGTCTTGAGGATCGTTGCACAACAAGATCTTGTCGTCCGGGTGCCGGCCTGCAACCTCGATCTGGTCGGGGTGCGCGACGTGGTCGACAAGGAGGGCCTCGACCGGGTCTTCGACGTGCTGCGCGCGGCCCACGTGGAGGAGCCGACCAACTGGTCGCGCCGCTACAAGGCCAACCTGGAGAAGCTGCACAGTGGTGACGTGATGAAGGTGGCCGAGGTCGTCCGCGACCTGTGGCGCCGTGAGCGTGACCGCGGCCTGTCCGCGGGCGAGAAGCGGATGCTGGCCAAGGCTCGGCAGATCCTGGTCTCCGAGCTCGCGCTGGCCGAGCGGACCAACGAGGACAAGGCAGAGGCGCTCCTCGATGAGGTGCTCGCCTCCTGACGCTCGTGCCAATCATTGGTGACAAGGCCCCCGGCATGCGCTGGGGGCCTTGGCCGTTCGTGTCCAGGCAAGTGTCGTGAGCGCCGCGTCCTTCGCCGTGATGCTGGCGGGCCGGGGGGCCCTCCCATTCACCACTCTGCACGGACTCCCGCTCTACGAGCACGCCCTCGGTGCGCTCGCCGGGCATCGGCCCACCGTGGTCGTCGACGCGGGACACGGTCAGCTCAGCGCCATCGATCGCGACGACCTCGATCCGGACACCCCGCTGCTCACCGTCGCGGACTGGTGGGCCGAGCGGCTGCACTCGCACGGCTCCGCCGGCCCGGTGCTGCTGCACGACCCGCTATGCCCGCTCACACCGGCGGACTTCTTGGTCGCCCTCGCTGAGCGGGCCGAACGTGAACCGGAGACGACGCTGGTCGGCGTACGCCCCGTCACCGACACCCTCAAGGCCGTTCGCGGCGACCAGATCGAGGGCACCATCGACCGGGACCGGATCGCCACCGTGACCTCGCCGGTCGTGCTCGGCGCGGCGCTCCTCGGTGACCCGCTGCCACCGCCCGTGGAGGACTTCACCGCGCTGGTCGCCTGGGCCCGCGAGCGCGGTCCGGTCGAGCTGGTCCGCGCACCGTCGCTGGCCCGCCGGGTCTGCGACGAGTCGTCGATCCACCTGCTCGAGGCGGCGGTCGAGATGAGCCGCCAGCTCCGCTCTCCGGTCAGCGCCGAAACAGCCCGCGGAACTCGCCCAGGAACTTGACCGGCTGCCGCAGCACCGCCGCAGGCAGCCCCTTGAAGAAGGCGACCGGGTCTCGGGTCGCCCGGTGCGCCAGCCGCCGCGGCTTGCTGACCACCCGCTGCTCCAGGTCGTGGACGTACGCCGGCAGCAGGGCGCTCTGGGAGAGCTCCATGTGGCTGCCGCACCGGGTGCAGCGGACCGATTCCAAGATCCGGCCCGCGTAGTGCAGCTCGTGTTCGGTGACCTGGTCGCAGGTCTCGCAGAGCAGGTCAGCATGCGCGACGTTCATGTCCGCTCTCCCATCCGCCACAGGTCCCGCAGGTGGCGCCGGTGCCGCGCATCCTGTGCTTCGGTCCGTGGGTGCGGCAGGCCGGTCAGGTCCCACCCTGCCTTGGCCAGCAGACGCTCGGCGAGGAACAGGTCCTCGGGGAAGGTGATCTTGATGTTCCGTGCGTCTCCGTCGACCCAGTGCACCGGGGAGTCGGTGTAGCGCTCCATGCAGCTCGCCGTGTCGGTCCCGATGAAGCCGTCGCGGTCGGCGCGACGGTAGGCCGCCAGCAGCGGCGGCGCCGCAAACGCCTGTGGCGTCTGCACCGCGATCACCTCGAGGTCGGGCAGGGGGTCGGTTGGCTCGACCGCTGTCAGGTCGTCCTGGATCAACGCGGGCAACGCGCCACCGTGCTCGGCTGCGCAGGTGATCACCCTGCTGAACAGTGCCGTGCTGGCGAGTGGCCGCGCCGCATCGTGGATCACCACCACGTCCAGGTCTCCGCGCTCGATGTCGGGCGCCAGCACCTGCAGCGCCGCCCACTCCGAGCCGTGCCGACTGGTCCCCCCGGTCACCACGGTGACGTCGAGATCCTCCACCTCACGGGTCAGCGTCGTCTCGATCGTGTCGCGATCCTGCTCCCGGATCACCAGTACGGTCCGCACGATCCCGGGCAGCTCCCGCGCCCACCTGATCGCCCAGGTGTAGACCCGTCTTCCAGCGAGTGGGAGCAGCACCTTGTTGGTGTCGTGGCCGGTGCGCCTGCCGTCGCCCGCCGCCAGCATCACCAACGCTGCCCGGGTTCCCCGACGCCCGCCGACACCATTGACGGACACGCCATCGGGCACAGGCTGACCGGAGCGGGTGGACACCCGGCGACTGTAGCGCCTCCCACTCAGCTCACCCCTCCCCGTGCTCCCCTCTGGTTGCGCGAGGTGCCAAGCGTGGTTGCGGTCCATGGGTTGCGGTCGGTGAGCGGGTGCGGCGTCCGGGTGGGCACAGGGGCCCCGCGCGCCATCCACCCCTGCGCTCGCATGCTTCGCGCAGGGGGGCCAGTCCCATCCACGGCGCTGTGGGGCCCCTGTGCCCACCCGGCCACCGCGTCAGGTTCGCCGACCGCAGCCGGGTTCGGCTCACCCGCCGCGGTGGTCACCGCGCCAGCACCGCACCCGCTCACCGACCGCAACCTCAAGACCGCAACCACAGGCAGCCGGTGGGTCAGTGGGAAATGGAGATCGGGCCTGCCGAGGCGGGGGATCCTCGGCAGGCCCGACGTTGAGGTGGAGACGCCGGTGTGGCTCAGCGGCGGCGGAAGGCCTCGCGGAGCTCGGCAAGGGTGGGGGCCTGCTCGCCACGGGCCAGGGCTTCTTGGTGGCGGCGCATCTGGACGATGAGGGAGCTCTCGTCCAGCTCGACGTCGTCGTAGGTGAGCATCTGGTCCACTGGCACGTCACGGGTGAGCCGCGCCCCCGCCAGCACGCCCAGCGGCACGCAACCGTCTGCGAGGAAGTCGTCGGCCTTGTCGGCGACACCACGGATGGTGTCGGTGCCGATGCCGGTGATGACCTCGCCCGCCTTCAGGTCGCGCTTGGCCTCGGCGCCGACCTCGGAGGTCCAGTGCTCCGAGGTGTGGCTCGGAGTCCGGTCCAGCGCCATTTCGTAGACCGTGAGCGGCGCCTCGATGGAGGCCAGGTGGTAGGGCCGGTAGAGCGAGAAGTAGGGCCCCGGACCCATCGAGAGGTAGGACATCTCGTGGACGACGTACGGGTCGTCGGAGCGGACCACCACGAAGACACCCGGTGCCACCGGGCCGATGCAGTAGTCCACGACGCCCGGCCGGTCGAGCACGCCGCCGTCCTCTTGCAGACGGAAGGTGTCGTGCAGGGTGGGCACGGTGGACTGCGGACCGTACATCCCGCGCTTGCTCATCTCCAGGCCGGTCGTGTTGGCCAGCGCGGCCATCTCGATCATGGCCTTGGAGCCGTCGACGAACTCGCACAGCATCTTCGGGTTCATCTTCTTCTGGGCCGCCTCGGCGGCCAGCTTGTCCGGGGTGGCATAGGGGTCGAGCGGGTTGTTCTTGCCCTTGCCGGCGCAGATGATCTCGAAGTTCAGGTCCCTGGCGAAGTCGACCAGGATCTTCGTCTCGACCGGCTCGTCGCCCCGGCACACGGAGTAGAGCTGGCCGGACTCCTGCGCCAGCTGGAGCATGTAGCGACCGACGGTGACGTCCTGCTCGACGTTGAGGGTGGCGTAGTCCATGCCCGAGGAGAGTGCCTCGACGGCGGTGCGAGCACCGACATCGGGGACCCCGGTGGCTTCGACGAGTACGTCGAGGGGCAGCGCGCCGACCTCGTCGACGTTGCTCAACGCCACCGACTCGTTGTTCTCGATGGCCGTGATCGCGGCGTCGGTGTCGGTCACCGAGGACGGCTTGACACCGGCCTGGGTGAACGCCTCCTCCGCCCGGGCGCGATCGACGTCGAAGACCACGGACAGGTTGATGCCGGGCATCTTGAGCAGCTGGGCCGCGAAGCCGCGACCCATCTGGCCAGAGCCGACCAGGCCGACTCGCAGCGGTCGCCCGGTCTCCTCGAGGCGCTGCTGCAGTCGGGTGCGGTAACTCACTCGGGGCCCCCTCGGAGTTGTGGAGTGGAGGAGCGGAGCGGGGGAAGTCCGCAACTTCGTGGGGTGTTCATGCTTCGTCCTTTGCTGGTGTCGTCGCGGATTGCGGGCGTCGAATGCGCCAGGTGTCGCCTGCCTGGAGGAGGGGGAGCTGGCCGACCGGCACGCAGACGTCACCGGGAAGTTTGGCGTCGGTGCGGCCGTCCGCCTTGAGGTCGAGGTGGCCGAGATTGAGGAGGTTGTCGCGGACGACGTCACCGACGGCGAGCACCTCGAGAGAGGTGGACCCGAGATCGATCACGTCCCCGGGACGGGGACCGTCCTCGGCGACCCCGGCGGAGTGCAGCACGGAGATGTCGTGCAGCTCCGCCGGGGATTGATCGCCGAAGAAAATGAGCAGGCCATGGTCGAGGAACGCCTCGACCTGGCCGCCCACCCCCGTCACCACCGACTCGTACACCACCGTTGCATCGTTCGGGGTCGAGTCGGTGGCGCTCATGCTTCCTGCACGTCCTCGGGCTTGACGCCGGAGACGAAGAGCTCCTCGGTGATGAACTGCGCCAGCGGCCCGGCCGGGCTGGTGGCGTGGATGTCCACGGTGAGGACCTTCTTCATCGGGTAGACCCCGACGCGTGCAGTGCCACCGCAGTCGATGACTGCGACGGCGATCTTGTCGAAGGGCGCCGAGCTGGAGAAGCCGTCGAAGGCCTCGCCTCCCGTGAGATCGGCGATCCTCTGCGCCACCGGGTGGATGCCGCCACCGGTGATCGAGGCGACCAGCGGCCGAGCGTCGGTCGGGGTGATGGTCAATGGCCCACCCCAGCCGCCCTTGCCCTTGGTGACCTTGACGGACTTGTACTCAGTCATTGCTCTTCTCCTAGGTTGTTCAGTTACTGCTGGGGTAGAGGCCGAAGCTCGCGAGCCAGGCGATCACCACGCTCAACGGGCCGGTGAAGAGCCGGGAGATCAGCACGGCGGGCACGCCCACCTCAACTGTCTCAGGTTCCGCTTCTCCGAGGGCCAAGCCGACCGGGATGAAGTCGCAGCCGACCTGCGGGTCGATCGCGAACAGCGCCGGCAGGGCGTACTGCGGGGGAATGTCGCCCTTGCCGATGCGGGTGCCGAGCAGCACGCCGACGACCTGAGCGATGACCGCGCCTGGGCCGAGCACCGGCGACAGGATCGGGATCGCACAGAAGATGCTGATCACGAGCAGGCCGAGCAGGTTGCTGGCCAGCGGCGTGATGAGGTGCGCCAGCCAGTCGCCGAGTCCGGTCTTGTTGATGATGCCGATCAGGACCGCGATGAAGGCCATGAAAGGCAAGATGTTGCGGATGATGGTGTCGACCGAGTCGCGGCCGGCCTGGTAGAGCGTGCCGACGACGCCGCCGACGGCCTTGCCGACCGTGACCAGGATCTTGTTGAAGCCGCTCATGGCTCCGCCGGTGCTGGTGGTGGTGCTCATGCTGCTGCCTCCTCTGCCGCACCGGCCCGACGCGAGAGCATCCGCGCGGTGATGAGCTCGGTGACGATGCCGCGGATCAAGATGACCACCATGCCGACGATCAGGTAGCGCACGGCGAGCTCACTGGTGTTCAGACCGAGTGACGTGATGCCCGCTGCGATGCCCAGGTAGACGAACAGCTCGCCGGGGTTGGCGTGCGGGAAGATGCCGGTGATCGGGTGCACGAAGCTGACCGCCGAGTCGTAGAACGCCGGCTTGTAGCGCTCCGGTAGGAACCGGCCCATCGTGTAGGCCATCGGGTTGGTCAGGAAGAACACCGAGAGCACTGGCAGCACCAGGTAGCGCACGGGATACCACTGGAGCCCGGGTCGGCCCGCGGCCTCGCCCAGCTTCTCGATGCGCTCGGGCCCGATCAGCCGGATGAGCGCGTTGACCGCGGTGAGCAGCACGATCAGGGTCGGGATGATCCCCGTGACCAGGCCCATGAAGACCTCGCCGCCGGCGTTGAACAGCCCGATGAACCACTCGGCCGCCTTGGCCAGGGCGCCGAAGAACCCACCAGGGTCCTCGACGGTGTCATCGGCGGCGAGCAGGATGCCCGCCAGCCATGGTGTGAATGGCATGATTTCTCCTTGTCGGGGTCGGCCTTCGCGAAGGCCTGGTTGATGCTTGCCTGGCATCGCCTGTGTTGCAGTGCGGAGGTTCCGCTCGACGCGGGTCGTGCGACGGCTCGGGCGCCATCCCGGGTCGCCGCGCGACCTCCTCCTACAGGGGGGACTTGGTGGTGGTGCGACTCCCTTCCTGCAGGAGCAGCTCGGCCGCCTGTCGGGCGGCTTCTCGCTGCTGACGGGACAGACCGGGGATCTCCCGGTCGCCCTTGATCTGGTTGGCGCGCCGCCCGAGCAACGCCGGTAGGGGCTTGGAGCGGGCGAAGGTCGTCCAGCCCTGGAGAGTGAGGGCGTCGCGCACGACGCCGTCGTCGTCGAACGCCATGGCGACGTACGCCCGGCCACCGCGGTAGCGCTTGCCGCCCACTCCGATGCTGACCTTGCCGACGCTGCGCAGCTTGCGGACATCTGCCATGAACTGCATCGACTGGCGATAGCTGAGGTAGAGCTGGACGATCCAGCCGGCGACGACCGCCGCGAGGATCCAGAAGGCGGTGCTCATCTCTTCACTCCCTTGGTGGGGCTGGTGTGCTGGGTCAGTTCGGCGTCGTCGCTCAGCACGCAACGGGCCAGGCTCTCGTCGCAGACGAGAGAGTCGATCAGGTGCCCGCGCAGGGCGCCGAGGACGCCGGCTGCCTTGGCGCGTCCGGAGGCCACACCGACCACGTTGGGGATCTCGACCAGCTCGGCGAGCGAGATGCCGAGCACGTGGTCCTCGACGGCGCCGAGCACGGGTGCGCCGGTGGCGGTGAAGTAGCGGGCCGCCACGTCGCCGACCGGATCGGTGGCCCAGAACTCCTTCTCCTCGTCCGCACTGAGGTCGAGGCTGGACAGGATCGCTGCCGAGGAGCCGTGACTGGGGGTGCCGATGCCGACGAAGGCGAGATCTGCCTGGCGAGCCAGCGCGAGCGCCTGGGCGACCGAGGGCTCGGCGAGCATGGTGTCGCGGGCGATGCTGGTGGAGAACGTCGCCGGTGAGTGCAAGAAGGTGTAGGACGCCCCGAGCCGGGACGCCAGCTCGCGGACCAGCTCGTGCCCGCTGATCTCGTTGCTGATCGAGGACATCCCACCGACGAGCTGGACGACCTGCAGGTTGTAGTCGCCGGTCTGAGGGGTCGCCCACACCATCGACTGCAGGCCGTGGCCCCAGCTCATCCCGATCGTCATGGAGTCGGCGAGGGAGTCGACCAGCAGCTGGGCGGCGAGGGTGCCGACCTGCTCCTCGGCTCGGCCGGGCCGACCGGCACCGCGGGCGGCCACGCGGACGTCGTGGAGGCCGAACCGCTTGCGCAGGGCGTTCTCCAGGTCGCGGGCGCGCCCGGCCGGGTCGTGTACCCGGATCTCGACGATGCCTTGTCGCTGCGCCTCGGTGAGCATCCGGGACACGTTCGACCGGCTGGTGCCGAGCTCGGCGGCGATGTCGTGCTGGGACTTGCCCTCGAGGTAGTACAGCCGCGCTGCGGCGAGCAGGGTGCTGGGGTCCCGCGGCGCTGGCATCGTCACCTCCGTGACTATCGTTTGCACATCTGTTCACTGAAACGTAGAGGTGTGACGTCACTCACGTCAAGACCCTGGCCGGAAAATCTCGCGCTCCGGCGGACGTCATCGGTTCTGGTCGCTCCGGCGACCATGTCGTACGACGTCTCGCGAGGGCTGCTTCACGGAGACGTCCCTGCCTGGTCGTCGAGAGCCGCGGTGAGCCGAGCGGCGAGGTCGTCCGGTCCGGCCAGGTCGGCGGTCAGGAACTCCTCGAGGTCGGCTCGTTGCAGGGTGCGCACCAGGCCGCCGAGCAGGCCCACCTGGCTGGCCGGGTCGTCGACGAGGAGCAGCACGACCAACCGCGCGGCCACGGTCCGATCCCGGCTCCCCATCTCGCCGAACGCCAGCGGCTGGTCGGCCAGCAGCAGGCCGATGCCCGGACGTTGCACGTGGCTGGCATCGGCGTGCGGGATGGCGCAGGGGAGTGGGGTAGGTAGACCGGTGGGGTGCTGGCGCTCGCGGTCGACGACCGCGTCCGGCAGTGTCGAGAGGGCATAGCCCTGCTCCACCGCCGCCCGGGTGAGCAGGAGCAGGGCCTCTTCGGCGTCGCCGACCGGCGGCCTCACGAAGGTGAGTGAGGCCACCGGCCGGGCATCGACGGTGTCGGTCACGCCGAACCCTCCGGGGTCGCCGCGGCGGACTCTGCGGCCAGCGCGGCCGCGTCCCGCTTCTTCATCACGCCGCGCACCCACCAGGCGAAGGCCAGGGCGCCCACCAAGGCGATCACGTTCATCACCGGGCCGATGTAGCCGAACCACACCAGCAGGCCGGTCAGCGGGTTGGCGCCGTCGACCAGTGAGGAGATCTCGGCAGCGCCGGTGGTGTTCTTGAAGCCGGACCGCAGCGCCACCTCGGTGAAGGTCGGCGCGATGGCGGTGGCGATGAACAGGCCGCCACCGAGGGCGATGGTGCCGCCGATCACCGAGCGGATGATGTTGCCCCGGAAGATCGGGACCATCACCGCCACGATGAAGGGGATGGTGGCCAAGTCGACCAGCGGGAGCACCCGGTTGCCCACCGGGGCCAAGATGATCGCGACCAGCAGCGTGATCGGCACCAGGATCAACGAGGTCGCGATGACCGCAGGGTGACCGATCGCGATGGCGGAGTCCAGGCCGATGTAGTACTTGCGACCGGGGAAGCGCTTGGACATGAAGTTGCGCGCCGCCTCCGACACGGGGATCAGACCCTCCATCAGGATCGATACCATCCGCGGCAGGATCACCATGATCGCGGCCAGGTTGATCGCCAGGGTCAAGATCGCGATCGAGTCCGCACGGGGGTCGCCGAAGCCGTAGCCGGCCAGGCCCAGCACCAGGCCGATGACCGCGCCGAGGAACACCGTCTCGCCGAAGATGCCGAACCTCTTGTTGATGGCGGCCGGGTCGGCCTCAACCTTGTTCAGGCCGGGGATCTTGTCCATCAGCGCGTTGAGCGGAATCGCCAAGAAGGCATACGGCGCACTGGTGCCGTGCGGGAAGGAGATGTCGGGGTAGTTGAAGTACTTCTGGATGTACGGCGCCGCGTAGTCCGCCATCGCCAAGACGATGATCATGGCCACGCCGGCGGCGAACAGGCCCCACCAGAAGCTGCCGCTGCCGACCGCGACCAGGGCGCCGACCAGGGCGAAGTGCCAGTAGTTCCACAGGTCGATGTCGAAAGTCCGGGTGAGCCCCAGCAGGAGCAGCACGATGTTGAGGGCGAGGCAGAACGGGATGATGACGGCGCCGACGTGCGAGCCGAAGGCGATCGCGGCACTGGACGGCCAGCCGACGTCGACCACGTCGAGGCTGACGTCGAAGCGGTCGGCCATGGCCTGCGCGACCGGGCTGACCTGTCCGAAGAGCAGGCCGATAGCCAGGTTGATGCCGACGAAGCCGACACCGATCAAGATGCCGGAGCGCAGGGACTTGCCGAACGTCTGGCCGAGGATCAGCGCGAAGATCGTGATCAGGATCGGCAGGACGACGGCAGCGCCCAGATCGTTGAGATATGCGGAAATGGCTTCCATGGTGGAGTTCTCCTCTCAGGGGTGAGGAAGTCTCCGGTCCGCGGGGCGGGCCGGAAGAGTGCGAGGTTGCTCGGTCCGGTGTTGCCCAGCAGGGGTCTAGCTCAAGGCGCGAGTGATCTCCTCGAGGGCGCTGTCCTTGCCCATCCCGGTGAGGAAGGGCAGGCCGGCGACCACCGGGACCGTGATGGTGTCCGGCACCTCGGTGGTCGAGACGATCAGGTCGACGTCGGGGTTGCCGGAGAGCAGGTCCATGACCTTGCCTTGGGCCACCGAGACGTCGATCCCATGCGACGCGCAGTGCTCCCGGATCTCGGTCGCGACCACGGTCGAGGTGGCTACTCCGGTGCCGCAGATGACGAGCACCTTCTTCATGTGCACGACCTCCTTGTCGTGTTGGTGGAGCTGTCTCTGATCAGCCAATCAGCCGGCCACATCCCCGGCTAGGTGGCCGGCCAGGCCGTCCAGCAGACGGGCGCCGTGCATGCCGTCTGCCACGCGATGGTCGATGGTGAGACCCACGGTCACGGTGAGGGCGAGCCCGACGCCGCCGGGCACCGCGACCGGACGCTGCTTGATCGAGCCGACCGACAGCACCGAGGCCTGCGGCGGCGTCAACAGCGCCTGGAACCTGTCCACGCCCATGCCGCCGAGGTTGGATAGCGAGCCGTTGGCGATGGCCAGGTGGTCGGGGGCGATCTTGCCGCGCTGCGCCTCGGCGACCACTGCCTTGAGCTCGGCGTCGAGCTCGGCGGGAGTCATCGCATCCGGCTCCACCATGACGGGGACCAGCAGACCGCGCTCGGTGGCGACGGCCACGGCGAGCGCCGGCGGGCCGGAGTCGACGGGACGACCGTCCTCCCAGCGGGAGAGCAGCTCGGGCACCTCGCGCAGCGCCTTGGCGTAGGAGCTGAGCAACAGGGTGTTCCACGAGACCCCGTTGCGGTGCGCGTTCGCGGTGTCGAGCTCCAGGTCGCGCCAGACGGTGAACTGCGGGATGAGGGCGCTCGGCTCCATGGTGCGAGCCACGATGGAGCGTACGGCGGCGCGTCGGTCCGCGGACACCGGCTTGGCCGCGGGTGCGCTGGCGACGGCTGGTGCAGCCGCAGGGGCTGCCGGAGCGACCGGTGCGGCGGGCGCCGCCGGCGCGACCGGGGTGAGCTTGGCCTCCACGTCGGGCACGGTGACCAGGCCGTCGGGACCGGAGCCCGAGATGGCGTCCAGATCGACCCCATGCTCGCGGGCCAGACCTCGGGCGCGAGGGATCGCCGGGGTGGGTCCGGTGGGTTGGACGGGTTCGACTGCCGAAGAGGGCTCAGGCGTGGTGCCGACGGCCTCGACGGACGGCCCGGCTGGCTCCTCGACCTCGACGGGGGCAGCTGCCTCAGGCTCAGGCTCGGGCTCGAGCAGCAGGTCGCCGAAGCCACCGCCGTCGTCCTCGCCCTCGACCCAGGCGATAGGGGCACCGACCTCGGCCATGCCCGACTCGACCGCGATCTCGACGAGGGTGCCGGCGACGGTGCTCTCGACCTCCATGTCGACCTTGTCGGTCATCACCTCGCAGACCACGTCGCCGACGGCGATCTCGTCGCCGACCTTGGCGTGCCACTCCGAGACCTCGCCCTCGGTCATCGTCATCGACATCTTGGGCATGCGGATCGCCAGGCGAGCCATCAGGACTCCTTCACCAGGGTGCGCGCCTGGTCGACGATGTCGGGGGTCTGCGGGACGCAGGCCTTCTCCAGCTGGGGGGCGTAGGGGATGGGCACGTCGAGCCCGGAGAGTCTCTTGATCGGGGCGAGCAGCCGGTAGATCGTGTCCGACCCCGCGATGCGGGCGGCGATCTCGGCGGTGAAGCCGGTGTGGCCCGGAGCCTCCTGGACGAGCAGCACGCGGCCGGTGCGCGAGACGCTCTGGTGGATCGGCGCGTCGTCGAGCGGGCTGAGCGTGCGGGGGTCGATGACGGTCGCCTCGATGCCCTCACCTGCGAGCTCCTCGGCGGCAGCCAGCGACCGGGACACCATCACGCCGGTGGCGACGATGGTGAGATCGCCACCCTCACGGCGCACCGCGGACTCGCCGAGCGGGGTGCGCACCGCCTCAGTCGGCACCGGCCCGGACTCGCGGTAGAGCAACTTGTGCTCGAGCACGATCACGGGGTTGGGGTCGTCGATCGCCGCGAGGAGCAGGCCCTTCGCGTCGGCCGCGGTCGCCGGCATGACGACCTTGAGGCCGGGCACGTGTGCGAACCAGGCCTCCAGGCTCTGCGAGTGCTGGGCGGCGGCTCCGGTGCCGGAGCCGAGCGGTGCCCGCAGCACCATCGGCACGCTGGTCGCGCCGCCGAGCATGAAGTGGATCTTGGCGGCCTGGTTGACGATCTGGTCCATCGCCTGGTTGGTGAAGTCGGAGAACTGGATCTCCACGATGGGCCGCATGCCCGCGAGTGCGGCACCGACGGCGGCGCCGACGATGCCGAGCTCGGAGATGGGGGTGTCCCGGATCCGCTCGGCGCCGAAGCGGTGGTAGAGGTCCCCGCTGACGCCGAACGCGCCGCCGTAGACGCCGATGTCCTCGCCGAGCATGAAGACGCGGTCGTCGGCCTCCATGGCCTGGCCGATCGCCTCGCGGACGGCCTCGGCGTAGGTGATGATGCGGTCGCCGGTCTCTGCCGGTGCGGATGTGGTCTGCACAGTCATCAGGTGTGTCCTCTGGGCTCTCAGGCGTCCGCGTAGACCGCGGTGAGCAGGTCGGCCGGGTCGGCGTCGGGGGCGGCGTTGGCGGTGCGGACGGCGTCGCGCAGCCGGTCCATCACCTGGGCGCGGACCTGTGCGACCTCGTCGTCGGTGAGCAGGCCCGCCTCGACGACCTTCCGCTCGAAGTCGGGGATCGGGTCGTCATCACGCCACTCGGCGATCTCGTCCTTGGTGCGGTAGAGGTTCTTGTCGGACTTGCTGTGACCCTTCCAGCGGTAGGTCAGTGTCTCGATCAGAGTTGGCCCCTCGCCGGCGCGAGCCCGGTCGACGGCGGCCTGCGCCGCGTCGTACACCGCGACCACGTCGTTGCCGTCGACGGTGACGCCAGGGAAGCCGTACGCCGCGGCGCGGTCGGCGATGTGCTCGATGGCGAACGCCTTCTCGGTGGAGAAGGACATGCCGTACTTGTTGTTCTCGCAGACGAAGACCACCGGCAGCTTCCAGATCGCGGCCAGGTTGACCGCTTCGTGGAAGGCGCCTTCGTTGGTGGCGCCGTCGCCGAAGAAGCAGGCGACCACACGGTCCTCGCCCCGCATCTTGAAGGCGAGCGCCGCGCCGGTGGCGATCGGGATGCCGCCGGCCACGATGCCGTTGGCGCCCAGGTTGCCGGTGGCGACATCGGCAATGTGCATCGAGCCGCCGCGACCACGGCAATAACCGGTCTCCTTGGCGAGCAGCTCGGCCATCATCCGGACCAGGTCGGCGCCCTTGGCGATGCAGTGGCCGTGACCTCGGTGGGTGGAGGTGATGGCGTCGTCCTCGCGCAGGGCCAGGCAGATGCCGGTTGCGGATGCCTCCTCCCCGATGGACAGGTGCATCGTGCCGTGCATCAGGCCGCGGGCGAACAGATCGTCGACCGCCTCCTCGAAGCGTCGAATCGTCCACATGGTCTCGAGGGTCCGACGCGCGTTCTCCGGGCTGGCTAGCGGCGCTCCGCTCATCCCGTCTGCCTCCTATGCACGTTTGTGCAGATCGTTGTCACGTACGTTCCGATACTAGGTGATGCCGATCACCCGGCGCAAGGGGCATCCACGCCTGCCAACTCCTTCTGCGCGAGCGGAAGGGTTAGTGGAGGAGGGCGGTGGCGATGGCGGCGATGCCCTCGCCGCGGCCGGTGAGGCCGAGGCCGTCGGTGGTGGTGGCCGACACCGAGACGGGTGCACCGACGGCGGCGGTCAGGGTCTGCTCCGCCTCTGCCCGACGCGCCGCCAGCCGGGGTCGGTTGCCGATCACCTGGATTGCGACGTTGACGATGGTGAATCCGGCCGCTCGCACACGGCCCACCGCCTCGGTGAGCAGGGTGACCCCCGAGGCGCCGGCCCAGGCGGGGTCAGCCGTGCCGAAGTTGCTGCCCAGATCGCCCAACCCGGCCGCCGACAGCAGCGCGTCGCACGCGGCATGCGCCGCGACGTCGCCGTCGGAGTGGCCTTCTAGGCCCATCGGCTCCTCCGGCCAGTCCAGGCCGGCCAGATGGAGGGGTACGCCGGCCACCAGGCGGTGCACGTCGACACCGATGCCCACCCGATCGCCAGTCACAGTCGCATCATGCCCGATCGTGGCCCCCGACCGGCGGGGCCGGTCTGGCCGGGATGCGTCACAATCGATCAGGTGAGGTCGTCACGCACCGCGTGGGTGGTGGCTGGGCTGTTCGCCGGTCTGGCCGGTCTGGTCGTCAGCCTGCTCGCCTCGGTGTTGCTGGTGGTGCGTGAGCAGCCGGTCGTGGCGGTCGCGGAGATGGTTATCCGGGTCACCCCTGGTCAGCTCGCCGAAAGGCTGATCGCGCTGGTCGGGCACTGGGACAAGCCGCTCCTGGTGGCGGGCACGGTGATCGGCTCTCTGCTCTGCTTCGCTGCGGCCGGACTGCTCGGGCGTCGACACTCCTGGGGAGCGGTCGCGGTCTTCACCGCGATGGGTGGGCTGGCGGTTGCCGCAGTCCTCACCGGACCGCAGGGCACCCCGACCCGACTGGTGCCGGTGGTGGTGGGCTACCTGACCTGGCTCGCCGTGTTCGCCTGGCTGGCCGGCGGATTGACCACGGTTGCGGCCTCCCGGCGGGCTGAGGGCACGAGCGGAGCATCCGGGGTCGACACGCCGGGGATGCTCAGCCGTCGCGGCTTCCTGGTGCGGGTGGGGGTCGTCGGCTTGGCCTCGGTCGGGGTGGGCGTCCTCACTCGCGTGAAGGGAGCGGGCGCTCGCGCCGTGGAGGAGGCGCGCAGCCTGGTCCGCCTCGACGGTGTGACGATGCCGGCCATCCCGGCGCGAGCGCGCCTCAAACTGGCGGGGCTGACCCCGTGGCTGACCGAGAACGACGACTTCTACATCGTGCACACCGTCATCACGACCCCGACCATCGATCCGACCGAGTGGAAGCTGCGCATCCATGGACTGGTCGACCATCCCTTCGAGCTGACCTATCAGGACCTGCTCGACATGGAGAAGACCGAGCTGTGGATGACCTTGAACTGTGTCTCGAACCCGGTTGGCGGTGACCTGATCGGCAACGCCTGGTGGAGTGGAGTGCTGCTGAAGGGTCTGCTCGAGAAGGCCGGCGTGCAGGCAGGTGCGGACGCCGTGCTGCAGACATCGGAGGACGGTTGGACGTGCGGCACACCGGTGACCGCCCTGCTCGACGACCGCCAGGCGATGCTGGCACTGGCGATGAACGGGGAGCCGTTGCCGATCGAGCACGGCTTTCCGGTCCGCACGATCGTGCCCGGACTCTTCGGCTATGTCTCCGCCTGCAAGTGGGTGGTCGACATGGAGATCACCCGCTTCGACAAGATCGAGCCCTACTGGGTCCAGCGAGGATGGGCCGAGATCGCCCCGGTCAAGCTGTCGTCGCGGATCGACGTGCCGTCGTCGGGCGACTCCGTCCCGGTGGGGCAACTGAAGGTCGGCGGTCTGGCCTGGGCCCAGACCACCGGCATCAGGTCGGTGGAGGTGTCACTCGACGGGGGCGAGTGGGTGACCGCCGTCGTCGGGCACGTGTCGACCGACGACACCTGGGTGCAGTGGGTCGCGTCGATCGACGTCGCCGAGGGCGATCACCAGCTAGCGGTGCGAGCCATCGACAAGACCGGTGAGGTGCAGACCGGAGAGATCGCCGACGTGGTGCCCGACGGCGCGACCGGGTGGCACACCATCGACCTCACCGCCGAGGAACAGTGACAGGCACGCGCCGGGGCCGACCCACTTCGTCGGGTCACTCCGGCCGATGCAGCCAGGTGGTCTTCAGACCGGTGAACTTGTCGATCGCATGCGGCGACAGATCACGGCCGAAGCCGGACGCACCGAAGCCGCCGAACGGCGTGCCGACGTCCAGCGCGTCGACGGTGTTGATCGAGACCGTCCCGGCGCGGAGCCGTGGGGCCACCCGGTGGGCCCTGGCGAGGCCGCCGGTCCACAACGATGCGGCCAGCCCGTAGATCGAGTCGTTGGCCATCGCCAGCGCCTCGTCCTCCTCGTCGAAGGCGAAGACGGACAGGACCGGCCCGAACACCTCCTCGCGGGCGATCCGTGAGTCGAGGCGGACGTCGTCGAGGATCGTCGCCTCGACGTACGCCGGGCTCGGGCCACTCGCCCGCCCACCCAGCAGCACGGTGCCGTTTCGAGCGCCGTCCTCGACCATCCCCATCACCCGCGCCGCGTGCTCGGCGGTGACCAGTGGGCCGAAGGTGGTGGTGGGGTCGAGAGGGTCACCGAACGTCAGCGCCTTGGCCCGCTCGACGACCAGGTCGAGCAGCGCCTCCTTGATCGGCCGCTCCACGAGCAGCCGAGAGTTGGCCGAGCAGACCTGACCCTGGTTGGTGAAGATGCCGGCACACACCGCATCGGCCGCGGCCTCGAGGTCGTCGACATCGGCGAAGACCAGATTGGCGCTCTTGCCGCCACACTCCAGCCAGACCTGCTTCATGTTGGACTGGCCGGCATAGGTCAAGAACAGCTTGCCGACCTCGGTCGAGCCGGTGAAGGTCAGCACGTCGACATCGAGATGTTCGCCGAGTGCCCGGCCAGCGATCGGACCGGCACCCGGGACCACGCTCAGCACGCCGGGCGGCAAACCTGCCTCGGCCGCGATCTCGGCCATCCGCAGCGCCGACAGCGGGCTCTGCTCGGCAGGCTTGAGCACCACGCTGTTGCCGGCCGCGATCGCCGGTGCGAGCTTCCAGACGGCCATCTCCAACGGGTAGTTCCACGGCACGACGGCACCGACCACGCCGAGCGGCTCACGCGTGACGAGCGCCAGGTCTTGGCCACCGGTGGGCGCGATCTCGCCGTAGGTCTTGTCGAGCAGCTCGGCATACCAGTCCAAGATGAATGCACTGCCGGGCACGTCGATGGTGGACGTGTCGGCGATCAGCTTGCCCGCGTCGATCGTGTCGAGGACCGCGAGCTCGTCGGCGTGCTCGCGGACCAGTTGCGCCCAACGTTGCATGACTGCCTTGCGGTCCCGTGGCGCCTTCCTCGACCACGAGCCACGCTCGAATGCGTTGCGCGCCGCCTTCACGGCCGCGTCGACGTCTGGTGCCGAGCACTCGGCGACCTCGGCGATGACCGCCATCGTCGCCGGGTTGACCGTCGGGCTGGTCCTTCCGTCGAGCGCAGGCACTGCTCGACCGTCGATGAAGGCGTCGGTGCGGGGACTGACCGCGGCGGCAGTCGTGCGCCACTCCTCGGCCGAACGGATCTGGGTCAACGCAAGCCTCCTCGGCACGACGAATCGACTGGTCAACTATCGGGTGCGGACCGGCTCCGTGACCAACAGCGATTTCCGGCGTACTGCATCTATCTCGGTGATGCCTCGCTCGCCCGGTTGGTCACCAGCTCGATGAAGGCCTGCGCCCGACGCGTCAACCGGGTGTCGCTCGGCCAGGCCACCACCACATCGAGCTCCTCGACATCGTCCTCGATCTCCAGCGTGTGGAGTGCGGCGCCGTCGTACGTCTGGTCGTGCGAGGGCCGCTGGTTGAGGATGGCGAAGCCGTGACCGTGAGCGACCAGCGCCCGTACCGTCTCGTAGCCCGCACTGCGGAAGCCCACCGTCGGCTCGGGCAGTCCCCGGGAGCCGAACAGCTCCAAGAAGTAGTCGCTGGTGTGGGGGAGGTCCAACAACACCATCGGCTGGTCGACGAGCTCATCGAGCCGCACCGAACCGCGACTGGTGAGCCGATGATCGGTCGCAACGAGAACGTAGGGGCGGACCGAGTCGATCACTCGCGAGCTCAGGTCCCCCACCGCGTAGGCATACATGACAGCCAACTCGCAACGGCCCTCGCGCAGGTCGTCGGTGAGCTGCGAGTGCTGGCCCTCGATGACTCGGATGGTCGAGTTGGGGTAGCGCTCCTCGTAGGCCCGCACGAACTCCGGCCGGTAGAAGGGGGTCAGGGTGGAGAACCAGCCGACCACCAGATCGCCCACCACCGACCGGCCGACGCCCCTGGCGACGTCGCCCAGCTCGCGGGCGTGCTGCAAGAAGCCGCGCAGCTCGCTGAGGAACTCCTGCCCGACCGGGGTGAGCGACAGCCCTCGCGCATGGTGTCGGATGAGCAGCTGCACGCC
>JBDHZT010000070.1:0-20217 GCA_039811985.1 Nocardioidaceae bacterium | reverse complement strand
CCACTAGGGGGCGGGGATCGCCTCGCTGTCGTCCTCCAGCATGCGGCGGGCGAGGTCGTCGAGGGCCTGGGTCAGCAGAGCGTCGTCCTCGGCGCCCCAGTCGGCGAGCTCGCGGGCCAGCCAGGCCCGGCGGGCGGCCACGAGGTGCCCGATCTCCTCGCGGCCCGACTCGGTGAGGTGCAGCTCGGCGCCGTCCTCGACCAGGTAGCCGCGTTGGAGGGCCGTCGCGAACGCGGGTGCCAGCACCTCCTGAGGGACCCGCACCTGGCGGGCGATGGAGCGCAGCGTCGGGCGGACGTCGTTCTCCGCCCGCACGTAGACCTGGGCGAGGCACCAGGCGTCGGCGACGGCGAGCCGGGTGCCGGACTCGCGCCACATGGTGACCAGGTCCTCGCGTCGCAGGTGCCGGGTGAGTCGGCCGATGGCGACCGCGAGGAGGCGGACCCGATCGCTGTCCTCGGGCATCCCGAACGCGTCGCCCACATCGGTGGCCCCTGCCCGGCTGCTGCCCCGCAGCGGCACCTCCTTGAGGAACCAGGCCAGAGCGAACGCGACCAGAGCGACCGGCACCGCCCACAGGAAGACGATGTGCAGGGAGTGCGCGTAGGCCTCGACGATCGGGGCGATCTTGTCGGCCGGGTAGGAGTGCAGGCCAGCTGGGGTGGTGGTGCGTGTCGGGTCGACGCCAGGGCTGGCGGCGTACGCCGCCGGGAGCCGGTCGGCCAGGGCATTGGCATAGATGGTGCCGAAGATCGACGCGCCGAAGGAGCTACCCAAGGTCCGGAAGAAGGTGACGCCGGAGGTCGCGACGCCCAGGTCGCGATACTCCGCGGTGTTCTGGACGATGATGGTCAGCACCTGCATGCACAGACCGATCCCGGCGCCGAGCACGACCATGTAGATCGCGCGCAGGCTCCAGGGCGTCGACGCGGTCATCCGCGAGAGCAGCCACAGGCCGACCGCCATCACCAGGGAGCCGGCAATGGGGAACCATCGATACCGGCCGGTGCGCCCGATGACGGTGCCCGAGGAGATCGAGGTGCCCAGCAGGCCGAGCACCAGCGGCAGGGTCTGGAGGCCGGACTCGGTGGCCGAGACGCCGTCGACGTACTGCAGATAGGTCGGCAGGAAGGTCATCGCACCGAGCATCGCGAAGCCGACGATGAAGGCCAGGATCACCGAGATCGTGAACACCGAGGACCGGAACAGGCGCAACGGCAAGATCGGGTCGGCCGCTCGCGACTCAGCGAGGACGAACAGGCCGATGGCCATGGCCGAGACGATGAACAACCCGATGATGGTGGGTGATCCCCAGGGATGTTCGGTGCCACCCCAGGAGACGGCCAGGGTCAGGCAGCCGGCGCCCACTGAGATCAGCCCGACACCGAGGTAGTCGATGATCGCGCGGCCGGTGGCCGCGATCTTGGGCATCGTCGCCGCGGCAAGCGCGACCACGGCCAGGCCGATGGGGAGGTTGACGTAGAAGGCCCACCGCCACGACAGATGGTCGGTGAAGAGGCCGCCGAGCAGTGGGCCGAGCACCGTGGTGACGCCGAACACCGCGCCCAGGGCGCCTTGATACTTGCCGCGCTCCCGCAGCGGGATCACATCGCCGATGACCGCTGTCGCGGTGACCAACAGACCGCCCGCGCCGAAGCCCTGGACGGCGCGCCAGGCGATCAGCCAGGTCATGCTCTGGGCGAAGCCACAGGCGGCGGAGGCGACCACGAAGGTCAGCGCCGAGACCTGGAAGACCAGCTTGCGGCCGAACAGGTCGCCGAACTTGCCGGCCAGCACGGTGGCGATGGTGTCGGTCAGCAGGTACGCCGAGATCACCCACGAGAGGTGCTCCGCGCCCCCGAGGTCGCCGACGATCGTCGGCAGGGCAGTCGAGACGATCGTCTGGTCGAGCGCCGCCAGCAGCATGCCGCCGACGACGGTGAGGAAGACCAGGTTCATCCGGCGCCGGTCGAGGGTCGGCTCGGCGGGCTCGACCGGCTCCGGCTCCGTGGTCTCAGTGAGCGCCATGGCAGCACTGTAGGACTGAAGCCACTATCCTGACCGCCATGCGGGTCAGTGTGCTGGGACCGACCCTGGTCGCTGACTCTGCCGGGCCGATCGCGTTGCCCGCTGCCAAGCACCGGGCGCTGATCGGTGCTTTGGCTCTGCGGATCGGCCGTCCGGTGCCCGCCGACACCCTGGTCGCCGCGCTCTGGGGAGACGATGCGCCGGCGAGCGCGCTCGGGTCGCTGCAGTCCTACGTGTCCGTCGTACGCCGTGCTCTGGAGCCCGATCTGCCCGCGCGGCACCCGTCGTCCTACCTCGCGAGCAGTGACCTCGGCTATCAGCTCACCGTGCCCGACGACGCGGTCGATGCCGCTGTCTTCACCCGGATCGTCAACGACTCTCACGTGGCGCTGGGCGCACTGACGACTGCGGCCATTCCGGCGGCGGCAGACCCGGCGGCGGTTGCCGAGGTCGTGTCCCGGCTCGACAAGGCGCTGGCGCTGTGGCGGGCGGAGCCCTATGCCGACGTTGCCGGCGACCTGGCCGCGCCCGAGCGCGCCCGCCTGCACGATCTGCGGCTGCTGGCCCTCGAGGATCGGGCCACCGCGCTCGTCGCGATCGGTCGCGATGCCGAGGCGATCGCCGACCTGGAGGCGCTCACCACCGAGCATCCGTTGCGGGAGCGGCTGTGGGTGCTGCTCGCGGCGGCGCTGGCGCGGTCCGGTCGGCAGGCGGATGCCCTCGCCGCCATCGCCCGCCTGCGCGCCACCCTGGACGAAGAGCTCGGCATCGACCCGTCGGCTGATGTGCACGACCTGCAGACCGCGATCCTGCGGCAGGAGGTCACCCCCGTCGCTGCCGTCGCCATCGAGCGGCCGCCGGGTGGCGGTGGTCTGCGACTGCCGGTGCCGGACTGGCCGATGGTCGGTCGTGACGCCGAGGCGGCCGCGCTCCGCGACGGGCTCGACCAGGCGATGAAGGGGGACCAGATCTTCGTCGCCCTCGTCGGTGAGGCGGGTGTGGGCAAGTCGCGGCTCTCCCTCGAGCTCGGTCGTGAGGCCGCCGCTCAGGGAGCCCGGGTGCTGGTCGGTCGGTGCGCGCAGGGCGAGGATGCCCCGCCGCTGTGGCCGTGGAGCGAGGCACTCGGCCGCCAGCTCGTGACCCCGTCGTCCGCGGACCACGACGCCGAGCGCTTCCGGGTCGCGGAGGAGGTGCGCCACGACCTGGAGGGCGACACGCCGACCGTCCTCTTCCTCGAGGACCTGCACTGGGCCGACGCCAGCTCCTTGCGTGTGCTCCGCCACGTGGTCGCTCGTGCCGACCACGGTGGCCTGCTCGTCGTCGCGACCTGGCGGCCCGCGGAGGAGGACGGCCTGAGCGAGGTGGTCGAGGCACTCGCGCGTCGCCACGCCAACCGCATCGAGCTGGTCGGGCTGACCGAGGCGGCGACGACGAGTCTGGTCGAGGCCATCACCGGCGCCGAGCTGGACCCGGACACCGCCAACGCCGCCCGGGCACGCACCGAGGGCAACCCGTTCTTCCTCATCGAATATGCCCGACTCGCCCGCGACAACCGGGTGCCTCTCGCGGACGTGCTCGGCGAGACGCCGCGGAGCATCGCCGACGTGGTCAACCGGCGCATCGGCCAGCTGCCGAAGTCGACCGTCGAGGCCATCACCGCCGGAGCAGCGATCGGCCGGGAGTTCGAGCTCGACCTCCTCGGGCTGGCGCTCGACGCCGACGAAGGCCGGACCCTCGACCTGCTCGAGCCCGCGCTCGACAGCGAGCTCATCCAGGACCTGGGCGCGGATCGCTTCCGCTTCAGTCACGCGCTCGTCCGCGACACGGCGTACGCCGACCTCGCGCCGTCGCGCCGCGAGCGGATGCACGCCCGGCTGGCGGAGCTGGTCGCGGCGGCACCGGGCCGGACGATGCGTGCTTCCGAGATCGCCCGACACTGGGCGGCTGCGGGGGAGCGGAGGGTGCGGGAAGCCTGGCATGCGGCAGCGAACGCCGGCGAAGTGGCGATGGCGGCCCATGCCCCGGAAGAAGCGGTGCGCCACTACGCCTCCGCGCTGGAGATGGTGGATCGCGACCAGACCGCCACGGAGCACGAGCGCTACGACCTGCTGGTCGGCTACGCCGATGCCTGTCGTTGGAGCACCCGTCTGGTGGAGGCAGTCGACGCCGTCGACGAGGCGATCGCCATCGCCGGCCGGCTTGCCGATCCGGAGCTGGTCGTGCGCGCCGCGCGCGTGCTCGCTCGTGGGTCGATCTGGCCGTGGCGCCTCTACGGTGTGGTCAGCGAGCCGGTGGTGGCCGTCATGCGGGAGTCCCTCGCACTGCTCCCGAGTGACGACTCGGCGGTGCGATGTCGACTGATGGCGAGCCTGAGCAGAGAGCTCGTCTACACCGGCGACTGGCGGGAGATCGAGGCCCTGGTCGAGGAGGCGATCGCGGCCGCTCGGCGCCTGGGCGACCAGGAGCTCCTGGTGGAGGTGCTCCTGGTCGGCTTCTGCACCGTGTGGCGACGCGCGGCCAACGCCCGGCAGGTCGCCTGGTCCGAGGAGGCGATCCAACTCGCCCGCGAGCACGGCTTGGAGCAGGAACTGGTGACCGCGACCTTCCTGAACCGGGTCGCCCGGTGCACGGCGGGTGACCTCGCCGGAGCGTACGACGAGCTGTCCGGCATCGCGGACGAGGCCCAGCGGCATCGGCTCTACTTCGTCGAGATGGCGACCCGCTCCTTGCACAGCTCCCTCGCGGTGCTCAAGGACGACCGCGCCGCTATCGCGGCCGATGCCGCGCGGCTGATGGAGCTGGACGACCTCATCTCGGTGGCGAACAAGGCGGACGCGATCCAGGGGGCGCTGCTCTACCCGTTGTTGTTCGACGACTCGCCGCCGCCGCGAACCGCGGCCATCGGCCTCCTCGACGTGGCCAACGTGCCGGTCGCAGCCGCGGTGGTGATGATGTTCCTGCGCAAGGATCGACCGGAGGAGGCGCGCGCCTTCTGGGAGACGATCCCGCAGACGCCGGAGGCGGACAACTGGTATGCCGAGGCGCACCAGACGACGTTGGCAGAGATCGCGCTCGGCCTGGGCCTCCCAGAACTCGGTGCCCAGGTCTACGAGATGCTCCTGCCCGGCCGGGGCGGTCTAGTGGTCGCCGGCTCCGGACCGGCGTACGGCCCGGTCGAGGCCTCCCTCGCCCTCGCCGCTGCCGCAGCAGGTGAGCGGGAGATCGCCCGCAAGCACGCGGATGCCGCCTTCGCGCTCCTCGAGGAGTGGGAGCTCCCCGCCGCGGCCCGATGGTTCACCGCCCTGCTCACGCGCCACGGCATCACAACAGCGGCCCCGGGCTGACCCGTCTGCCGCGGTGCTGTGGTGGCTGAGGACCCGGTATTCGAGGCACTCACCCACTACAAGACCGCGGCAGACGCAGGAAGACCGCGGCAGACTAGGCCATCCCGAAGCGGAAGGCGGCCCGCTCCTGCCGACGGAAGCGGCCCCGGGTGAGCCGGAGCAGCACCCGCATCGGCACCCCTGCCTCGCGCAGCACGTGCTCCCGGGCGTCTGCCGGCAGATCTTCGGCCAGCCACGGCACGATGAAGCCCAGTCCGACCGACATGCCGGCGCTCGCATCCTTGTGGAGCACCTCGAACTCGGTCGGGGTCAGATGGCGCTGCAGGATCACCAGCGCGTCTGTCTCCTCGTGAGCCAGGTGGCGTCCCAGGGAGTCGCGGGCCGCGGAGATGCGGACGACCAGGGCGGCCCGACGGTCGGCGGCGTCGCTGGGCAGGGTGTCACCGGAGAGGGAGGCGAGCCCCTCACCCACGGAGGCGAGGAGGGGGTCGATCTCGTCGTGCTCGGCCTCCATCGCGTCGAGGTGCTCCCGGTCCGCGTCGGTGCCGCGCTCTCGCAGCACCGGCCAGATCTGGTCGTCCTCGATGGTGTGGTGGTGATGCAGGATCTCACCGAACCGCTCCCAGCGGAGGGTGATCGCCTGCCAGGTCGCTCGCTCTGTCACCGGTGTGTGGGTGATCGCCGCGACGAAGCGCTGCAGATCCCGGCGGAACGCGTGGTGCATCAGATACATGATCGTCAGGTCGACCGGACCCTCCGGTGCGGCGGCCTGACCGGGCAGCCGGAGCTGCTTCACCGGGGTCGGCACGGTCTCGGTGGCGGTGGATGTGGACATGTTCTTCTCCTGTGTGTTCATGGGTTGACGGGCAGGCTGGTCAGACCGAGATCAGCTCGTCCTCGACCGGGTCGTCGGCGGGGGGCAGGGTGCGGTCGTTCGACCGACCGGGCACCCACCAGTTCCAGCGTCCGAGCAGGGTCATGGTGGCCGGCACCAGCACCAGCCGGACCAAGGTGGCGTCGAGGGCGATCGCGGCGGCCATGCCGACACCGACCATCTTCACCACGACGTTCGCCTCGGTGGCGAAGCCGAGGAACACCGCGACCATGATCGCCGCAGCGATCGAGATCACCCGAGCGGTCGAGGCGAGGCCGCGCACGACCGATCCGTGGGCGTCACCGGTCTCCAGCCAGTCCTCGCGGACGGCCGAGAGCAGGAACACCTCGTAGTCCATCGAGAGCCCGAACAGGACGGCGAACATCAAGATCGGGACCCAGCTGGACACCGCGACGGTGTGGTCCATGCCGAGCAGGGACAGCCCCCAGCCGTGCTGGAAGACGAGTGTCATCACGCCGTACGCCGCGCCGATGGACAGCAAGTTCATCGCCGCCGCCTTGATCGCGACCACGGGCGCCCTGAGCAGCACCGTCAAGAGCAGCACCGAGACGAGCACGACGAAGCCGATCACGACCCAGAGCCGGTCGGCGAGCATGTCGGAGATGTCGGCCAGGATCGGCACATAGCCGGTGACCTCGACACCGTGCGGCAGCACGCCGGCGCGGAGCTCGTCGAGCAGGTCGGTCGTCGCGACCTCACCGGGCCCGGTCGTGGGCTCGATGTCCCACACGGCGAGCTGACCGTCGGGTGAGGAGGTGACGGGCGTGCTGGCTGCGACGCCCTGGTGGTCGGCAAGTTCCTGGTGGAGCGTGGCGACCTCGTCGTCGGTCACCGAAGCGCGGTCGACCACGATGGTGAGTGGAGCGTTCGCTCCGGGACCGAAGGCGTCCGCCACCAGGTCGTGGGCGCGGCGCAGCGTCGAGCTGGTCGGCGCGTCGGCGTCGTTCTGCGGCCAGGTCCGCATCCCCAATGCGGGCGCGGCCAGGGCGACCAGGATGGTCAGCGAGAGGGCGGCCCAGGCGAGCGGGCGGCGAGAGATCAGCTGGGCCCAGCGGGCAGCCCAGGGGCTCTTGTCGGTCTGCACGGCACCGACCGGCTGGCCGGACCGCAGACGACGGCGCTCCTTGCGGGGGAGCAGACGATAGCCGGCCTTCGCGGCCATGGCCGGGACCAGGGTGAGGGAGGCGAGCATCACCGCGACCACGGTCAGGGCGGTGGCGACGCCGAACGCGTCGAAGGTCGGCAGCTTGGCCAGCTTCAGCCCGAGCAGCGAGACCAGGACGGTCAGCCCGGCGCCGAACACCGACTGACCAGCGGTGGCCGTCGCGCGGGCGGCCGCCTCGACGGGGTCCAGCCCCGATCGCAGACCTTCGATCTGCCTGGTGACCAGCAGCAGGGAGTAGTCGATGCCGACACCGAGGCCGACCATGGTGGCTACCGTCGGGGTCATGCCTGACACGTCGACGATCCCGGCAAGGACGGTGACCAGCGACGAGCCGACGGCCAGGCCGATCACGGCGGTCAGCAGCGGCAGCCCCGCGGCCAGCATCGACGCGAAGGCGATCACCAGCAGGGCGAGCGCGACGACGATTCCGATGACCTCGCCACGACCCTCCATGACGGTGGCGGTGCCGGGCAGCTCACCGCCGTACTCCACCTGGACACCGGCGTCGCGTGCGGCACTCGTGGCGCCCTTCAGCGGTGCGATGTCCTCGTAGAGGTCCGGGTCGGTGGTCGGGACGTCGTACCGGACGTAGATCAGCGCGGTCTGGCCGTCCTCGGCGAGGCGCGGCGTCACGCTGATGACGTGGTCGAGGGTCGCGATCTCGGCGACGGTCGAGTCGACGAGGGCGGGGTCGAGAGCGCGGTCGTCGTGCAGGACGACCTGGGCGGACGAGCCGCCGGAGGCCGGAAAGTGCTCGCGCAGCTGCTCGACGCCCGCCTGGGCGCGTGCGTCAGGGACGTCCCAGTTCTCCTGGAGCGCGCCTCCGAAGGTGGCGGCCGCGACGGCGCTGACGAACACGGCGAGCACCCAGGCCGACAGGGTGCGCCACGGGTGGAGCGCGGTAGCGCGTCCCAGCCGATGGAGGAAGGTGGTGGACATGGTGGTGTCTCCTTGGTGAGCGTGGGTGTCGTTCACCGCACACGCTCGACCATGGCGCTCCAGCCACACTTGAGCCGGACTTGAGTCCGGCCTCAGGGAAGAGGAGGGTCAGCTGCCTTCGTGCAGGTCCAGGTCGACCATCAGCTCGTTGGCGAGCGCCTCGAGCGCGGACCGCAGGGCTGCGGTGTCCGCGCTGTCGGGTACGCCGGCGACGGCGTCCGCCTCGAACAGCATGCCGCCGGCCATCGGCGCCTCGACCACCTGGGTGCTCAGCTCCTCCAGGTTGACGCCATGCCTCGCCAGCAGCGCCGACACCTCGGCCACGATGCCCGGTCGGTCCGCTCCGACCAGATGCAGGGACATCCGGTGGCCCTCCGCCGCCGCGGCCGGTGCGTCGCCCGACCGTTCGACGGTCACCCGAAGCCCCTGGGCGCCCAGCGCCTCGACCCCGCTGACCAGCGCATCGACCTGTGCCGACGGCACGTCGATCTCGACGATGCCGGCGAAGGTCCCCGCCAGGTGGGCCATCTGGCTGCGCTCCCAGCTCCCGCCCTGCTCAGTGATCAGCTGGGACACCGCCGAGACCAGCCCGGCTCGATCCGTCCCCAGCAGCGTCAGCACCACGGTCGCCATGGGACCGCAGCCTAGGGGTCTGGTGCACCTTCGGGATAGAGGATGCAGGCGACCTCGACCCCGCCGGCCCGACGCAGGGCGGGGCTGCCTGCCGGCTGGAAGTGCACCTCGACCCCGTTGCTGGCCGGCTCGATGTCGGTGACGCCCTTCCAGAGCGGCTCGTCGGGGTTCTCCGCGCGGATCCGGTCCAGCAGGGCACGGACCTCTCCCGAGCCGCCGCTGCCGAGCTTGGCCGTGGTCGACGGGGTGTCGAGGCTGTCCAGGTCGCCGATCAGCGCCACCTCGTCGTCATACGCCTCGACCCTGCGGGTCCAGTGCTCCTCGAGCAGCGCCCGGAGGTCGCGGGACTCCCACCCGCAGCCCGCGATCGCCTCCGGACAGCGCGGGTGGAAGGCGCAGCCCAGCGGGGGCACGGCGGCGTCGGGGATCTCGCCGCGGGGCAGGTCACGAGGAACCTGCTTCTCCGGGTCGGGCTCGGGGATCGCCTTGAGGAGCGCCTTGGTGTAGGGGTGTCGCGGGTTGGCGAAGATCTCGTCGGTCGCGCCGATCTCCACCACCCGGCCCAGATACATGATCGCGATCCGGTCGCAGAAGTACTTCGCGGTTGCCAGGTCGTGGGTGATGTAGACGTAGGTCAGGCCGAGGTCGTTCTTGAGGTCGAGCATCAGCTGGAGGATCTTGGCCCGCACGCTCATGTCGAGCATGGACACCGGCTCGTCGGCCACCAGCACCTCGGGGTCGAGGATGATCGCTCGCGCGATGACCGCGCGCTGCTTCTGGCCGCCGGAGAGGTCGGAGGGGTACTTGCCGAGGAAGCGCTCCACCGGGGCGAGCCCCACCCGCTCCAGGGCCGCCGACACGCGTTGCCTCAGCTCGTCACCTGACGCGATGCCGTGGATCACCAGTGGATGCCCGACGGCCTCCTCGATGGTCATCGAGGGGTTGAGCGCGGCATGCGGGTCCTGGAAGACCATCTGGAGGTCGGTGCGCAGTCTGCGCAGCTCGGCGCCGCGCATCTCAGAGACGAGCCGGTCGCCCCGCTCCCGTCCGTGGTAGGTGATCGAGCCGCCGGTCGTGGGCACCAGGCCGAGCAGCGCCCGACCGAGAGTGGTCTTGCCGCTGCCGGACTCGCCGACCAGCCCGAGCACCTCACCCCGGTGCAGGGTCAGCGTCACGCCGTCCACCGCCTTGACGCTGCGCGCCTTCAGGCCGAGCAGCCGGGACAGCGCACCGCCCTGGAGCTGGAAGTGCACCGCCAGGTCGTCGACGTCCAGCACGCTCTCGTGCAGGACGCTCTCATGCTTCGTCGGCAACGGCGATCTCCTCCCGAGGCAGTGGCTCGAGCTCGACGACAGGTACGTCGGCCAGGAGCCCTTCGCGGGCATCGGCGGCCCAGCAGGAGGCCAGGCTGCCGCCAGGGTGCACCCGCGTGATCGGGTGGCGGCTGGCGCAGATCTTCATCGCGTCGGGGCAGCGCGGGTGGAAGTGGCATCCCGGAGGCGGCTCGACCAGGTCGGGCGGCGCGCCGTCGATGTAGTTGAGCCCGGTGGTGGACAGCGAGATCGTCGAGCGCAGCAGCTCCCGGGTGTAGGGGTGCTGCGGGCGTGCGAACACCTCGCGGGCATCGCCGATCTCCACGATCTCGCCGGCATACATCACCGCCACCCGGTCGCACGCCTCGGCGACGATGCCCAGGTTGTGGGTGATCAGCAGCAGCGCGGTGCGGTAGTTGGCCCGCAGGTCGTGCAGGATCCGGATGATCTGCGCCTCGACGAGGACGTCGAGGGCGGTGGTGGGCTCGTCGGCCACCACGAAGGCGGGCCGCAGGACGAGGGTGAGCGCGATCATCAGCCGCTGGCGCATCCCGCCGGAGAACTCGTGGGGGTAGGCGTGGAACCGGGTGGGCGGGATGCCCATCACCCGCAGCGACTCCAGCGATCGGCGCTCGATCTCGGCCTTGCTGATCGACTTGTCGTGGGTCTTCAGCGTCTCGGAGAAGTGCTCGCTGATCCGCATCAGCGGGTTCAACCGCGTCAGCGGCTCCTGGAAGATCATGCCCAGGTCGCGCCCACGCATGGCGTGCTGCTCCTTGGGCTTGAGGGCGAGCATGTCAGTGCCCTGGAAGCGCAGCGTGCCGTCGCGGTTGCTGCCGTCGGGGAGCAACCCGATCAGGCCGCGCCCGAGCGTCGACTTGCCGCAGCCCGACTCGCCCACGACGCCGAGGATCTCGCCTTCGGCGAGGTCGAAGCTGACTCCGTCGACGGCGCGGACCGGGCCGCGTTCGGTGCCGTACCAGACCCTCAGGTCCCGCACCTCCAGCACTGGGCCGCCCGGCGCGCCCGGCTCCGTGACCTGCCCGTCGATGAGGTCGACCGTTGGACTGTTCACTTCGCCGCCTCCGCCATCTCGGGATCGGTCGGGGTCGCCTTCGAGGGGAACCTCACGGGCAGCAGTCGGCGCCGTCTCAGGGCGGGGTTCAGGGTCTCGTTGAGGCCCTCGCCGACCAGGGTCAGCGCCGTGATCAGCAAGATGATCGCCAGGCCCGGCCACAGCGCCGGCCACCACACGCCCGCCTGCGCGTCGTCGAGGGCCCGGCTGAGGTCATAGCCCCACTCGGAGGCTTCCGTGGGCTGGATGCCGAGGCCCAGGAAGCCGAGCGCGGCCAGGGTGCCCAGTGCGTCGGCCGCGTTGAGGGTGCCGAGCACCGGCACTGACTGCACGACGTTGCCGAAGAGGTACTTGCGCATGATCGTGGTCGGCTTGGCGCCGATCGCGCGCGCCGCTTCGACGTACGTCGCCTCGCGCGCCGACACCGTGGTGCTGCGGACCACGCGGTAGTACTGCGGGACGTAGATCGCGGCCAGCGCGAGGGCGACCGCCATGATGCTGCCACCGAGTGCGTCGCGGAGCAGGAACGCGAAGATGATCGCCAGCAGCAGCGACGGGATCGTGTAGAGCGCGTCCATCACGAAGACCAGCAGCCGGTCTATCCAACCGCCGATGAAGCCGGACACCAGACCGAGCGGCACCCCGATCACCCCGGCCACCAGCACGGAGATCACAACCACCTCGAGTGCGGTCCGCGCCCCCCAGACCACGCGGGAGAAGATGTCGAAGAACTGGTCGTTCGTGCCCAGCCAGTGCGTGCCCGACGGCGACTGGAGCTTGGGGAACTTCACGCCCGCGGCATCACGAGTCTGGTTGAAGTCGAACGGAGCGATCCACGGCGCGAAGATCGCGAAGGCAACGAAGACGACGGTGATCACCACACCGACGAGGAGGATCCACCGGGCCAGGCCCTTGGTGCTCCAGATCGTCGAGAGGAACTTGCGCACGTCAGTACCTCACTCTCGGGTCGACCAGCGCGTTCAAGATGTCGACGAGCACACTGACGATGACCACGATCAGGGCGAAGAAGGTCACCAGTCCTTGCAGCGCGATGTAGTCGCGGGCGGTGATGTATTGGATCAGCTCGGTGCCCAGACCCGGCCAGTTGAAGGTGCGTTCGGTGAGTACGGCGCCGCCGAGGGTCAGCGCGACCTGTAGGCCGATCACGGTGATGACGGGGACGAGCGCGTTGCGGAAGGCATGGCGCCGCACGACCCTGCGCTCCGGGATGCCGCGCGCCCGGGCCGCCTCGACATAGTCGCCCTTCATCGCCTGGATCACGTTGATCCGGACCAGGCGGATGATGACGCCGGAGAGCAGCAGCCCCAACGTCACGCAGGGCAGCACGTGGTGCTTCAACACGTCGACCAGGGCGTCACTGTTGCCGGACAGGACGGCGTCGAGCAACAGGATGTGGGTCTTGGGTGGAACGGTGAACTTGGTGATCGGCGAGGCGATGTCATAGGTGGGCCAGCCGGGGAACACCTTGACCACCAGCAGCACGAGCATGATCCCGACCCAGAAGATCGGCGCGGCGTAGGTGACCACGCCGAAGATGCGGATGGCGGCATCCGCGCCGCTGTCGCGGTAGCGCCCGGCGAGGCGGCCCAGGGGGAGTCCGATCAGCAGCGCGAAGAGGAACGCGCCGAGGGTGAGGGTGAGGGTGGCGCCACCCTGTTCCCGGATCACGTCGAGCACCGGGCGGTTGTCGGAGATGGTGTGGCCGAAGTCGAAGCGGGCCACGTCGCCGAGATAGTCGAAGTACTGCACGATCAGGGGCCGGTTCAGGCCGAGCGCGGCACGGCGTACGTCGAGGGCGTGCTCGTCGAGTCGGCCACCGAACGCCGCGCTGACCGGGTCGCCCGGCGCCACGCGGAGCAGGAAGAAGATGACGGTGAGGACGACCCACATCATCGGGATGACGAGGAGAAGGCGGATCACCAGGTAGCGGGAGAGTGATCCCGAGCCTGAGCTCACGCGGAGACCTCCTGGTTCTTCGGACCTTCTGGCATTGAACAGCATCGGGGGAGGGCACCGCACCGCGAGGTGGGTGCCCTCCCCCGATCAGGGTCGTGCTGGTGGCTGGACCAACGGTCGGCCGGTCAGCCGTTCTTGCTGATCATCCAGAAACGGAAGATGTAGGTCGGGTCCAGGGTGTCCAAGACCCCCTCCATCGAGGAGTTCGCCACGGCCACGTTCTGACCGTTCCACGACGGGATCAACGGGACGTCCTCGGCGACGATGTCTTGGAGCTGGCCGATCTCGTCCGCACGAGCGTCGGGGTCGGTCTCACCGATCTCCTGGTCGAGGAGCTTGTTGACCTTGTCGCTGGAGTAGCCGTTGGCGAAGAACCCACCGTCCCGCACGAACGGCGACAGGTAGTTGTCGGCGTCCAGGAAGTCGGGGTACCAGCCGAGCATGAAGAGGTCGTAGGCGCCCTCCTTGTAGACCGTCTGGTACTCCTCCCACGCGGCGTCGTCCACGGTGGCGTCGAACAGGCCGCTGGAGTTCAGTTGGTCGGCCAGCTCGTTGGCCTCGTCGACGGCGTTGGGACCGTAGTGCTCCGGCGGGTAGCCGAGCTTGATCTTGACCGGGGTCTGCACGCCCGCGGCGTCGAGGATCTTCTTGGCGGCGTCGACGTTCGGCTCGCCGTACTTCTCCTTGAAGGAGTCCTTCTGACCGGCGAAGCCGGGCGGGACGATGGAGTACGCCGGCGTGACGCTGCCGTCGTAGGCGTTGTCGGAGATGGCCTGCCGGTCGATCAGCTGGGCCACGGACTGCCGGACCGCCTTGTTCTTGCCGACGTCGGTCGAGAACTGCCACACCCAGTAGCGGAACTCAGAGCCCTTGCCGCGGATCACCTCGGCCTTGCCGCCCTTCTCGATCGAGTTCAGGTCGGTCGGGCTGAGCGTGCGCCAGGCGATGTCGACCTCACCGGACTCGACGGCGGTCTTGAGCGGTGCCGGGTCGTTGAAGTACTGCACGAACACCTGGCTGCTCTGCGGCGTCTTGTCGCCGGTGTAGCTGTCGTTGGCCTCGAAGACCGCCTGCTCACCGGCCTTGTACTGGCTGAGCACGAACGGACCGGAGCCGATCATGTTGTCGGTGTCGTCGTCGGCCAGCTTGTCGTCGGCGGGGAAGGTGTCCTCGTCGACGATCGAGGTGGTGGCCGAGGTCAGCACCTGCATGAAGGTCTGGTCCGGCTGGTTGAGGTGGAAGACCACCGTGGTGTCGTCGGGCGTCTCGATCGCGCCGTCGGCCAGGGTGGGCTTCTTGTCGTCGCCGTTGCTGATCGAGCCGAGCAGCACGGCCGATCCGTTGGGATCGTTGATCTCGATGTTGCGCTTGAACGAGAACAGCACGTCGGAGGAGGTGAGGTCGTCTCCGTTGGAGAACTTCAGCCCCTCCTTGAGCTTGCAGGTGATGGTCTGCGGGTCGTCGTACGAGCAGTCCGCGGCGTCTGGCTCTGGGTCCGTGCCGCCCGCGGGCACCGTCATCAGCTGCTGGAAGATGTTGTATTGGATGTTCCACGAGCCGAAGTCGTAGGAGCCGGCCGGGTCGACCGACGTCACGGCGTCGGTAGTGCCGAGGATCCATGGAGCCCCGGTCGCTGCCCCACCGCTCTCGTCGCCGCTGCCCTTGTTGTCACCGCTATCGGATCCGCCGCACGCCGCGAGCGCGCCGACGAGAGCACCCGTTGCGAGGACGCCAAGCGCACGTTTGCGCCAGAGACTGTTGACCTTCATCTCACCCCTCCGGATCGTTGACCCGGCCGTCTCGCCGGGTCGGTTCCGCCGGGCAACTTACCCGCGCTGGACGCTCGGGGTCCATGCAGAGTGGCCCGTTCGATGGTCGCGATCCGACAACGATTTCGTGTCGGTGGGGCTTTGTGCCGGAAGAGTTGTGGTCCCGGCGGCCTCTTCACGGGAGTGGGCTCCCACCGCGCGACTCCTAGACTCGCCGGGTGCGGAAGATCGGCCTGCTCGGCGGGATGAGCTGGGAGAGCTCGGAGCTCTACTACCGGCTGATCAACGAGGGCGTGCGGCAGCGGCTGGGCGGCTTCCACTCGGCCCGATGCGTGATGGCCTCGGTCGACTTCGCGGAGATCGAGGCGCTGCAGGTGGCTGGCCGCTGGGAGGAGGCCGGGACGATCCTCGCCACCGAGGCCCGTGCGCTGGAAGCGGCGGGCGCAGAGTGTCTGGTGCTCTGCACGAACACCATGCACATCGTGGCCGAGCAGATCGAGCGAGCCGTCACGATGCCACTGATCCACCTGGCCGACGTCACCGCCGAGGCGGTCAAGCGCGCAGGGTTGAGCACGGTCGCCCTGCTCGGCACGAGGTTCACCATGGAGCAGGCGTTCTATCGCGATCGGGTCCGCTCACACGGGATCGACGTGCTCGTCCCGGGCGAGCCCGACCGGACTTCGATCCACGACATCATCTACGACGAGCTCGTGCTGGGTGTGGTGCGCGAGGAGTCCCGGGCGGTCTATCAGGAGGCGATCGCCAGGCTGGTCGCTTGTGGTGCTGAGGGAGTCGTCCTCGGGTGCACCGAGATCGAGCTCCTCGTCGGCCAAGCCGATGCGACCGTCCCCGTCTTCCCGACGACCCGCCTGCACGCGGAAGCCGCTGTGGAGTTCGCGCTGCGGTGAGGATTCAGCCCGCGACCAGACTGGTCACCTTGGCCAACTCGTCGCCGCGTTTGTCGCGTTCTTGCTTTGAGCGCTGGTCATGACACCTTTCGGGCCTGGCGCGGCATCCGACCGACCAACGCGATGCCGTCGCGCAGGATTTCGGCGACAACGGGCTCATCGTCCACAGCGTGTTCAGCGAGCTGTCCCGGCGCGAAGTGGAGGACGTCGCAGTTGTTGCCGAGGCGGGAGTGCACGCGCTCCTGCAAGTCGGCCCGACCCGCCCAGTCGTCAGGTGCGACCACGGCTAGGTCGACATCGCTGTCGGCGCGTGCCTCGCCGCGAGCGACGGAGCCGAACACGATGATGGTCTCCGCGTCGGACGCCTCCTCTCGGACGACGCGAGCCAGCATGTCGAGCGGACTGGCCAGGGCACGAAGGGACGCGACTGCGTCGTGCTCGTTGTTGACCTGATGAACGCCAGCGCGGCCGACGGTCGTGGTGGTGATGATCCCGATCTGCTCGAGATCCCGCAGCGCTTGCTGGACAGCACCGAGGCTGTGGTGATCGCCCACGAGGGCATGGACCCCTCTCCCGGTGAGTGGCGTGCCGGTCCGCAGGAGTGCCGCAAGCACCGCTCCGCGTGCTCCGGGCATCAATCCGCCGAAGGGCTCGCCAAAGTTCATATGACTAGAATAGCGATCATATGACCAGATAGGTATTCATTCACAGGTCGGCTGGTCTGGTGCCAGCAGCTCTCCGGCGGTGTCGCACCGGGTGGGCCGACCAGAGCCGGACCACCCGGTGCGACGTGTGCCTACATCTGCACGGGTTGGTTGCTTCGGTCAGCGCATGAGCTGGCCGCTCTGCACGGCGCGCCGCAACGGCTTGTCCTGCCCGGTCATCAGCGTGCGGTCACGGGTGAGCGCGGTCATCGTGATCCTCCCGGCGAACAGGGCGGTGCTGTCGGCGTCCTTGCGCGGCTCGGTGATGCAGTGCTCGGCGGGGCAGACCGCCCAGCCGATGGTGAAGGACAGCGAGCCCGACTCGGTCGGCGTGTAGGTGTGCACGCCGAACGTGCCCAGCCCGACGCGGGTCCACACGGGGCGCCCCGGGTCGTTGCCGCTGGTGACATCGGGGTAGTTGACGTTGACGACGTAGGCATTGGTCAGCAGCCGCTTCCTGACCAGCTTGCCGATCAGCTGGGCGCCGAAGTCCGCTGCGGCGACGTACGTCGGCCTGGTCACTGTGTCGGAGATCGCCTCGACGTGTCCGGAGAAGGCGACTGCGGGCACTCCGTTGTCGATGGCCGCGATGGCGGCCGCCACCGTGCCGGAGTCGTTGATCGACGCGCTCACGTTGGGTCCGGAGTTGATCCCGCTGACCACCAGATCCGGCGGCCGCTGCCAGCCGACCAGCGCCTTGAGGCCGTCGTGCAGTGCGAACTTCACCGTGTCGGCGGGAGTGGCGCTCGGCGTGTCCGGGGTGCACGTCGTGCCCCGGCACAGGCCGAAGACCGCGCCCTGGGAGGGCGCTGTGCTGCAGTCGTTCTCATAGCCCGCCGGGAGCGCGGTCCGCTGGGCGGCAGTCAGCACACCGCTGTTGGTGACCGAGCCGCCTGCGCCACTCATGTAGGCCCAAGGGGCGACCACGACGACATCGGCGCCGGCCGCACACAGCGACTTGCGGATGTCGTAGAGCCCGATGCCGTCCTTGCCGTTGTCACGCGCTGCCTGCATGGAGTCGTCGTTGGAGAGCAGGATCCGCAGACCCGCCAAGGGCGGCCGATGGTGTTTCGCGCTCGCCTTCGCCGCTGGTGCGGTGGTCATGGCACCGTGTTCACCGATGGCCGGCGCCACGGTGGCGGTGATCGCGGTGAGGGCGACAGTCGCCGCAAGACCGAGTTGCAGGATTCTTCTCATCGAACTCCTCCTTGGGCGCGCTCGTCCTGTCGCCGAGTGAGACAGGGGGTCCCGAGCACGCGCTTTCACCCTCCCGAGCCCGCACCCGCACCGGCAACCGGGCCATCGCGGTTCCGAGACGGTCGACGTGCGCGCACCGGTTGGTGGCGCGGCTCAGTGGGTGAGGTCGAGCTCGAGGTCCTTCTGACCGATCAGCGCGCAGGATGCAACGGGCAGCGTCATCAAGACGACGGCCACGGTCGTTGATGTCCTCATGCTCAGCTCACTACCGGGGTCCGCACCGCGGAGTTCGGCACCGTGCCGGTTGGGCGGACCCGGTTGCGAAGCCGTTCTGCCCCGGTCGCCATCATCGCTACCCGAGAAGCTGGGCTCCACCTCCCGTAGCCCGGCCGCATGTCCGGGAGAGCGGCCTGGCGGCTCCTATCCGTAGAGCTCCGGTGCTGCGCCGCACCTGAGCCGGCCTGAGCGGGCCCGGGCAGGAAGGAGCAGGCATGCGCGTCCACGTCGTGCGCCACCTCGCTGGCTACGCCCTCGCCGCGCTCGCTGTCTCGCTGCCGTGGCCACTGCTGATGGTGGTGGCCTGGGACCACAGCGGCGGCGGGAGCCGGGGCGCCTGGGCGCTGGGTCTGACCGGGACGGCCCGGATGGTGCCCTACATCGCGCTGTCGTGGGCGGTGGGACGCCTCGGCGACCGGGTACGCCGGGACCGTCTGGTCGTCGCGACTCTCGCCCTTCGGCTGGCCTGCCTGACCGCGGTGGCAGTGGCGGTCGCCCAGGGCCGGGTCTGGGTCGCGGTGTCCGCCGCCTGCCTGGCCGTCGCCTGCGGCACGCCCGCCTATCCGGCCATCGCCGCGGCGATGCCCGCACTGGCGCGCAGTGCCGGTCTCGATGCCCGCCGCGCCACCGACGTGCTGGTCACCGTGGAGGCCGGTGCATGGGTGGTCGGTCCCGCGCTGGGTGGGCTCTTGTTGTGGCCGGCGACCCGGGGCTGGGTGCCCACCGTGGCTGCTCTCTTGACGCTGGCATCGCTGGCGTTCGTGCTGGGTCTGGAGCTGGCGGGGCCAGGGGACTCGGCTGATCGAGCGCCAGGTCCCGGTCTGGTGGCGAGCGTGCGTAGCCAGCCGCAGGTGCTGCGTGCGCTCGCGGTCGTGGGGCTGGTCAATGTGGCGCTCTCCGCGCTGGCGGTGATCCTGCTGCCGCTCTCTCGCGAGGTGTGGGGGCATGGTGAGTCCGGCTTCGGCGCCGCCACCGCGTGCCTGGGATTCGGCGCGCTGGCCGCGCCGCTGCTCGGTTGGGTGGTCGCCGATCCGGCACCGCGGCGGATCCTGGCCCTGCTGACCATGGCCACCTCGATCTGCTCCCTCGGCTGGTGGGCCGGACCCGGGCCCGCGCTGCCGCTGCTGGCGGTGATCGGTGCGTGCATCGTGGTCGTCGAGTCCACCGTCACTCAGACCATCCAGGAGCAGATGCACGAGCGCCACCTCGCCGGCGCACTCGGGATCGCCGACAGCGTGATGGTGTCGGGTGCGTTCATCGGGACCGTGCTGGCACCTGCCCTGGTGTCCTCAGCGGGCCCGCGCGCCGCCGCCGTGGTGATGGCGGTCGGATGTCTGGGGACCGCACTGGTCAGTGGTCGTCTCCGCAACCGGGCAAACCCTGGGATCTTCGGTGGCGCACCCGGTCGCCTCTCGACGCCGCCGTTGCCACGCTCGGAGTATGAGCCAACACATCCAGACCGCGGCAGAGACCCCGATCCCGCAGCGGCAGCGTGACGTCATCAGTGCCTGGGCCCTCATCGTGGGCGCCTTGCTCTTCCTGCCTTCGGGCATCCTGCACCCCGAGCCCAGCAGCGGCAGCACGGAGCTGGAGCGGATCTACTCCATGCTCGTGGATCCGAAGTGGATCCCGTCCGCCGCCTTGGAGCTGGTCGCCTTCGTCTGCTTCGCGCTCGCTTTCGGCCGTCTCGCCGGGATGCCCGGTCGCCTCGGCCAGGCTCTCAGGCTCGGCTCGATCAGCTCGGCGGCGGTGGCCGTCGGGGCGTTCCTCTACCTGTTCGGCCGGATCGGCGCGGAGCCGCTCAGCCGCGACCAGGGCAACTGGTTCTCGATCGTCATGTATGCCACGCACCTGGTCGTCAACCCGTTGTGGGGTCTCGCGGTGGCGGCGATCGCGCTGTTCGGCGGCCTGTCCGGCCTCCTGGTCAATCGAGTCACGCTGGTGATCGGCGTGGTCGGCGGGCTGGCCTGGATGGTGTCGATGCTGACCGCGCC
>JBDHZT010000069.1:0-20297 GCA_039811985.1 Nocardioidaceae bacterium | reverse complement strand
GGTGCCGAGGTGCCCGAGACCAGCGCCCCCACCCAGCAGTCGGAGGTCGCGCGCCTGCTCGAGGTTGCCGTGGCGGCGCTCGGTGGTGAGCATCGGGCAGGCCAGCTCACCATGGCCGAGGAGGTGGTCGAGGCCTTCGGCACGGGCCGGCACCTGTTGGTCCAGGCCGGCACCGGCACCGGCAAGTCGCTCGCCTATCTCGTGCCGGCGCTCGTCCACGACTCCCGGGTCGTGATCGCCACCGCGACCTTGGCCCTCCAGCACCAGCTCGTCGAGAGAGACCTACCCCGTCTGGTCGACGCGGTGGGGGGCCAGCGAGACCTCGACACGTCGTACGCCGTCTTGAAGGGCCGCTCCAACTACGCCTGCCTGCACCGGATCCGTGAGGGTGTGCCCGACGACCAAGGGGTCCTGGTCGAGGTCCCGGAGGGCTCGATGGGCAAGGAGGTGCTCGCGCTGCGGGCGTGGGCGGAAGAGGAGGCCGAGGGCGGTGGCACCGGCGAGCGCGACCATGCGCCGCGCCACACCGAGCGCATCTGGCGCCAGGTCAGCGTCACCCATCGTGAGTGCCTCGGTGCCGCCAAGTGCCCGTTCGGCGCGGAGTGCTTCGCCGAGCTGGCCCGCGAGCGAGCGCAGCGCTCGCATCTGATCGTCACCAACCACTCGCTGTTGGCCATCGACGCCATCGAGGGGGTTCCGATGATCCCCGACTACGACTGCGTCGTCATCGACGAGGCCCACGAGGTGACCGCGCGGATCACCCAGGCGTCGACCGATGAGCTCTCGGTGGCCGACGTCGAGCGCGCCGCCCGACGCGCGCAGCGCTGGGTCGACGGGAGTGAGGCCGACGACCTCGATGACGCCGCCAGTGCGCTGGCCAGCGCGATCGACGAGGTGGAGGCCGGTCGCTTCGACACGATGCCCGAGGTGCTCGGCGACGCGCTCACCCTGGTTCGCGACGCCGCCCGCGCCTGTGTCTCGGCGTTCCCCAAGGAGTCCGGCGACGGGGACTCCGAGGCCGGCCGCACCCAGGCGCGAGGCCTGGCACAGGAGGTCTTCGTCACCGCCGAACGGATGGCGGCGCACTCCGAGGCCGACGTGCTGTGGCTCTCCGAGGGCGGCGAGCGGATACCGCCGAGGCTGTACGTCGCTCCTCTGCAGGTCTGGGGTCCGATGCGGGAGAAGCTGCTCTCCGACAAGACAGCGGTCTTCACCTCCGCCACCCTCCGCCTGGGCGGTGACTTCTCCACGATCGCCACCTCGGTCGGGCTGAAGCCCTCCGAGGAATCCGAGGAAGAGGCGGTCAGTGAGGGCCGGCTACCGCGCCAGGGGGCGGCCCCGGGGGGCCAGGGGGGTCCCCCTCGGGCAACCACCCCTGCGCTCGCAGGCTTCGCGCAGGGGGGCCAGACCCATCCACGCCCTGCGGGTGACCCCCTGGCCTCCCCGTCACCGCGTGGCGACACGGGGCCGGACCGCCCTCCGGGGGTCGCCGCGCTCGATGCCGGCGACCGGGGACCGATCCTGTGGCGGGGGGTGGATGTGGGGTCACCGTTCGACTACGGCAAGCAGGCGATCTTGTATGTCGCCCGGCACCTGCCCCCACCCGGACGGGATGGGTTGGGGGAGGCGCAGCTCGCGGAGATCGCAGAGCTGGTGGATGCGGCGGAAGGGCGGACGCTCGGGCTGTTCTCCTCGCGGCGGGCCGCCGAGACGGCGGCCGAGGCGATCCGGGAGCGGCTGCCCCACCTGACCACGTTGGCGCAGGGGGAGGCGCAGCTGCCGGAGCTGGCTCGCCAGTTCACCGAGGACCCGCACACGTGCCTGTTCGGCACGTTGAGCCTGTGGCAGGGGCTGGACGTCCCGGGTGAGACGTGTCAGCTGGTGATCATCGACCGGATCCCGTTCCCTCGGCCGGACGATCCGTTGATGTCGGCGCGGCAGCGCGCTGCCGACCGGGCCGGAGGCAACGGGTTCATGCAAGTTGCCGCGACCCATGCCGCCTTGTTGTTGGCCCAGGGTGCCGGTCGGCTGATCCGCACCACCGACGACCGCGGTGTGGTCGCGGTGCTGGACCCGCGGTTGGTGACGGCGCGCTACGGCTCGTTCCTGCGCGCCAGCCTTCCCCCGATGTGGTCCACCACGGACCCGGCGGTGGTGCGGCAGGCGCTGACCAGGCTGGCCACCGGGTGAGGATCTCGCGGGTGACGGTCAGCGGGTGAGCCACCAACCCAGCAGGGCCGCGAGCGCCAACACGGGCAACATCACGGCGACCATCCTGCCGTCGAAGAGTCGGACGTCGGGATCTTCCAGCGTGGCCAGCTCGGCGCGGGCCATGGCGAACCATCGGTCGACCTGGGACCGGTCATAGCCGGGCTCGGTCCCGGCCGGCGTCAGATGCAGCGCGTCGATCTCGGCGACCGTCACCTGACGCTCCCCGCCGCCGAGCGTGGTCAGCACGCGGGGAATCACCGCATCGACCTCACGGGTGGCGTAGGTGTTCGGTGACGTCACGACCACGAACCACGGGGTCGGCAAGGTCATGGCAGGGACCTTAGCCCCGATCCGTGGACGGCACGCCACGGTGGAACCGTGCGTGGTCGGGATCCTCTTCCGGGTTGCTGGTCGCTGGTGGTCACTCCTGTCGCCGTTTTCACAAGGTATGTAGGGATCGCTCCGCTTACCTCGGTGAATGACGCACGGTAAGTGCAGGCATCACCACATACCTTGTGAAAGCAGCAACCCGTGTGACCCCCGGGAATCAGGACGGCTCTGGGCCCGGGGACAGGTGCACCGATTGGGCCGAAACTGCATCCGAGCCCGTCTGGTGCGTGGTTGTGGGGGCTGAGTGTCCGGTAGAACCAGGTACTCACCCCTGCTGTGCCCGGTAGTTGCCCGTGGCCAACACGCCAGGCCACCAGTGCCCCGGCAGCGACCCCTCTCTACGGATCCAGGCCTGGCCGCCATCTGCTTGTCGCGGAGGGGTCAGACCCGACGCAGGACGGCGGTGACGATGCCCAAGATGCTGGCGTTGGTGCCGTCGATCGGGTCGTAGTGCTCGTTGTGCGGCATCAGCCAGACCTGGCCGTCGCGACGCTGCAGGGTCTTGACGGTCGCTTCGCCGTCGATCAGCGCCGCGACGATGTCGCCGTTCTCCGCGGTCTGCTCCTGCCGCACCACGACGTAGTCGCCGTCGCAGATGGCCGCGTCGATCATCGAGTCGCCGGAGACCTCGAGCAGGAACAGGGTGCCCTCGCCGACCAGCTGTCGGGGCAACGGGAAGACGTCCTCGATGCGCTCCTCGGCCAGGATCGGTCCACCGGCCGCGATCCGACCGACGACCGGGACGTACGACGCCGCGGGCATCGCGTCGCCGATATCGGTCGGGTCGACCGAGGAGTCCTCGGCGGCCGAGATCGAGCGGCGAGCCGCCATTACCTCCGGGAGGAAGACCTCGATGGCGCGCGGCCGGTGCGGGTCACGCTTGAGGAACCCCTTCTCCTGCAGCACCTTGAGCTGATGGGAGACCGAGGAGGAGCTGGTCAGCCCGACGGCCTCACCGATCTCCCGCATGCTCGGCGGGTAGCCCCGCTTCTCGATGGAGTCCTTGATGTGCGCCAGCACGCGCTGCTGACGCGGGGTCAGCCCGGTGGCATCCGGTGCACCGTCGGGCAGCTCGGTGACGTTGTCGGAGTAGCCAGGTGTCCCACCCGATCCTCGGATCGCTGCCATCGCACGTCACCTTCCTGTCCGTCCCGGTCGGTGCGACCCGGTCGTGGTCTCACGCTAGTGCGATCGGGCCCCAGCTTCAAACAGTTGTTCGAACGGGCGTGTCGCGGGCCATATGCGACGGTTCGAAGATTTGTTCGGGTGGGCGCTTGATCGGTTCGAACACTTGCTCTAAAGTCGTACATGTGTTCGATCGAACGTGTGATCGAGTGAGTCGGCGGGGTTCTGTCGGAGGTGCTCGATAGACCTAGGTCGACCAGCCCAAGCAGAACAAGCGCCACCCAGACAAACACCCAGACAGGCAAGCACCGAGCAACAGGTTCCGACTGGCGGGCCGAGCGGCCCGCCACTTCCCCAGGAGGTTCCGATGAGCGCCATCGCCATCACGCCGCAGCCCCGGACGATCCAGACTCGCCCGACCCAGGTTCGTCCAGCCCAGGTCCGCCCGCCCCACGCCCAACCGACTCGGCCCAGCGCCCGGCCCGTCGCGAGGGGTCAGGTGCGGCTCACGCGGCGCGGACGCCTGGTGGTCTTCGTCGGATCGCTGCTGCTGATCTTGGGATTGGCGTTCGGATTCGGTGCCCGGTCGGCGGCCACGGACGAGCCCGAGCAGACCCGCGTGATCACAGTCGGGGACGGCGACACGCTGTGGCAGATCGCCGGTGACATCGCACCCGCGGGGGAGGTGCGAGACATGGTGGCGCACATCCAGCAGCTCAACGGCATGGACACCGGCGGTCTCCAGGCCGGCCAGAAGCTTGTGGTGCCCGTCGCCGGGTAGCCACCAACGATTTCGCCGGCTGCCTCGACCCCAGCCGGCGAACCGGGGAAGACGAGGGGCGGAGCCGATCGGCTCCGCCCCTCGCGGTTTGTCGAGGGTGGTGCGCAGTCGCCGCGGGCGTCGTACCGAAGTCGTTGAATGTGGTCGGAGGCTTGCGCGATTGTGCACGAACCGACAACCTTCGAAGGAATAGATGAAGAGAGGCGGTGCGCATGAACGTCCAGGTGACAGTCATGGCGGAGACCTTGATCGATGCCAGTCCGGTGGACTACTTGATCCTGCTGACCTACTTCGTGTTCGTCTTGGGCATCGGGTTCCTCGCCCGCCGGAGCGTCTCGGACTCCCTGGACTTCTTCTTGTCCGGCCGATCGCTTCCGGCCTGGGTCACCGGCCTGGCGTTCATCTCGGCCAACCTCGGCGCGGTCGAGATCATGGGCATGTCCGCCTCTGGCGCGCAGTTCGGGATCTCCACCGTCCACTACTTCTGGGTCGGCGCGATCCCCGCCATGCTCTTCCTCGGCGTCGTGATGATGCCGTTCTACTACGGCTCCAAGGTCCGCTCGGTGCCCGAGTTCATGCTGCGACGGTTCAGTCGCCCCGCGCACCTGGTCATCTCCATCTCGTTCGCCTGTGCGCAGCTGCTGATCGCCGGCGTGAACCTCTACCTGCTCGCCACCATCGTGCACTCGCTGCTGGGTTGGAACCTCTGGGTCGCCTTGGTGGTGTCGGCTCTCATCGTGCTGACCTACATCACCCTCGGTGGTCTGTCGGCGGCGATCTACAACGAGGTGCTGCAGTTCTTCGTCATCGTCGCCGGCCTGTTGCCGCTCACCCTGCTCGGCCTGCACCGGGTCGGCGGCTGGGGCGGACTGACCGACAAGATCACCGCGGCCGCCAACAAGGGGATCGGACCGGCCGCCGACCAGCAGCTGAACTCCTGGCCGGGACAGGCGCTGACCGGCTTCGACTCACCGTTCTGGTCGGTGATCGGCATCGTCTTCGGTCTGGGCTTCGTGCTGTCCTTCGGCTACTGGACGACCAACTTCGTCGAGGTCCAGCGGGCGCTCGCCTCCGACTCGATCTCGTCGGCGCGACGGACCCCGGTGATCGGCTCGTTCCCGAAGATGTTCGTCCCGTTCATCACGATCGTTCCGGGCATGATCGCCGCGGTGTTCGTCACCGAGATCGCCCAGATCAAGGCGGGCGAGACGGTCGCGGGCGGAGCATCCGGAGATGGGGTCACCTTCAACGACTCCATGCTCTACCTGATGCGCGACTTGTTGCCCAACGGCCTGCTAGGTCTGGCGATCACCGGCCTGTTGGCCGCCTTCATGGCCGGGATGGCAGCCAACATCTCCGCGTTCAACACCGTCTTCAGCTACGACCTGTGGCAGGACTACGTCGTCAAGAACCGCAGCGACGACTACTACCTCGGCGTCGGCCGGATCGCGACGGTCGTTGCGACCTTCGTGGCGATCTTGACCGCGACCTTTGCCGCGAACTTCTCCAACGTCATGAACTACCTCCAGACGTTGTTCGGCTTCTTCAACGCGCCCCTGTTCGCGACGTTCATCGTCGGCATGTTCTGGAAGCGGATGACGCCCACCGCCGGCTGGACCAGCCTGGTGGCCGGCACCGCATCGGCGATCACGGTTGCCTTCCTCAGCGAGGACGCCTTCGGCAGCGCCAGCACGGGCGTCATCCCGCTCAGCGGCCAGGGTGCGGCATTCGCAGCCGCGTCAATCGCCTTCGTGGTCGACGTCCTCGTCGGTGTCGCCGTCACGATGGTGACCAAGCCGAAGCCCGCCGATCAGCTGGTCGGGCTGGTCTTCTCCGAGACCCCACGAGAGATGCGGATCGATCCGAACGAGGCGGCGGCGCCGTGGTATCGACGCACCGTCCCGTTGGCCGGTGTCGCGCTGGTCATGGTCATCGTGCTGAACTTGATGTTCTAGGAGGCATCGCAGATGAGTGAGCAGTCTGGTCGCAAGACAGCCGGCGCCTTCGACGTGCGCAGCATCATCGGCTCCCTGTTGGGGATCTACGGCGTCATCTTGACGATCCTCGGTCTGATGGGAGACAGCAAGCCGGCCTCGCCGGAGGCGCCGCCCGGCGGCGGTGACGTCAACGCCAACCTGTGGGCAGGCCTGGTGCTGCTCTTGGTCTCCGCGTTCTTCTTGGTCTGGTGGCGGTTGAAGCCGATCGTGGTGCCCGACGAGATCGTCCACGACGACTCTTCCGAAGGCTCCGCCTGACCCTCCCGTCGGGAGACGTCATGCAAACGCGGTCGTCCAAGCGACCGGAGACGATGACGCCCCGCGTCGGGGCGGTCAATCGGCGTGCTTCGAAGCGGCGTGAGAGCGGGTGTGGCCGGGCCGTTCGCCGACGATGCCGGCCGCGCGGCCCAGGCGGAGCAGCAGCATCAGCGCTACGCACAGGCAGGCGATGGCACCCACCGCCAGCGCCGCCATGAACCACCATGCCCGTGGCTCGCCGGTGCGGGCCCGGCGGCCGAAGTCGATGGCGAACCACACCAACACCCCCCAGGCCAGGACCGCGAGCCCGCTGGCGACGGCCAAGCCGGCGACATCGGCGCGGAGGCGACGCGGTGGGCGGACGGCCCGTCGTGCCCCCGCCCGCTTCCCCGTCCCGGTGTCGCCCACCGCTCCATTGTCGCCGAGCGACCGGTGTGCCGGACGCAGGCGCGACACGCCGACTCCGGGTCGCCTACTAGCCGGGGACTGGGCCGCTGACCTGCGGCGATGGCCGCTCGGAGGGGAGGGCAGGGAATTTCTTTCCCAGGCCTCTTGCCACGTCCTCGCGGCGCGACGTACGGTTACCACTACATCTAGTAGTTACACCGATGTAGTTTTCCACATTTAGTTCACAACTCACCCGTCCGGGATGCACAGGCAGCGCCTGGTTGTTCACAGGATGAGGGGTTTTTTCCACCGCGAGAGGGGGCCACTCGTGCACTGTCCATTCTGCCGGAACACCGACACCCGGGTGCTCGACTCGCGGGTCGCCGAGGACGGCGGCTCGATCCGGCGGCGCCGGATCTGCAGCGCCGACAACGGCGGTTGCGGCAAGCGCTTCACCACCGTCGAGCTGATGCAGCTCACGGTGATCAAGAGGTCCGGGGCCAGCGAGCCCTTCGCCCGGGACAAGGCGATCTCCGGGGTCCGCAAGGCCTGCAAGGGTCGACCGGTGACCGAGGACCAGCTGGCTCGGCTCGGCCAGGACGTCGAGGACACCCTGCGTGCCGAAGGTTGGGCAGAGGTGCCGGCCCACGAGGTCGGGCTGGCCATCCTCGGGCCGTTGCGCGAGCTGGACGAGGTCGCCTACCTGCGGTTCGCCAGCGTCTACCGGGCCTTCGAGTCCGCCGACGACTTCGAAGCGGAGATCGCCCGCCTGCGGACGCAGCCCACCGCCACGAAGGTCGAGCCTGTCGAGACCCGTGCGGAGCGCGACCCGGTCATCGGGGTCGCATCACCCGCCCGGTTGGCGGACGGCCGCGTCGCGCGCGACGCCGTACCCACCGGATAACCACAGACCGCCCGGGACGTAGTGGGGAAGCTGCGTCCCGGGCTCTCCACCCATCACGAGAACCCACCACGAGATCCACGCACCAGAGAGCACGGAGGCAGAGCATGACCGAAACGGCCGCACCGACGACGAAGACGCCCAAGAAGGGCGGCCTGAGGATCTCGCGTGTCTTCTCCACCGAGGGGACCCACCCCTACGACGAGATCACCTGGGAGCGGCGTGACGTCGTGCAGACCAACTGGAAGACCGGCGAGACGGTCTTCGAGCAGAAGGGCGTGGAGTTCCCCGACTTCTGGAGCGTCAACGCCTCCACGATCGTGACCACGAAGTACTTCCGCGGCGCTGTCGGCACCGAGGCGCGTGAGTGGAGCCTGCGCCAGCTGATCGACCGGGTCGTCAAGACCTACCGCGCGGCCGGTGAGGAGCACGGCTACTTTGCCACCACCCGCGAGGCCCGGATCTTCGAGGAGGAGATCACCTGGCTGCTGGTGCACCAGTACTTCTCCTTCAACTCCCCGGTGTGGTTCAACGTCGGCACGGCTTCCCCGCAGCAGGTCTCGGCGTGCTTCATCCTCTCCGTCGACGACTCGATGGACTCGATCCTGAACTGGTACAAGGAGGAGGGCTTCATCTTCAAGGGTGGCTCGGGCGCCGGCTTGAACCTCTCTCGGATCCGCTCCTCCAAGGAGTTGCTCTCCTCTGGTGGCACCGCCTCCGGGCCGGTCTCCTTCATGCGGGGCGCCGACGCGTCCGCGGGCACCATCAAGTCCGGCGGTGCCACCCGCCGCGCGGCGAAGATGGTCGTGCTCGATGTCGACCACCCCGACATCGAGGAGTTTGTGATGACCAAGGCGCGCGAGGAGGACAAGATCCGCGCGCTGCGTGACGCCGGCTTCGACATGGACCTCGGCGGCGCCGACATCACCTCGGTGCAGTATCAAAACGCCAACAACTCCGTGCGCGTCTCCGACGAGTTCATGCGCTCGGTCGAGGAGGGCCGTGAGTTCGGTCTGCGCGCCCGCCAGACCGGCGAGGTGATCGAGACCGTCGACGCCCGCGAGCTGTTCGACAAGATCGCCCACGCTGCCTGGGAGTGCGCCGACCCCGGCCTGCAGTACGACGACACCATCAACGACTGGCACACCAACCCCGAGACCGGTCGGATCACCGCGTCCAACCCTTGCTCGGAGTACATGTCGCTGGACAACTCCTCGTGCAACCTCGCCTCGCTCAACCTGCTGAAGTTCCTCAAGGACGACGACACCTTCGACGCCGAGCGGTTCGCCCGGGCGGTGGAGCTGATCATCACCGCGATGGACATCTCGATCTGCTTCGCCGACTTCCCCACCGAGGCGATCGGGCAGACCACCCGCGACTACCGCCAGCTCGGCATCGGCTATGCCAACCTCGGTGCGCTGCTGATGGCGATGGGCCTGGGCTACGACTCCGACGGCGGCCGATCGATGGCGGCGGCGATCACCAGCCTGATGACCGGCACGTCGTACAAGCGCTCCGCCGAGCTGGCCGCCGTGGTCGGGCCGTACGTCGGCTACGACCGCAACGCCGACGCCCACCAGCGGGTGATGCGCAAGCACCAGGCGGCTGACGACGCGCTGCGCACCCTGACCTCGGTCGACGGTGCGGTGCACAAGCTGGCCTCGAAGGCATGGGCCGACGTGGTCGCCCTCGGTGCGATCAGCGGCTTCCGCAACGCCCAGGCGTCGGTGCTCGCGCCGACCGGCACCATCGGCTTCATGATGGACTGCGACACCACCGGCATCGAGCCGGACTTCTCGCTGGTCAAGTTCAAGAAGCTGGTCGGCGGCGGCTCGATGCAGATCGTCAACCAGACCATCCCGCGGGCGCTGGCCAAGCTCGGCTACGACGAGGAGAAGGTCGAGGCGATCGTCGCCTACATCGCCGAGCACGGCCATGTCATCGACGCACCCGGCCTCAAGCCGGAGCACTACGAGGTCTTCGACACCGCGATGGGCGCTCGGGCCCTGGCGCCGATGGGGCACGTGCGGATGATGGCGGCCTGCCAGCCGTTCTTGTCCGGTGCGATCTCCAAGACCGTCAACCTGCCCGAGTCGGCGACGGTGGAGGACATCAAGGACGTCTACCTCGAGTCCTGGAAGCTCGGCCTGAAGGCCACTGCGATCTACCGCGACAACTGCAAGGTCGGTCAGCCGCTCGCCGACGCCAAGGCGAAGGGCGCGGACTCCGCGGTCCCGGCCGCCGGCTCGGTCGTGGAGGAGGGGGCCGAAGCCGCCACGGTGGAGAAGATCGTCTACCGCCCCACCCGCAAGCGGTTGCCGAAGTCTCGCGCCTCGCGCACCACCTCGTTCACCGTCGGCGGCGCAGAGGGTTACATGACCTCCGGCGCCCACGACGATGGTGAGCTGGGCGAGGTGTTCCTCAAGCTCGGCAAGCAGGGCTCGACGCTGGCCGGTGTGATGGACGCCTTCTCGATCGCGGTGTCGATCGGGTTGCAGTACGGCGTGCCGTTGGAGACCTACGTCTCGAAGTTCACCAACCTGCGCTTCGAGCCCGCCGGCCTCACCGACGACCCCGACGTGCGGATGGCGCAGTCGATCATGGACTACATCTTCCGCCGCCTCGCGCTGGACTACATGAGCTTCGAGGAGCGCGCTGGCTTGGGCATCTACTCCGCCGAGGAGCGGCAGCGCTACCTCGAGACCGGCTCCTACGAGCCGCTCGAGCTCAGCGAGGCCGAGTCGCTCAAGTCCGACCACCACGACTCCGCACCGGAGATCTTGGAGGCCGCCTCGGCGATTGAGATCGTCGAAGCCGTCGAGGCCACGGTCGAGGCATCGACAGCGCAGGCTCACACCTCCGCAGAGCTGCTGGAGAAGATCACCGGCACCGCCGTCGACTCCCCGCTCTGCATGACCTGCGGCACCAAGATGCGCCCTGCCGGCTCCTGCTACGTCTGCGAGGGCTGCGGCTCCACCAGCGGCTGCAGCTGAAACCGAGCGACATTCTCGACAATGCCGATGGCGGTCATCCGAAGGGATGGCCGCCATCGGCATTGTCGGATCAGGTCTGCCGAACCTTATGCTCCCAGTCCTGCCGCGCTCCGTAGATCGCGACGACGTGAAGTTCGACATCTAGCACCAAGAAGCACACGACGCGGGACTTCTCGAAGGTGCGCGTCATGAGGCCGGCGAGCAGGTCGCCGCGTTCACGACCGGTGATCGGTTCGACAGCCAAGGACTCGCAGAAGTCGAGCAGGCGATCGATGTACCGATCTGCGACCATCGGGTCGGCAACCTTGGTCAGATACGTGTCGAGGGCGTCGAGCTGGGAGAGCGCCTCAGGGCTGTAGACGACCCTCCGCGTCATGCCCGACGAGCGTGCTTCTCAGCGAAGTGGGCGCGCACGCCGTCAGCCGGAATCGAGCGCGACGGATCCGCAGCCGTCGCCTGAGCGATGGGAAGTGCGACATCACGCAGCCATCGGTCGAGCTCCGGCTCGGCCAGCATGTGCTCCTCTTCGCCGAGTAGTCTCAGCCCGCTGCGAACCACGTCGCCCGGCGTTGCGTACTCACCGGATCGAACGCGCTCATCGAGGGCTGCCGCCACGTCCGCAGGCACAGCAATGGCAACGAACTCCTCGTCGTGGGATGCAGCGCTCATGTCCCGATCATATGCTGGCACCCATAGGACGACGGGACCCTTCTCCACAGGCAGAAGCAGTCGTGGTCGAGGAATACAGCCGGATCAAATAGGTACACGCAACCGGTAAAGCGAGCGACATTCTCGACGATCCACAGCGGCGGTCCTCCAGAAGGGTGGCCGCCCGAGACGGTCGGCAACGGGTGCTGCTCCCGGCCGTCATTGCAGCCGAGGTGATCACAGGGCGCGCAAACTGACGCCGCGGTGTGTCGAGTGATGAAACGCCTTGTCGCTGAGCCGATCACGCTGGACCTCGCTGCGCGCGTCGGAGAGCTGCGTGAGCGGGCCGACGAGTACGTGTGATCGGCCTCTGACCCACTGTTTGCTCGATGACCGGTCGGACGACGCTCGGGTAGCGTCGGGGAGGTGGACCGTCCGTCACGAGACGTCGAGGCGTGCCGCGGTGCTCACGCCCGCATGAACGACCTCATCGTCGGCGTCACCGACTCCGTGGCGCGTCGTCCATCGCTGCTGCCCGGCTGGACTGTCGGCCACGTCCTCACCCACCTCGCTCGCATGCCGAGGCGATGTGCAGCCGTATCGAGGGCGTCATGCGCGGGGAGGCGGTGGATCAGTACGTCGGTGGTGCAGCCGGTCGCGCGGCCGAGATCGAAGCGGGGGCGGTCCGTGATGCGCGCCAGGTCGTCGACGACGCGCTGCAGTGGGCGGCACGGCTGGACCGCCTGTTCACCGACATTCCCGATGACTGCTGGGACCGGTCGGTGAGGACCGTCAGCGGAGGAGAGCACGCTGTCGCGCTGCTGCCGTACCGTCGGTGGCGCGAGGTCGAGGTGCACCTGGCGGACCTCGATCTCGGGTTCACCAGTTGTGATTGGTCGCCAGAACTTATCGACCGCATGCTCCCTGACCTCGTCACGGGGCTTCCCGTCAGGGCGGACCCGCGGGAGCTGGCAGCATGGCTGCTCGGGCGGGGCGCGCCGCCACAGCTGCCGCCATGGGGTTGAGACCTCGCGCCGGGACCAACTGCTGGTCAACCGGGCCTCACGCCGGTTGTGGCCGTCGGTCGACCGTGGGCGACAGCCGGGTCGATCGCGATGGGGCCCAGGAAAGACATGATCCAGGCCTACCGGAAGCCGTTGGTGGTCGCTCAGAGTGAGGAATACAGCAGGTCCGAATACGTACACGAGTCGACGAGATGAGACGAACGTGAGGCTCGACCCAGCCGAGGTGGCGCCGACACCGTGGGCCAACAGGCTCGGAGCCACCCGGGAACTCGCTGTGTGCAGAGGTGCGGACGGAGAGGTGGACTGGCGGGTCAGCGTGGCCGATCTTGACCGGGACGCCCGCTTCTCGACGTTCCCCGGCATCGACCGGCTCTTCGTGGCGCTCGGCCCGCTCAGCCTCCTCGTCGACGGGCAGCCGAGGGAGATGGCGACCGGTGGAATGGCGCGCTTCGCCGGTGAGGCGGCCGTCGAGGTGCGCCTGGAGCGACCGACGCGCGCCCTCAACGTGATGACCCGCCGCGGCGTCGTCCGCGGTGAGGTCCGGCTCCGCGACCGCTCTCTGCCCGCTCCGGCGGACGCCGATCTGATCGTCGACCTCGGGGCCCGCGACGCCGACATCTTCATCGTTGACGTCGTCCTTCAACGTCCGGCGGCGGTGCGACCATGACCCTCACGGGGCCAGTTCGGTGACCAGTTTCTCGATGCGCTGGCGGATCTCGTCGCGGATCGGGCGGACGGCCTCGATGCCCTGCCCGGCAGGGTCATCCAGCACCCAGTCCTCGTAGCGCTTGCCGGGGAAGTAGGGGCACTCGTCGCCGCAACCCATCGTGATGACCACGTCGGCGGCCCGGACTGCCTCGGTGGCAAGGACTTTGGGCTGGTGCCCGGCAATGTCGATGCCCTCCTCGGCCATCGCCGCGACCGCGACGGCATTGATCTCGTTGGCTGGCTTGGATCCGGCGGAGAGAACCTTGATGCGGTCGCCGGCGAGGTGATGGAGGTAGCCGGCGGCCATCTGGGAGCGCCCCGCGTTGTGGACGCAGACGAACAGGACGGTGGGTTTGCTGGTCATCGGTTCCTGGCCTCCTTGGCTCAGGCGTTGGTTGGGCTGGGCGCGTGCTCGGTGACCCTGGCAACCGCGCCTGGGTAGAGGACCCGGACGAGGGCGATCGCCAGCGCGGCCCCAAGGACCTGCATGAGCACGAACATCGGCACCGAGGCGGGTCCGATGCCGGCGAATGTGTTGGAGAGCATCCGGGCGATGGTCACCGCGGGGTTCGCGAACGAGGTCGAGGAAGTGAACCAGTACGCCGCGGTGAGGTAGCCGCCGACTGCGAATGCGATCGTCTCGGTGCGGGCCGCGCGGATTCCGCCGAAGATGACGAGCACCAGCCCCAGGGTGGCCACGACCTCGCTCAACCACAGGCCCGGCCCGGAACGGTAGTGGATCGACATGGAGACTGCGTTGAGATCGAACATGAGGTTCGCGACGATCGCGCCGACGGTGCCGCCGGCGACTTGAGCGACGCTGAAGAGACCAGCTTCACGCCAGGTGATCGCGCCGAAGATCGCCTCGACACCGACCACCACGGGGTTGAAGGCGGCAGAGACCGGCTGCAGGGTGAGGATCAGCGCGACCAGGACGGCGCCGGTGACGAGACTGTTGACCAGTAGCTGGAGGCCGACGTCCCTGGTCAGGTTCGTGGCCATGATCCCGGAGCCGATCACCGTGGCGACGAGGAAGGCCGTGCCGACGAACTCGGCCGTGGCCTTGCGGGCCAGGTCGCCGCTCACGTTCGTCATAGACCGCCGCCGATAAGCGCGGCGAGGTCAGCGAGCGCTTCGGTGCGCACCGAGTAGTAGACCCAGGTGCCGCGCTTGGACCGGTCGAGCAGCCCGGCCTCGTGCAGGACTTTCAGGTGGTGGCTGATCGTGGGCTGGGAGAGGTCGAAGGCGTTGTTGAGGTCGCACACACATGCCTCCCGATCGGCGTGAGCCGCAACCAGGGAGAGCAGGCGCAACCGCACCGGATCGGCGAGCGCCTTCAGCAGCGGAGCGATTCGCTCGGACTGCTCGGCACTCAAGGGAGTAGACATCAGCGGGGAGCAGCAGGCCACGGTCTCCACCGGCGTGAGCTCGAGAAAAGACTTCGACATGCATCTATGTTGACGGGTATCTATGTTTGTGGCAACCTCATATATCGACAATCATCAATGTTCTTGGAGGAGCCATGTCCCGCGTCCAGCTCGCCCTCAACGTCGACAACCTCGAAGAGTCGATCGCCTTCTACTCCACGCTGTTCAACGTGATCCCCGCGAAGACCAAGCCCGGCTACGCCAACTTCGCCATCGTGGAGCCGCCGCTCAAGCTCGTCCTCATCGAGAACCCGGGGCAAGGTGGCAGCATCAACCACCTCGGCGTCGAGGTTGCCGACACCGACACCGTCGACGCCGAGCAGACCCGGCTCCACAGCAGTGGATTCGCGTCCGTCGACGAGCGCGGCACTACGTGCTGCTATGCCAAGCAGGACAAGTTCTGGGTCGAGAACGCCCCCAACGGTGAGCGCTGGGAGATCTACACCGTCCTCGAGGACTCCGCCACCTTCGCAGCGGCGCCCACGTCGAGTGGGGTCTCGACCTGCTGCGGCAGCGACTCGCTCGAACTCACGCCGAGCGGCGCAGCCTGCTGCTGATGACTGAGCCTTCTGGCGGGCCCGAGAGTCCCGTCGGGATCAGCCGCGCGCGTGGGTCTGCACGCCCCAGAGGTGCTCGTCGGCCATTCGCGCGGTGAGCACGCTGCGCTCCAGGCGCCGCGCGTCGTTGGCCTGCCGGTGCTGGTAGTGCGACACGCGCCAGCGACGCAGGAGGTGCTCGTAACGGGTGGGAAGCGACATGATCTTGCTCCGGATGAACGCAGGAATGTTGGTGCGGCAGGCACGGCGCTGTGCCTCTCGGAATTCTACTTCTTGAACTGGACGATCGTCCAGTTCCTGTGGTGGGAGCTGCCGGGAGGCATCGGCAGGTCACGACTCGGTGAGCAGCTCCCGCACCCGCGGGATCACTACCTCGCCGTAGAGCCGGATCGACTCCAGGCGCTGGTCGTGCGGGAGCGCTCCGACGGAGTACTTCAACTGGAAGCGTGACAGTCCCAACGCCCGGCAGGCCCAGGCGATCTTCTGGGCGACGGTTTCTGGTGATCCCACGAACAGCGCACCCTCCGGGCCGACGGCCTCGTCAAAGGCCGCCATGGAGTACGGCGGCCAGCCGCGCTCGCGGCCGATCCGGGTGTAGAGCTCGGCCTGGTGGGGATAGAGCTGCTGGCGTGCCTCCTCATCGGTAGCGGCGATGTGGCCGGGTGAGTGCATCCCGACGGGAAGCTCGGGGCGGCCGAGTTGGCTGAGCGCGTCGCGGTAGAGGTCGGCGTACGGCACGAACCGCGCGGGCGACCCGCCGATCACGGCCAACACCAGCGGGAAGCCGTAGCGTGCCGCTCTCACGACCGACTCGGGTGTGCCACCTACCGCGATCCAGGCGGGGAGCCGCCCGGCCTCGGTCGGCGGGTAGACCCGCTGCCCGGTCAACGGCGGGCGGACGGTGCCCTCCCAGGTGATCGGCCCCTCTGCTTGCAGCTTCGCGAACAGGTCCAGCTTCTCTGCGAACAGCCGGTCGTAGTCGTCGAGAGAGTGACCGAACAACGCGAACGACTCGATGAAGGAGCCCCGCCCCAACTGCACCTCGGCGCGACCCCGCGAGATCGCCGCCAAGGTGGCGAAGCGTTCGTAGACCCGGATCGGGTCGTCGGAGCTGAGCACGGTGACGCCGGTGCCGAGTCGGATGCGTTCGGTCTGCCCGGCGATCGCGGCCAGCACGACATCGGGGGCGGAGATCGCAAAGTCGGGCCGGTGGTGCTCGCCCAGCCCGATGTAGTCGATGCCCAGCTGATCGGCCAAGACTCCTTCGGCGACCACCTCGCGGAGTGTCTCGGCATGGTCGCCTGGTGTGTCGTCCCCGAGGGGCACGTCACCGAACGTGTCCAGGCCGAAGGTCGGCTGCTCTCGGGTGCCCAACTCGGTGAAGGTGTCGTCGTCCACGAGCCAACGCTAGACCGTTGAGGCCGGGGTCAGGCCGGGCGACCGCGTCCTCCGAGCCGGATGCGGTTGAATCGGGTCGGGAGGTGCCATGACCGAGACGCTGGTCGACCAGGTCGAGATCTCACACGCCGAGGACACCGCGCGCCGAGAGCGGTTTCCGCGTGGCGCAGCGGTGACCTTCGAGGACCTGGAGCAGGCCGGTCGCGAGCACGTCATCGACGACCTGCGCGAGCGCGAGCCGGTCTCCTGGGTGCCGGCCCTCGGCGGGTGGCTGGTCACCAGCCGTGAGGCGGCGCGGCAGGCACTGCACCCGCGGACGAGCACCACCGTGGAGGCCGAGCAGAACCTCGTGCGCGCCTCGCTGGGCACGATGATGCTGACCGTCGACGGCACCGAGCACGCACGAATGCGGACCGCGCTCGACGCGCCGTTCCGGGTCAAGGAGGTCGAGGAGCGGTTCGGCGCGCCGATTCGCAGCCTGGTCGACGACCTGATCGACGACCTGCGGAAGCGCCCGGAGGCAGAGCCCGAGCTCGGCAAGGGCTTCGCAGCGCCGTTCGCGGTCCGGATGGCCGGCCAGGCGCTGGGGCTGTCGTTGGAGGACGTGCCGCTGATCGACGGGTTCTACGCCGACTTCGCCGCCGCGATGGTCTACGACGGCAACCCCGAGCCGGTGCTGCGTGCCGAGGCGGCGCGGGCCGAGCTCAACACGCTGCTTCTCGACGAGCTCGCCCGATGTCGGCGCACGCCGGACCGGTCGTTGACCTCGGCCCTGGCTGCGGACAGCCGCGGGCTGACCGATGACGAGATCGTGGCGCAGCTCCGAGTCGTGATGTTCGGCGCGATCGAGACGATCCAAGCCTCGGTGATGAACACCGTGCTGTTGTTGCTCACCCACCCCGATCAGCTCGAGCTGGTGCGCGCCGAGCCGGGCCTCCTCGACGGCGCGGTCGCCGAGGCGATCCGGGTCGTGCCGCCGGTCGCCTTCATCGAGCGGTGGACGCGCGAGGCGGTGCGGATCGGCGAGGTGGACATCCCTGCCGCGGAGTTCGTCGGTGTCTCGGTGGTGGGGGCCAACCGCGATCCGGCGACCTTCCCGCAGCCGGAGCTGTTCGACTGCCGCCGAGCTAACGCCGCCCGGGCGCTCTCCTTCTCCTTCGGCATCCACGCCTGCCTCGGTCTTCACCTGGCGCGCCTGCAGACCGTCCTCGCCGTCGGCGGCCTGCTCGACCGGCTTCCCGGACTCACCCTGGTGTCGCACGAGCCTCCGTCCGGCTTCGCCTTCCGCCGACCCGCCACCATGCACCTCGCCTGGCAGTAGGCCTGGCGTCTCGACGAAGCGTGCCACCATGTGAGCATGGCGGGGGAGAATCGGCCACGCGGCCGCGCCGTGCTGGTGCTGCTGATCGCGGTGGTGATGGTGGCGGCCGGCTGTGGTGACCGGACGAATGCGCCGACATCGGGCGACTCGGAGGCGGGTATCTCGCAGCCCAGCAGCAAGCCGCGCCCGGTGATCTTCCCGGCTGGCCAGCTGGTCTGGGCTCAGCGATCGACCATTCACGTCGGCGACCAGACCTACGACGTCTCACCGCACCTGGTCACCAAGATCGACTGGACACCGTACGCGCTGTACCTGGAGCTGACCGACGATCCCATCAACGGACCGTTCTGGAACGTCGAGTTCGACGGCGTCCATCAGCGCGACCTCCCCGACATCGACAGCGACATCGTGACGTCGGTCGACGGGGAGTACGTCGCTTGGATCGACGGGAATGGTCCGGTGCGTCCGGCCGGACAGGTTGACGAGCTGGCGGTGTACGACGCCCGCACCGGTGATCGGATCTACCGCTCCAGCGAGGGCATGGGCGGCGAGAAGGGCGACGATCTGGGGGATCGCTACGAGGAGCTGCCACCCGGCGTCACCGGCATCCAGGACGGCAAGGTCTACTGGACCGACGCCGACGGCAGCGGCGGAAACGTCGTTACCGATCTCGCGACCGGTGAGCAGCAACGTTCGGAGAGGCACCCGGTGGGGTCGTTCCGCGCCACCTCGGGCTATGAGTTCAGTTCGCCGGACGGTGCCTACGCAGTCGATGCCACCCGGACCGGGAAGCTCAAGGTGCGGCCACGCCAGCCGGACTTCGGACACCGCTGGCAGGTCCAGGGCGGTTGGCTCGGCGACCACGACCTGGTCGTTCTCGCCCAAGACCACTTCGAGTGGTCCTACGACCCCACCAAGCCCAGCCACAATCTTGGGATCATCGAGGTCTGCAACCTGGACCGAGGCACCTGCCGCGCGCTCGAGCGCGTGGTCGGTGCGCGCGATGTCGTCTTCTCCGGCGTCGACGTGCAGCCCTGAACCCGCCGGCGCCGCGGGACGTCGTACCCCTTCGTCGCCCAGGGCGACCGATCTGGATGACCTCCCTGGGGACCTGCGTGCCACGATGGGGTCAGCCGCACTGGAAGGGAAGCAGCAATGGACTACACCCACCTCGGCCGCACTGGCTTGTCGGTCAGCCGGCTGTGCCTCGGCACGATGAACTTCGGCCCCGAGACCACCGAACCCGACAGCCACGCGATCATGGATCGCGCCCATGAGCAGGGGATCAACTTCTTCGACACCGCCAACGTCTACGGCTGGGAGAAGGGGGAGGGGATCACCGAGCAGATCATCGGTCGATGGTTCGCTCAAGGCGGCGGTCGTCGGGAGAAGACGGTGCTTGCCACCAAGCTCTACGGCTCGATGGGGGACTGGCCCAACGAGACCTTCCTGTCCGCGCTCAACATCCGCCGGGCCTGCGACGCGTCGCTGAAGAGGCTGCAGACCGACTACATCGACGTCTACCAGATGCATCACGTCGACCGCTCGACTCCGTGGGAGGAGATCTGGGAGGCGATGGAGGTGCTCCGCCAGCAGGGCAAGATCCTCTACGTCGGGTCGTCGAACTTCGCCGGGTGGCACATCGCCCAGGCGCAGGAGGCTGCCCGCGCCCGACACTTCTTGGGGCTGGTCAGCGAGCAGTCGATCTACAACCTGCTCACCCGTTGGGTCGAGTTGGAGGTGCTCCCGGCCGTCGAGCACTACGGCCTCGGCTTCATCCCGTGGTCACCGCTGCACGGCGGGCTGCTCTCCGGCGCCCTGCGCAAGGAGAAGGAGGGCGGCGGGTCGCGCTCGGGCAAGGGTCGATCCTCGGAGTCGCTCGACGAGCACCGCGAGACGATCGAGGCCTACGAGCAGCTGTGCGCGGACCTCGGTGAGGACCCTGCGCACGTGGGACTCGCATGGCTGCTGTCCCGGCCCGGGGTGACCGCTCCGATCGTCGGGCCGCGCACGATGGAGCAGCTCGACGGCACCCTGCGCGCACTCGACATCGAGCTCTCCGAGGAGACGCTGGCCACGTTGGACGAGCTGTTCCCACCCCCGGGACCCAACGGCGCCAAGCCAGCGCCCGAGGCGTACGCCTGGTAGCTCACCTCGCCCCACCGACCCG
>JBDHZT010000068.1:0-20368 GCA_039811985.1 Nocardioidaceae bacterium | reverse complement strand
AGCCGCCGCCACGACTCCGGATCGGCCGGTGTCGCGGTGGCGAATCGGCCGGTGACCGGGGCGAGGATCATGTACCCGGCCTGACCCTTCTCCACCTGCCGGCCCAGGGTCTGCCACTGGCGATACCCGGCCACGTACGACGGCATCGGCTCCGGCACCCGACCCGCCTCGTAAGCCGCGGCATGCTGTGCCCAGATCAGCAGGGTGTTGGAGAACGATCTCGCCCGGAACCGTGCCGCGAACGCGAGCGCCCGGCTCCAGTCCTCGCCGGAGACGAGCTGTTCGACGGCACCGGTCAGCCGTTCGTGCAGCTCGTCGAGCTTCGCCTCCCGCGCGGCCTGGGCTTCCTCCCTTGCCGTAGTCATCGTCACTGTCTCCTCCCGATACCCTGAGCACCGGGCCGATCGGACTCGGTGACCATCAGGTACGCCGGGATCACCAAGACGACGAGACGGACAACGGACAATGACGGTGTGAACGTCAGGCGTGCGAGAGAACCCCGACGAGTCCCTACCGGATTACCAGCTCAGTACGACCGGCCGGGCGGGTCAGCGCGAATGATGCGGCTTCGTGTATCGCAGATGCGCAGATCCGTATCAAACCGTCACGCTGCGGTCCTTTGCTTGCGCAGTTGCCGGTAGCGGGTGGGCGTGACACCGACGCATTGACGAAATACCCGGGCCGCGTGGCCCCGGCTGTGCCACCCCACGTGGTGCATCGCGGCCTCGATAGGCAGGTCGGTTTCCCGAAGCAACCGGGCCAGTCGCTCGGCGCGCAGCGTCGCCAGGTACGTCATGGGGGTCTTTCCGTAGGTGTCGACGAACACCCGCCCGAGCTGAGACGGCGACAGGTGTACCGCGTCGGCGAGGTCGGACAGCGTCCACCGCCGTGCCAGCGCACTGCGCAGAAGTTCGACGGCGGCTCGTGCCTCAGTCCGCAGCGGGATGAATTGGCGCTGGCGCGGCACGGCCGGGACTGTGGTCCTGCGCTGCGACGACGTCCGTCGCACAGAACTGGTCACCACGTAGGGGAGGATCACATCCAGCACAATGAACAACAAGGCTTGGGTCCGGTAGAACCGCTCAGGAGGCGCCCCGTGGACGCTGAGTGCGACCAGCTCATCCAACCACGGCAGGAGCATCCCGGCTCGATCCTCGCCCACGTGCAAGACCTGGGCCGGTTCCGCGTAGGTCTCGGCGATGAGGTCTGCGGCTTCCAGCCGATCCGCCACTGCGGAGGCGTGTTGCCAGAAGAACTGATCAACCACGTAGTCACGGTCGAGATAGAGCGTGGTGACGGTGATATCGCCCTCGGGCTCGCTCCCGCACAGCACGTTCGCGCCGAGCAGGATCACGTCACCAACGTTGACCGGTTGCTCTCCGAACTCGCTGAGCAGAACGGCCGAGCCGTGACGCACGAAAATCAACTTCACACAGTCGTAGGCGATCGGGCCGATGGGCGCTCGGATCGATCGCGTTCTGGCGATGATCGGGGTGAACCGCTCGGCCTCGCCGCGCGCATCGCAGAGCCCCATGCCGGTTCACCGCAGTGCGGTCAATGTGTGCTCCGCCCCGCTGTCGGCTACGGTGACCGCTAAGGAGGGGTCTGTACTGACGCGCCCATCGCGTGCGTCACGGCTCATGATCGACAGCAGGTTCTGGCCACTCGGATCATGACCTCGACGACCCAACCGTCTCGCCGCGGCGGCGAGGGTTTGCAGTCGGTGCGGGACGTGTAGGTGATCGTGCCCGTTGACTCGTGCAGCAGCGTCCTAGCGGCAAGCGTGGTCAGCGCGGTCAGAACTGCGCGTGCCTGATCCATGGTTTGCCTCCTCAGGACTTCACGAGTCGTGTGATGGCTTGGGAGGCTTCCGCGATTTTCTCGTCGGCCTCGGGTCCGCCGGCCTTGGCGGCGTCCAGGACGCAATGTTTGAGGTGGTCGTTCAACAGCGCGAGGGCCACGTTTTCCAGCGCGGAGGTGACCGCGCTGATCTGGGTGAGGATGTCGATGCAGTAGGTATCCTCGTCGATCATGCGGTGGATACCACGGGCTTGTCCCTCGATGCGCTTGAGCCGGGCGAGGTAGCGGTCCTTGTCGCTGATATAGCCATGGGCGGCTGTGGCCCGCGGGGTGGTCGGGCTGGTCATCGTCGTGCTCCTGTCTTCAAAAATTGGGGATCAATCGTGGGAGAGCGCCGCGACGGGTTCGGCGGTCGGATGGCCGAGGAACTTGGTGGTGCTGTGCGCGGGAGTCAGGTCGAGGCGGCGCAGCAATTGAGCATTGAGGGCCACCACGACGGTGGATGCGGACATGAGGATCGCCCCGATGCTCATGGGCAGGACGAACCCGATCGGTGCGAGCACGCCGGCGGCTAGGGGTACGGAGATCAGGTTGTAGCCGGCGGCCCACCACAGGTTCTGCTTCATCTTGCGGTAGGAGGCGCGGGAGAGGTCGATGACCGAGAGGACCGAGCGCGGGTCTGAGCTGGCCAGGATGACTCCGGCCGATCCGATGGCCACGTCGGTGCCGGCGCCGATCGCGATGCCGACATCGGCTTGGGCGAGGGCGGGAGCGTCGTTGACGCCGTCACCGACCATGGCCACCCTGCGGCCTTCGGACTGCAGCTCGGCGACCTTGGCGGCCTTGTCCTCGGGCCGGACCCCAGCGAAGACGCGGTCGATGCCCAGCTCGGCGGCGACGGTGTCGGCAACAGCCTGGGCGTCGCCGGTGATCATCACGACCTGCACGCCTGCTGCGTGCAGGGCGTCGACCGCGTCGTGGGATTCGGGGCGGATCTCGTCGGCAAGGCGCAGTGCGCCGATGACCTCGCCGTCGGCGAGGACGTGGAGGATGATCGCACCCTCGTCGCGCCACTGATCGGCGACGGGTAGCTCGTCCAAACCGTGCTGTTCCAGCAGGTAGGGGCCCCCGACCTCGATGACGGTGCCGTTCACAGTGGCCCTGACGCCCACAGCCGGGGAGGAGGAGAAGTCCCGCGCGCTGAGGACCCGCAGCCCACGAGTGCCGGCGGCACCGACGATGGCCTTGGCCAAGGGGTGCTCGCTGTCGGATTCGGCCGCCGCGGCCAACGTCAGCACGTCCTCGGCGCTGCGGGTCCCGGCAGGTTCGATGGCGGTGACAGTGGGCTCGCCCTTGGTCAGGGTGCCGGTCTTGTCGAACAGGACAGCATCGACGGTGCGCATCGATTCCAACGCGAGGCGGTCCTTGATCAGTACACCTCCGCGGGCGGCGCGTTCGGTCGCGATCGAGACCACCAGCGGGATCGCCAGCCCCAGCGCGTGCGGGCAGGCGATCACCAGCACGGTGATGGTGCGCACCACCGAGATATCGGGGAGGCCGAACACGAACGACCAGACGACGGCGGTGATCGCGGCGGCGCCGAGAGCGAACCAGAACAGCCAGGCGGCGGCGGTATCGGCGATCCGCTGGGCGCGGGAGGAGGAAGCTTGGGCATCGGCGACAAGCCGGCGGATGCCGGCCAGCGCGGTGTCCTCGCCGGTCGCGGTGACCTCCACGCGCAGACCGGAGTCGGTGGCGACGGTGCCTGCGACCACGTGCTGACCGGTCTCGCGACGGACCGTCTTCGACTCGCCGGTGACCATGGACTCGTCCATGCTCGCGGAGCCTTCGATGATCTTGCCGTCGGCGGGCACCGACGAGCCAGGACGGACGATGACGACGTCGCCGACCACGAGTTCGGCGGGGGCGACCGTCACGACCTGATCGCCGTCGACCTTCTCGGCTTCGTCCGGCAGCAGCGCGGCCAAGGAGTCCAGGGCAGAGGTGGTCTGGGCCAGGGAGCGCATCTCGATCCAGTGCCCCAGCAGCATGATGACCACTAGCAGGGCCAGTTCCCACCAGAAGTTGAGCTCATGGTCCAAGATGCGCAGGCTCGCACCCCAGGAGGCGATGAACGCCACGGTGATGGCCAGCCCGATGAGCAGCATCATGCCGGGTTTGCGGGAGCGGATCTCGGAGATCGCGCCGGTCAGGAACGGCCAGCCGCCCCAGAAGTAGACGACGGTGCCCAGGACGGGTGAGATCCACCAAACCCATTCGGCGTCGGGCAGCTGGTAGCCGATGAGGTTGGCGAACATGTCGTTGAACGCAACCACCGGGAGAGCGAGGACAAGCATGATCCAGAACAGGCGGCGGAACTGCCCGACATGATCTGCATGACCTGCGTGATCTGCGTGCCCGGCATGAGTGCTGTGACCGTGATCGGATGGGCCTTGGCCCGCCTGCGCCTCGTGATCGTGGTGTGCTGATGCTTCGCCATCCTCTTCGGGGGGATGGTCACCAGTGTGCGGGTCGGCCGTGCGATGGGCGGCGTGGTCGGGAGCCGGGTGTGATCGTGCGGAGGGGTCGTAGCTCATGGTCGTCTCTTTCGTTCGTTGCCCTGGCCGGAGGGTCCAAGGGCGAAGGGCCCGCGCTCGCCGTAAAGGACCTGCCTTGGGAGAGCGCGGGACCAGGCGCCTTAGGCGGCGTTGGCGTATCGGTCGGGGTCGGCGTCGAACAGCGGCCCGCAGGAGGCACAGCACATCCAGTACCGCTGACCCTGGTAGTCGCGGTAGTAGCCCGCTTCCTCGGCCTGGGCCTTGATCACCGCGGTGCCGACCATCACGGGGCACTCGGTGACGTCATCAGCCTGCGTGTTCGTCAGGTCCGCTGTCGTGGGCGTGTGCCCGCAGCAGCCTCCCGAAACACTCGTGCTCGGGTCGTTGCGGTTGTCGTGTCTAGTCATCAGTTGTTCCTTTCTGGGGTGTCGATGACGGTGATCAGGCGTGTGCGGGTTCACGGACGGGCCCCGAACTGGCAGGGGCGGGTGTGGTGTCGTCCGTGCGAGCCTTGAAGGACCGCAGCCTCAGACTGTTGCTGACGACGAAGACGGACGACAGGGCCATCGCCGCGCCCGCGAGCATCGGGTTGAGCAGCCCAAAGGCGGCGAGCGGGATGGCCGCGGCGTTGTAGGCAAACGCCCAGAACAGGTTCATCTTGATCGTGCGCAGGGTGCGCCGAGCCAGCCGGAGCGCATCCGCTGCCGCGCGCAGGTCGCCTCGGACCAGGGTGATGTCGGCGGCCTCGATCGCGACATCGGTGCCGGTACCCATCGCCAGACCCAGGTCAGCCTGCGCCAAGGCGGGTGCGTCGTTGACGCCGTCGCCGACCATCGCCACGGTCTTGCCCTCGCTTTGGAGGCGGGCGACGACATCGACCTTGTCCTTGGGGAGCACTTCGGCGATCACCTGGTCGATGCCGACCTCCGCGGCGACTTGCTCGGCCACGGCCTGGTTGTCCCCGGTCAGCAGCACCGGGGCCAGCCCCAGCTGCTTGAACTGGCGGATGGCCTGGGCACTGGTGGGTTTGATCTGATCAGAGACCACCAGCACGCCACGCGCCCGTCCGTCCCAGCCGACCGCGATCGCGGTCTTTCCCTGGCTCTCGGCAGTCTGCTTAGCCCTCCGCAGATCGTCGGTCAGGTGCTGTGACCACTCGGCGAGCAGCGACTCACGGCCCGCGAGCACCGCGTGCCCGCCGACGACCCCTTGTACGCCCTTTCCTTCGATGTTCTCGAAGGATTCTGGGGTGGGCAGGTCACCGACCTCAGAGGTGGCTCCTGCGGCGATGGCCTGGGCGATGGGGTGCTCGGAGGCATCCTCCAACCCGCCGGCCAGCCGCAGCAGCTCGGCCCGGTCCACGCCGGCTGCGACGATGACCTCGGTCAGCGTCATCTTGCCGGTGGTCACGGTGCCGGTCTTGTCCAGCACGATCGTGTCGATGCGCTTGGTGGATTCGAGGACCTCGGGGCCCTTGATCAGCACGCCCATCTGCGCGCCCCGCCCGGTGCCGACCAGTAGCGCAGTGGGTGTTGCCAGCCCCAGCGCGCAGGGGCAAGCGATGATCAGTACCGCCACCGCGGCCGTGAACCCGGCCGACAGGGGGAACCCGGCGCCGATCCATGCTCCGAGGGTGATCGCGGCGATGCCGATCGCGATCGGCACGAACACCCCGGACACCCGATCGGCCAGGCGCTGGATCTCGGCCTTGCCGGACTGGGCGTCCTCGACCAGCTGCGCCATCTGCGCCAGCTGGGTATCCGAGCCGACTCGGGTGGCGCGCACGACCAGGCGACCTCCGGCGTTGACGGTGGCACCAGTGACTGCATCGCCCTCGCTGACCTCCACCGGCACGGACTCGCCGGTGAGCATGGAGGCATCGATCGCAGAGCTACCGGAGGTGATCGTCCCGTCGGTGGCGATCTTCTCACCAGGGCGGACGATGAACTCGTCACCGACCAAGAGTTCCTCGATCGGCACCCGCTGTTCCTTGCCATCGCGCAGGATGCCGACCTCTTTCGCGCCGAGTTCCAGCAAGGCTCGCAGGGCGGCACCGGCACGGCGCTTGGAGCGTTTCTCGAAGTAGCGGCCCATCAGGATGAACGTGATCACCCCCGCAGCGACCTCCAGATAGATGTTCCCGAGCCCGTCGTTGCGCGAAATCGTCAACTCGAACGGGTGCACCATCCCGGGCTGGCCGGCGGTACCGAAGAACAGCGCAACGATCGACCACAGCATCGCTGCCGTGGTTCCTACGGAGATGAGGGTGTCCATCGTGGCCGTACCGTGCTTGAGATTCATCCACGCCGCCCGGTGGAAGGGCCACCCCGCCCACGCCACTACCGGGGCGGCCAGGACCAACGAGGCGAAGCCCCAGTAGTCGAACTGCAGCGCGGGGATCATCGCCATCGCGATCACCGGGACCGAGAGCACCGCCGCGCCGATGAGCCGCTGCCGCAACGAACGCAGCTCGGCGTCCTCAGGAGCGTCGCCAGCCTCCGTCTCGCCCTGCCCCGGTGCCTGCGGCAGGGCCGCGGTGTAACCGGTCTTCTCCACCTCGGCGATGAGCCTCTGCGGGTCGAGGCCGGCCGGGCCGACGACCGTAGCCTTCTCCGTGGCATAGTTGACGCTCGCGGTGACGCCATCGAGCTTGTTCAGCTTCTTCTCGATCCGGTTGGCGCACGACGCGCAGGTCATGCCGCCGATCTGCAGTTCCACGTTGGCGTCGTCCCGTGGTGGCCCCCCGGTTGGGGTGGTAGGTGTGCTGGTCATGGAAAACTCCTTCACGAGGGCCGGCCCTCGGGCGACCGGCCCTCAGACTCAGTGGGCGTCGACGACGAACTGCGCGGTATGCACCTGGCCGCCGACCTGGAAGTCCAGATACAGCAAGTAGCGGCCCGGCGTCGGCGCTGAGGTCGCGAACACGACCTCAGGCCCGGAGAGGGTCCCCGGAGCAGGCTCGTCTCCCTCGGGGTGGACGTGCAGGTAGGCCAGGTCACCGTCGCGCAGCGCGACCAAGTGACCGTACGCGCCAAGGTATGGTTCCAGCGCCGTGACCGGTTTGCCGTCACGGGTCACGCGGGCAGTGACGGTGGATGTCTCACCCGCCGCAAGATCACCTTCCAGGGTGACGTCGAAACCGCCGATCGTGGAAGCCGTCGAGGTCTCGGACGCGGGCTGCGGCTGAAAGTCGCCGGCGACCTGCACCGTGCGGGAAACCGTCACGTTCTCGCCGGTCTCGGTGGGGACGAAATCGGCGAAGACCCGGTAGCTGCCCGCGGCTTTCCACTCCAAGGGGATCGACCAGGTGCCCCCGGCATCCCGCTCAGGGTGAACGTGACGGAACCACGCGCCGTCATCGCGCACGACGATCAGGTGCAACTCCTTGTCGTGCGACAACTCGAAGTCCGTTACCGGTTCGCCGCCCGGGCCCAGCACCGTCAGCGACAACCGCTGCTCTTGCCCCACGGTGTTGCCAACGTCGACCTGGCTGAGTCGGTAGTCGCCCTGCGCGAGCGACAGCCCGCGGACGGCCAAGGGCGCCGCCGCGTCGGTGCCGCCGGCCTCAGGGTTCTCAGATCCGCCCATGTCGTGGCCTTCTGACTCCTGCATGTCGTGTCCTTCTGTCTCTTGCATCCAGCTCTGCACGGTCTCCTCCGGCACAACCGCACCCGCCGTGGTGAACGCCACCGCGAACGCGGCCACCAGTGCCCCGCCATACAGGCCGAGTCGGGCCGGGGTGCGCATCAGACGCGGACCGCGCTGTACCCGGCCTCGTCGACGGCGGCAAGTACGTCCTGGTCGTCGATCGGGCCCTGGGCGGTCACGACCAGCTTGCCTGTCGACGCGCTGACATCGATCCGTTCAACACCGTCGATCTGCCCGACCTCGGTGCGGATCGCGGACTCGCAGTGCCCGCACGTCATGCCGGTCACGGTGTACTCGTTCGTGGTCATCTCAGTCTCCTCTCAAATACCGGTAGGGGGTAATAGTATTCTACGTACACCGGTGTACGAATTGCAAGCACGTCGTCTCGTGGGCTCAACTGGGCTCCCCTTCCCCCGCCTGGAGGTGATCGACCCGGTTCGGTGCCTCGGGATGCCAGGTGTCGGCCTCGCGGTGGAAGCGCCGTATGGCGCCCGCCGCGAGGGTCGTCTCGTGCTCGCCGACCCGCAGCCGGAGATGCGGGTTCGCCGCACAGGGCGCGGCGGTGACGGTCAGGGTGTCGTCGTCGATCGAGACGTGGAGACGTTGTCCGCGGTGCTGCAGGCGGAACTGCAGGGCGTGCAGCCCGGCCGGCAGAGTGGGGTCCAGGAAGATGGTGGTGCCCTCGGTGCGTAGGCCGGCGAAGGAGCGGGTGATGATGTCGATCGTGCCGGCCATGGCACCGAGGTGGATGCCCTCCTGGGTCGTCCCGCCCTGGGTGTCGTCCAGGTCCGCGGCCAGGGCTTCACGGAAGGTCGCCCACCCCCGGGCGGTGTCCAGGCGGGCCAGGACAGAGGCGTGCACCACCCGGCTCAGAGTGGAGCCATGCGCGGTGCGCGCGAGGTAGTAGTCCACCGTGCGACTCAGCACCTGACGGGAGGTGGGGTAGCCGAGCCGGTCGAGCATGCCCAGCAGCTCGTCGGTTCCTAGCAGGTAGACAAGCATGAGGACGTCGGCCTGCTTGGCCAACTTGTACCGGTTTGTGGCGTCGCCCTCGGCCTCCAGGATCAGGTCCAGGCGGCCGATGTTGCCGTACCTGCGGCGGTAGTGGTCCCAGTCCAGCTCGGCAAGGTTCTCGTAGCCGGCGAACTGCCCGATGACCCCGTCGGGCAGGAGTGGCACGGCCAGGCGCCGGCTCAAGTGCTCCCACACGGCCGGTTCCTCCGGGCGGATGCCCAGGCGGGCGTGGAGGTCGTCGCATTCGTGCCCGGCCACCGCCTCCAGGACGTCCAGGGCCCGCCGGCACACCCACGCGGTGAGCACGTTGGTGTAGGCGTTATCGACCAGGCCCCCGCCTGGGGCGTCGGGGTAGCCGTCGTGGTACTCGTCCGGGCCCATCACCCCGCCGATGTGGTACCGGTCGGTGTCGTGGTCGTAGGTGGCCAGGGCGGCGAAGAAACGCACGACCTCGACGATCAGGTCGGCGCCGCGCCGGGCGAGCCAGGTGACGTCGGCGGTGGCCTGGTAGTACTGCCAGGCGTTGACCGCGACCGCCAGGCCCACGTGGCGCTGACGGTGGGAGTTGTCCGGCATCCACCGGCCCGAGCGGGTGTTGAACAACGTCCGCGGCGTCTCCTCGCGGCCGTCGCTGCCGGACTGCCAGGGGAACATCGCCCCGGGCAGCCCCGCCGCGGCGGCGGCCCGGCGGGCGGCGTCCAGGCGCCGCCACCGGTACTCCAGCAACCCCTGGCTGACCTGTGGCAGGTGGGACGTGAGCACGGGCAGGACGAACAGCTCGTCCCAGAAGACGTGCCCGCGGTAGCCCTCCCCGTGCAGGCCGCGGGCCGGCACGCCTGCGTCCCGCTCGGCGGTGTGGACCGAGACGGTCTGGAGCAGGTGGAAGACGTGCAGGTTGAGCACCAGCCGGGTTTGGGTGTCGGCCTCCAACTCAATCCCGAAGCGTTCCCACAGCCGCGCCCACGCCGCCGCGTGCGGGGCGAGGAGGTCGTCGAAGTGTGGGGGTGCGGCGGTTAGCTCGCCCAGGGCCGCGAGTCGGGGAGAGGCGATCGCCGCGTCCTTGGACGTGTAGATGGCGACGGTCTTGTCGATGGTGACCGGCTCACCGTCCCGCATCGGCAGCTCCAGAACGCAGGAGTACAGCTCCTCGTCGCGCTCGTCGACTGCGTCCGGTGCCGAGGCGGTGATGGTGGTCCGGGTCGCGACGGCGATGCGGATCTGGCTCTGGACGGTCTCCACCTCCACCACCAGGGTGCCCGGCCCGGACTGGTCTGCGCTGGTGGTGTGCAGGTGGCGGTTGGCCAGGGCGGCATACTCGGCGACGTTGGCGTTGACGACCCCGGCGTCGATGCCGGAGCGGACCCGCAGGCTCCCGCTCCAGCCGTCGGGGGTGACGGTGGTCTCCAACGCCGCCAGGTGCGGTTGGGTCATGGAGACCAGGCGCCGCTGCCGCAGGCGCAGCCGCCGGCCGGCCAGGTCGGTCAGCACCGCGGTGCGGGTGAGCACACCCCGGCGCAGGTCGAGCTCACGGCGCTCCTGCGAGGCGGTGAGCCCGCCGGCGGACCACCACGTTCCTGGCTCTTCTATACCGAGATCCAGGACCAGCCAGTTCGGGGCGTTGACCAGGTGCTCGTCCTCCATCTGCCGACCGTGGACGGTGGAGACGAGCCGGTTGTAGACACCGGCCAGGTAGCTGCCGGGATAATGCACTTCGTCCGCGGCACGCTCCGGGGCTGTGCCGCGGGTGCCCAGGTAGCCGTTGCCCAGGGTGGTCAGCGCCTCGCGGTGAGCCTCGTGGGCGGGGTCGAACCCCTCATAGACGAGTGTCCAGGGATCGGCGCGCAGCGCCCCGAGGTCGAGCTGGGTGACGTCCTCGACCACCAGGTGCGCCCCGGCCGCCTCCAGCTCGCCCCGCTGCCCTGCCCTGGCCACGCCGACCACCAGGCCGAACCCACCTCGCCGGGCGGCCTGGACACCGGCCACGGCGTCCTCCACCACTGCGACCCGGGCCGGGGCGACCCCCAGCTCACGCGCCGCCGTCACGAACATAGCCGGGTCCGGCTTGCCCGCCAGGCCCAGCTCGGCGGCGCGGTCCCCGTCCACGACGACATCGAAGGCACCCGCTAGCCCCGCAGCCGCCAGCAGCGCGTCCGCGTTGCGGCTGGCCGTGACCAGAGCCACCGGCACCCCACCGGCCCGCAACCGCTCCAGCAGGTCGACCGTGCCAGGAAAGGCCGGTGCGCCGCGCTCGGCGACCAGGTCGAGATACAGCTCGTTCTTCCGCGCGGCGAGCCCGTGCACCGTCCAAGCCCCCGCCGGGTCCTGCGGTGTCCCTTCGGGGACGTGGATTTCGCGGGCGGTGAGGAAGGCGGCCACCCCGTCCTCCCGGGAGCGCCCGTCAACGTGGCGGCGGTAGTCCGCCACCGCATCGAAAGGGGCATGGGCGCCGGGCCCGCCCACCCGAGGATCGGCGAGCACCTCCTCGAAGAGCTGACGCCACGCCTCGGCGTGCAGTGTGGCGGTATCCGTCACCACCCCGTCCATGTCGAAGATCACCGCCTCCTGCGGCGGCACCGCCCCGGTCGGTACAGGCGCCACGGTGGACGGTGTCGGGTGCGTCGTCGGGTGGATCACGGTTCTCCTTCGGTCGGCGAGTCAGTCATCCTTCGTCCCTGACGGGACGGCCCATCGGAACTGAAAATGGTGTCGTGGTCGCCCGTCGACGCCGTTTCACCTTCATCCGACCGCCGCCGTGCCAGGCGTGCGCAGCGGTTGGGGCCGGTTTGGCCATCGGGTGGCACATGCGTCTTGGTGCCGACTGCTCGGTGCGGTGGTAGCCGCAGTCGTTGACCCAGCCGAGAAGCTGTGCGACCGAGGTCTTGTCCCGGTCGTAGGTGACCGTCGCGGTCAGGGAGACGGCACTGGCCTCGACGGCGAGCACGCCGGGACGGTCCAGCAGGGTCTTGACGATCACCGGCTCGGAGGTGGCCCAGTGCAGGCCGCCGACCTCCAGCACCGTGGTTTCACGGGTCATGATCGTTTCTGCCTTTCCGGCCCGTGGCCCACAGGTCGTGCGTTGACGGGCCGGCGGATGCCGACCCGATCGTCGTCTCTCAGGCCGTCGTCGCTCGGAGCCGGGGCCGGGAGGAACTCCCGGCGCATGCCCAGGGCCTCATCCGTCATGGCGATCGAGGTGGCGCTGTCGGTCACCGTGCCGGCCAGTGCCCGAATCGCATCGATCGTCTCGGGGACGACGATGGCCTCGTTGTAGACCTGATAGGTCAGGTAGGCCTCGTCCCCCTCGACGGTCACGACGTCCTCCCACACGGCGACCTCCCACATGTCCCCCCGCGGCCGGCCAAGGTCGCGCATGAGCTCAACCGTGGTGTTCAGGGCCGTGAGGCCGTCGGCCATGCGGATGAACGCGATGCGCGGGGCGTCTCGCAGCGCGTCGAGGACCTCCTCGCGGCTGGCCGGTCGGGTCAGCTGCAAGGTCCAGTAGTGGTTGTGGGTCTGGGTGTGCGCGGCCTTCGCGGCCATGGTGACCACGTCCAGGTCGGGCAGGACCGTGCAGGCATCCGGACCCTGGTGGGAGGGGATGGAGCCCTCGGGGACCATGGTGTTCATGACACCGCCCTGGTGGGACTCGCCCGGGTCGGTGGCCCGGCGGATGAGCACCCCGCGGGCACGGGCGAGCAGGTCGGCGTCCTGCAACGCCCCGAGCACGCGCACGATGCTGGTGGTGTTGCACGAGACCACCCGGGTGGTGTCCCGGCCCAGCGCGGTGGCGTAGTTGGCCTGGGCGACGAAGGAGTGCCCGGTGGTGGCGTGAGACTCCCCGCCCTGGAACACGGCCTTGACCCCGGCCGCCCGGTAGGCCTGCAGGTTGGTGGCGGCGACCTTCTTCGGGGTGGTGTCCACCACTACGTCCACCCGGTCGAGCAGGTCGGGCAGGGTGCCGGCCAGGGGCACCCCGGCCGCCTGCATCGCGGTGCCCGCGTCCGGGGTGGCCGCGAACACCTCCAGGCCGAGCTCGGCGGCGGTGCGCACGTGCCAGTCCGTGGCGACGTCCGCCACCCCGACGATCTCCATGTCGGGCATGGCCCGGACGGCGTCCGCGACCCGCTTGCCGATCACTCCGTAACCATTGATGGCAACCTTGATAGTCATAACAGCCTCCAGTGCTTGTTCCGTGTGTTCTTTGAGCTTGTTCCGGTCGTTCGGTGGAAAGGATTGTCTTCTCGTCGGTTGGGGGTCGGGGGCGGCAGGAGCGCGTCGGGTGCAGGGCGGCCTGCCGCCCATCGAGCGGTGCACAGCGATCGCCGCCCTGGACCTTCAGCCATGATTTGTGCTCCGTTCCCGTCCGGGCTTGGCGACGGCGACGTTCAGGCCGATGGCGGCGAGAAGTGCGGCTGGGATGAGGAGCAGGATGTTGAGCTGCATCGCCGGAGCGAGGCCGATGATGCTCTGCAATGCGCCGGAGCCGACGTAGAGCAACCCCGCGATACCGGTCCCGATCCCGATGACCAGTCCGGCCGCCGTGGTTGGTGCATGGGGGGCGAGGGCCTGCGCGGCAACGATCAGCAGCGGTTGGCTGGCGTACAGCATGAATCCGGTGATTGCGCCGGCGATCAACGTGCCGGCGCCGGCCGGGACCAGCAGCAGAACGCTGAACGCGACAACCGCGGCGAGCAGGGAGCCGACGGTGGTGATGATGGTTCCGATTCGTGGAGCCAGAACGCCGCCGACCACCGCGCCAAACGCGGCGGCGACGGAGAAGGATCCGAGTGCCAGGCCGAGCAGTGGTGCGTCGGTGGGGACCCCGTTCTCCTTGACCAGCCATAGCGGGACCGCGCTGGTGAAGGTGATGAACGCCAAGCTCACCAGGGCCGAGGCGAAGGTGAGGATGATCGTTTGTCGGTTGAACGCCCGACGATCGATCAGTCGCCGCGTGCCGCGGATGGCGTGCGGTTCGAAGTCGGGTAGCAATGCGTAGAGCAGGACGGCGAGCAGGACGCCCGGCACCATCAACCAGGGGGTAACGCCAGTACCGAAACGGGACACCAGGGAGAGGATGAGTATCGGTCCGACCGCGAAGCCGATCATGCCGCCAGCGGTGAACAGGCCCACGGCCAGACTCGGGCTTTTTTAGGTGGAGCTGCCGACGATGCTGGTGGAAATGGGATGCAGGGCGGCGGAGCCCAGCCCGCCGAGCACAAGTAACACGATCAACAGGGTGATCGTCGTTGCGACTCCGACCAGGCTCAACGTGACAGCGGCGACAGCCACCCCGACCGCGGCGACCTGACGTAAACCGATCCGGTCAGCGAGGGCTCCGAGAAACGGTTGTGACGCGGAGGAACTGATGCTGAACGCTGCAACGAGCATGGCCAGCACGAGGGGGTTGGCCGCGAACTTGACTTCGAGCGTGGGCAACAATGCGCCGAGGATCGCCGTCAGGGTGTCGTTGACCGCGTGAGTCAGGGCGAGAAGGACGGCAATCGACCCTCCGGCGATGACGCCTGGTCGAGTGACGGTGTGAGGCATTGGGGTTCCTCTAGAGAGATCGGAGCGAAACGAGAACGTGCCGAACACCACGACGCTGATAAGAATCTGATGACGGGCTTGGCTTACGGCCGAAGATCCGCACTATCTCCTCGTCAACAGGGGAAGTAGTGCGGATCTTGGTCACTTCATCTGCTGCGCCTCCGACGTGGTCTCGGCGGGGACTGACCCGGTCGGTGGCACGTGACGCAGCCTGGTGGCGGCGATGATCGCGGCGACCCCGGCGATGACGGCCGAGACGAGCGCGGCGGCGTTCAGGCCACTGGTGAAGGCTTCTTGTGCCGCAGCGACCAGCGACTCCCCGAGCGCTCCGGGTAGTTCGGCTGCCGAGACCAGGGCGCCGTCGATGCTGTCCGAAGCGGCAGTTGCGGCGTTCGCGGGTAGTCCGTCGGGCAGGGTGTCGGCGATCTGGCTGCGGTAGGCGACCACGCCGACACTGCCGATGACAGCGATACCGAGCGAGATGCCCAGGTCGTTCACGGTGGTAGCCAACCCGGAGGCGCCACCGGCCTTCTCCGGCGGCACTGAACTGACTACCAGATCGGTGGTCAGCGCCATCGCGGGTGCGACACCGGGGTAGACGATGACGAAGCTGGCGATCACCAGCGCCAGACCGGTGCCCGCATCGAGTTGGGTGAACAACACGTACCCGATGACCTGAACGACCAGGCCGATGGCGATCACGTATCCTGGCCGGAACTTGCGCGCGAACATCGGTGAGAGCGTGGAGACCACGACCAGCACAGCCGCGGCGGGCAGGATCGCGAACCCGGCCTGCAGGGGCGAGAGGCCCTGCACCTGCTGGAGGTACTGCGCGAACATCTGATACACGCCACCGAGGGCCGCCGCTGCGAGCAGGAACACCGCAAGTGCCCCGCTGACAGTGCGGTTACCGAACAAGCGCACATCCAGCATGGGCTGCGTGGCTCGCAACTGCCGGATCACGAACCACAGGCCCACCAGGGCACCGACAGCCAGCACAGCGATCGAGATGCCAGCCGGTTGCTGGGTGGCGAAGCGTTTGATGCCGTAGATGATCGCCAGCAGCGAGGCGACCAGCAGCAGGGCGCTGAACAGGTCGATTCGCGCCGTAGGGTCGCGGTGCTCAGGCAGCAGCAGCGGGGCGCCGATCACGACCAGCGCCATGATCGGCACGGCGACCAGGAAGGTGGCTTGCCAGCCGTAGGCCTCCAGCAGCAGTCCGCTCAGCAGCGGGCCGAGCGCCACGCCGGCGGAAATGCCGCCGGCCCACACCCCGATGGCGACTCCGCGCTGCTTCGCATCGGCAAACAGCACGAAGATCAGCCCGAGCGTGGCCGGCAACATCATCGCGCCCGCAATGCCCAGGATCGCGCGCCAGGCGATCATCAGTGTTGGGTCGCTGGTCAGTGCCGCCGCAATCGAGATGGCACCGAACAGGGCGGCTCCGATCACCATCAGCAAGCGCTTGCCGACCCGGTCGCCGAGCACGCCCATCGCGACCAGGAACCCCGCCATCACGAATCCGTAGATGTCCAAGATCCACAGCAACTGTGTGCTCGACGGTTCCACGTCAGCTGCCAAGTTCGGCGCGGCCAGGAACAAGATCGTCAGCATCATGAACAGCAGGGTCGAGGGGATCACCAGGACGGCCAGGCCCCACCACTGCCTCGCTCCCGCCCGTGGAGCCGGGGAACTTGTCTCAGTCATGGTGTGCCCCTCTGCGTCGTGCGTCTCGTGTTCATAGTCGTGTCGCTCCTTTCCTCCGGCCGTCCCTGAGGTCCTCACGGTCGCTCCGGGTAAACTCAATCGCAGATGTACGAGTTGTAACAGACTACACTACTCAAGCATTCCCATACGACTTAAGAGGTGGAGCATGCCGACCAAGAAGGCCACGACGGCCAGCACGGACGAGCGGGTCCCGGCTGCAGGGAACCGCGCGGCCAACCAGCGCGTGGACGCGCAGCGCAATCGTGCGAAGATCCTGGCCGCAGCCGTGACAGCGATCCGCAAGAACCCCGACGCGTCGGTGGCCGATATCGCCGCCGAGGCGGGGGTGGGACGGATGACCCTCTATGGGCACTTCAAGACCCGCCCTGAACTCATCGAGGCCGCCTTGGTCGAGAGTCTCGACCGCGCCGAAAACGTCCTGTCCGAGGTGCCGCTGGACGGTGACGCCCGCGAGGCCTTCAGCCGCGTGATCGCGTCGAGCTGGAGACTCCTCGACCAGTCCAGGGCGCTGCTCGCCACGGCGCAGAAGGAACTGCCCCCCGCACGCATACGCGAGCTGCACGAGAAGGCCGAGGCCCGCGTGCGCTCCCTGGTCGAACGCGGGCGGCGTGATGGCGTCTTCCGCACCGATCTGCCGGTCAGCTGGTTGCTGGCCACCACCCATGTGGTGATGAACGGCGCCGCCGAGGAAGTCCGAGCCGGACGACTCGACCCAGACGACGCCCCCTGGTTTATCGACGCGATCCTGCTGCCGGCCTTCGCCAACGCCGCACCGTCCGAAGGAGCGCTATGAACGCGCCGATAGTCGGCATTATCGGTGCCGGTGCGGCAGGAACCGCGGCCGTCAAGAGGCTGCGCCAGTCCGAAGCTGACCTCGCGGTCGAACTGCTCGCCCGCACCGGCGAGCAACCCTACAACCGAACCCTTGTCAACAAAGGAGTGGCCATCGGCCTACTCGAACCCGAACAGGCCGCACTGCCCGACACCGGCGTCCAGCTCACGGCCGGCACCGCCCGCAGCATCGACCCCCTAACCCGTCAAGTCCACCTCGATTCCGGCGACACCCGTACCTTTGACGGACTCCTCATCGCCAGCGGAAGCCGACCGCGAACCCTTGACGAGAGCATCCTCGGCCGCGATCACGCCGTCAGCTCCGGACGACTCACCACTCTGCACTCTCTGCGCGACGCCCGTCAGGTTCGCGAGATCCTGGCGACAACGCCACCCCCGGTGCGCATCCTGATCCTCGGCGGCGGCCTGGTCGCTGCCGAAACGGCATCACTGCTCAGCCAGGCCGGACACGACATCGCCCTTATCGCTCGCTCACCGCTCCCGGGCGCCACGGCCATCGGTGAGGATGTCGCATCACGCCTCCTCGAACTGCACCGAGCACAGCACGCCACCCACGTGGGCCGCTCGCCCCGCGCGGTCCACACCCAGCCCGGGCGCATCACCATAGAACTCGACGACGGGACACGAGTAGAAGGAGACCTGGCGATCATCGCGCACGGCACCATGCCTGCGGCCCCCGCACCATGGACCGGCCCCGGCGGCGTTCCCGTCGACGACCACCTCCGACTGCTCCACGGCCCGCAGCAGCGGATCTACGCCGCGGGTGGCGTGGCGGTGCACCATCACCACGAACTCGGCACCTACCGGATCGACCACTGGGATGACGCCACCGCCCAAGGTGCACACGCGGCCACGACCCTGCTACACGACTTCGGCCTAGCCGACGACCCCGGCCCGTACCTGCCATACTCGTGGTTCTCTGCACGTATCCACGGCCACACCCTCACCGGCGCCGGACACCCCGGGCTCGCCGACGCAACCCAGACAGTCTCCGCCGACCCACTGCTCGTCGTCCATGAGCGCAACGGCGTGCCGATCGCAGCGACCGGAGTCGACGCCGCCCCCCTCGTTCTGCAATGGAAGAAGCGGTTGTTCACCCCGGACGAGCAGCGCTCACCAAGTGCCACACATTGAACTGACACACGCCACACGCCCGGCTCGCCACTGTGGGCGCCCGCAACCGGGCTGCCGTTGCGAATTCAATCCGCGGTACAGGGCGGGCGGTGTACGTTCGGTGAACAGTTCCAGTCCCTGCTCGACGAACCGGTCGCTCATCGGGACCTGGGTGCCGGCTTTGGCCAGCACCGCACGCCCCTCGCGCTTGCCGCCCGAGCCGAGCGTGACCACGTAGTTGCCTGACGCCGGCCCAGCTGACCCAGCTGACAGAAGCGCTCCGGCGCGATCTGCACCTCCCGGAGCCGGCCCATCCGCAGCAGGTCGGCAGAACTGAGTCATTCAATTTCCTCCTTGACCTCAACGACCTGGTGTTCGACTTCGCGCTGGCGTTCGGTGACAGCGGCCTCACTCATCGGCGTTCCGTCCGATAGCCCGACCCCGGGAGCGAAGTGCGATCATCGAGACGCCGGCAGCCTGATCGTGAATGTAGCGCCGACACCGCGACCTCCGCTGGCGGCATCAAGGCCCCCGCCGTGGGCGTCGATGATGGCTTTGCTGATGGTTAGGCCGATGCCTGAGCCGGTGCGGTCCCGAGTGCGGGCCGAGTCTCCGCGGTAGAACCGCTCGAAGGCATGCTCGATCTGCTGGGGTGTCATGCCTTCGCCGTTGTCGGTGACGGTGATCGTGACCTCCGGCCCCTCGCGGTGGGCGGCGACGGTGACGGTGCCCCCGGGTGAGGTCGCCCGGAGAGCGTTGGCCAGGAGGTTGGCCAGAACCTGCCCGATGCGCTGCCGGTCAACCTTCACGTGGAGGCCTGCTGCCTCCGTGGGGTCGATGACGAGGTTGACGCCCTGGGTGGCGTAGCGTTCTCGCATTCCTTCGTAGGCGGCCCAGATCAGGTCGGCAACGGCGTGGTTGTGCAGGTCGAGGTCGAGGCGACCCTCCTCGGCAGTGGACACTTCGTCGATGTCATCGGCCAGCCGAGCGAGTCGCTCGGTCTGCTCGGTGAGGGCGGCGCGGGACTCGGGCCCGAGGGAGGCCAGGCCGTCGTGCAGGCCCTCGTGGTAGGCGCTCAGGGTAGCGATCGGGGTCCGCAGCTCGTGGGCGAGGTCGGAGAGCATCCGTCGGCGGGTGTCCTCGACCCCTTCGAGCCGGGCGGCCATGGTGTTGAACGCGTCTGCGAGGGTCTTCAGCTCGGTGCCGGAGCCGACCATCGGTACACGGGTCCGGTAGTGGCCCCTGCTGAGCTCTCGGGCAGCGTGGGTCACCTGGTCCAGGGGGCGTCGCAGACGCCGGGTGAGAAACCAGGATACGGCGATGGCGGCCAGCAGGGAGATGACCAAACCAACGCCGACGGAAATGAGTGAGGCGTCCCGGTAGGCCATCTCGATATGGACCAGCTCCGGCGAGTTCCACTGGTGGCCGGCTTGGAGGAGGTGGTCGTGGAAGATCGGGGGGCCGATGATCGTGGCGACCAGTCCGGCGGTGAGGGCGCCGGCAACGAGGACGATCGACTGCCCGGCCAGCAGTCGGGACGCGAGGCCGTGGGACGCATGGGCGCCGGGTGAGGTGTTCATCCCTTGCCCATCCGGTAGCCGATGCCGCGCACGGTGCTGATGTAGCGGGCCGTGTCCGGGTCATCGCCGAGCTTTCGGCGGAGGTGGGCGATGTGGACATCGACCAGATGTTCATCACCGACCCAATCGTCGCCCCAGACCTGGTCGATCAGCTGGCGGCGGGAGAAGGCCATGGTGGGCCGTTCGGCGAGTGTCATCAGTAGGTCTCTTTCCGTGGGCGTGAGCGCCACCGGGTCATCGGCGAGGTGGACTTGCTGGCCTGCCGAGTCCACGTGGAGCTCCCCGAATACCCACACCGGCTCCTGATGGGCACGGGACGTGCCGGTGCGGGGTCGGCGCAGGACGGTCTGGACCCGCGCGACGAGCTCGCGGACGCTGAACGGTTTGGTGACGTAGTCGTCGGCGCCGACGGACAGCCCGATGAGGGTGTCGATCTCATCCTTGCGGGCGTTGACGACGATGACGTAGCAGTCGGTGAAGGTGCGGATCTGGCGGCACACCTCGATGCCGTCGAGTCCGGGTAGACCG
>JBDHZT010000067.1:0-20487 GCA_039811985.1 Nocardioidaceae bacterium | reverse complement strand
CCCAGCGCTGCCTCGATCGCGTCAGCGGCGCCGCGCATGCCTGAGTGGAAGGGATGAAAGGCGAGCGCCTTGCCGGGCACCGAGTGGGCGCCGTTGACCCAGGCGTCGCGGCCGGCGCAGATGTCGTGGCCACGGGAGGCTGTCGCGAGATCGACGTACGTCGCGTCGTTGGCCTCCGCGGCGCGCCGCAGAGAGCTGTTGAGCGTCGCTTCGATCCGGCGCATTGCCGGATAGTCGGCTGCCGGGAAGCCCGCCTTGGCGCAGGTGCCGCTCGCCGGCAGGAGCACGGGGTAGCCGACCACGAGGATCCGCGCATCGGGGGCACGCCGACGGATCTCCTGCAATCCAAGACCGACCGACTGCTCAACCCTCCGGGCCGAGGCGAGCCTGGCGGCCAGCACTGACGGATCATCAAACTGTCGAGGACAGCCTGCCTGGCCGGCGCCGAGACAGGCGCCGACGATCGATCCGAAGAGACCCTCGTCGTTGCCGCCGATGCCGATCGTGACGAGGTCGGTGTCCTTGCTCACCGCAGCGAGTTGGGGTGGCGCCAGCCGTCCGCCGAGCAGGGCCCGCTGGCCGTGGGCGAGGTCCAAGGTCGAGGCTGCGGCGCAGGACACGTCGACAAAGGACGCCACCTGGAGCCGCGCCGCCACCAGCGCCGGATAGTTGGCCGCGGAGCGCAGACAGGTGTCGCCATCCTTGGCGTACGGCGTGAGGTAGGGGCCGGCGGTGAAGGAGTCACCGAGGGCGACGTACCGGATCGGGGCATGCACCGACGGCGAGTCGGACACAGGCTGGTCGGTGGACGGCTGCTCCGACGAGGCCGACGGCGAGGGTGCGCCCTGAGATGCCGAACAGCTCACCAGGGTGAGGCTGACAGCCGCGGCGATCGCCACTCGGACGACCGCCCTGCCGAGCTCTGCTAGAGGCACCCTGCGACCCTAGCTCCCGGCGAATCAGGTCCAGCGTCGTCGCGCCCGTGCTGCGGGACGCGGTCGGGACGCACGGCACCGCCGACTACCCTCGGCGCATGTTCTCCAAGGTGCTCGTGGCCAATCGCGGCGAGATCGCCATCCGCGCCTTCCGGGCCGCTCAGGAGGTTGGCGCGTCCACCGTCGCGGTCTTCCCGTGGGAGGACCGCTGGTCCGAGCATCGGCTGAAGGCGGACGAGGCTTACGAGATCGGTGAGCACGGCCATCCGGTCCGCGCCTACCTCGACGCCAGCGCGATCGTCGCCGTGGCACAGCGGGCGGGCGCGGACGCTGTCTATCCGGGTTATGGCTTCTTGTCGGAGAACCCCGACCTGGCCGAGGCCTGTGCCCGGGCCGGGATCACCTTCATCGGTCCCCCGGCCGACGTGCTCACCCTGACCGGCAACAAGGCCCGGGCGGTCGCGGCGGCCAAGACGGCCGGAGTGCCGACGCTGGCCAGCGTCGCCCCGTCCACTGACGTCGACGAGCTCTTGGCCGCTGCAGCGGCGCTGCCGATGCCAGTGTTCGTCAAGGCCGTCGCAGGTGGCGGCGGTCGCGGCATGCGTCGCGTGGACGACGCCGGCCAGCTGCGCGAGGCGATCACGACCTGCATGCGCGAGGCCGACGCCGCCTTCGGCGACCCGACCGTCTTCATCGAGCAAGCGGTGCTGGATCCTCGACACATCGAGGTGCAGATCCTCGCCGACGCCGACGGGAAGGTGATCCACCTCTACGAGCGCGACTGCTCGGTCCAGCGGCGCCACCAGAAGGTGATCGAGATCGCCCCGGCACCGCGACTCGATCCGGATCTGCGCGACCGGATCTGCGCCGACGCGGTGCGGTTCGCTCGCCAGATCGGCTATCTCAACGCCGGAACCGTGGAGTTCCTGGTCGACCCGGCCGGCAACCACGTCTTCATCGAGATGAACCCCCGGATCCAGGTCGAGCACACCGTGACCGAGGAGGTCACCGACGTCGACCTGGTGCAGTCGCAGCTGCGCATCGCGGCCGGCGCGACGCTGGCAGACCTCGGCCTCAGCCAAGACACCATCCGGCTCCGCGGGGCGGCACTGCAGTGCCGGATCACCACTGAGGATCCCGCCAACGGGTTCCGGCCGGACACCGGCAAGATCACGACCTACCGCTCCCCCGGCGGCCCCGGCGTCCGCCTCGACGGCGGCACCATCTACACCGGCGCCGAGGTCAGCGCGCACTTCGACTCGATGCTCGCCAAGCTCACCTGCCGTGGCCGGACCCACGAGCTGGCCGTGGAGAAGGCCCGTCGGGCACTCGCGGAGTTCCGCGTCACCGGCGTCGCGACCAACATCCCCTTCCTGCGCGCCGTGCTCGATGACCCCGACTTCACGCACGGCGGGGTGACCACCTCCTTCATCGAGACGCACCCCCAGCTGCTAGCCGCACGGTCGCTGGCCGACCCGACCAGCCGGCTGGTGCAGTACCTCGCCGAGGTCACTGTCAATCAGCCGCACGGACCAACCCCGATCACCGTCGACCCCGCCACGAAGCTCCCGGCCATCGATCTCGAAGTCACCCCGCCGGACGGCACCCGTCAACTGCTGCAGCGGGTCGGCCCCGAGGAGTTCGCGCGGCTGCTACGCGCACAGCCGACCGTCGCCGTCACCGACACCACCTTCCGCGACGCTCACCAGAGCCTGCTCGCCACTCGGGTCCGCACCCGCGATCTGGTGCGGGTGGCCGGGCACGTCGCCCGGATGACCCCACAGCTGTGGTCGTTGGAGTGTTGGGGCGGAGCGACCTACGACGTCGCGCTGCGTTTCCTCTTCGAGGACCCCTGGGAGCGGCTGGAGGCGCTACGGGCCGCTGTGCCCAACGTATGTCTGCAGATGCTCCTCCGTGGACGCAACACGGTCGGCTACACGCCGTACCCCACCGAAGTCACCGACGCCTTCGTAGCCGAGGCAGCTGCGACCGGCATCGACGTGTTCCGCATCTTCGACGCGCTCAACGATGTCGAGCAGATGCGGCCGGCCATCGAGGCGGTGCGCGCGACCGGGACGGCGGTCGCGGAGGTGGCGCTGTGCTACACCGGCGACCTGTCCAGCCCCGACGAGAAGCTCTACACCCTCGACTACTACCTGGAGCTGGCCGAGCGGATCGTGGCGGCGGGCGCGCACGTGCTGGCGATCAAGGACATGGCCGGGCTGCTTCGGGTGCCTGCCGCGGCTCGGCTGGTCACCGCGCTGCGGGAGCGGTTCGACCTGCCCGTGCATCTGCACACGCACGACACTCCCGGTGGTCAGCTGGCCACCCTGCTCGCCGCGATCGACGCCGGCGTGGATGCCGTCGACGCCGCCACTGCCTCGATGGCCGGCACCACCTCACAACCACCACTCTCGGCATTGGTGTCGGCGACCGACCACTCGAAGCGGGAGACCGACCTGGATCTGGCGGGGGTGTGCGCACTGGAGCCCTATTGGGAGGCGACCCGTCGGGTCTATGCGCCGTTCGAGTCCGGTCTCCCCTCACCAACCGGGCGGGTCTACACCCATGAGATCCCCGGTGGTCAGCTGTCCAACCTGCGTCAGCAGGCGATCGCGCTCGGACTGGGTGAGAAGTTCGAGCAGATCGAGGACATGTACGCCGCGGCCAACGCGATCCTCGGCAACATCGTCAAGGTCACCCCGTCCTCGAAGGTCGTCGGCGACCTCGCGTTGCACCTGGTCGCGGTGGGCGCCGACCCTGCCGAGTTCGCCGCCGACCCCGGCCGCTTCGACATCCCCGCCTCCGTGATCGGCTTCCTGCACGGCGAGCTGGGTGACCCACCGGGCGGCTGGCCGGAGCCGTTCCGGACTCGCGCCCTCGCTGGTCGCTCCTGGACCGCGCCCGCCGAGACACTGACCGACGAGCAGCGCGCCGGCCTGTCGGCCGACCGGCGCACCACCCTCAACCAGCTGCTCTTCCCCGGCCCGACCAGGGAGTTCACCGAGTCCCGTGAGCGGTTCGGGGATGTGTCGGTGCTGCCAACCACCGACTTCCTCTACGGTCTCGTCGCCGGCGAGGAGCACCGCGTCGACCTCGCCGAGGGCCGACACATGCTGGTCGGCCTGCAAGCCATCGGCCAGCCCGACGAGCGCGGCTTCCGCACAGTGATGACCACCGTCGACGGTCAGCTCAAGCCCGTCAGCGTGCGCGACCTCAGCGTCTCCGCGGAGGTCGCGGCTGCCGAGAAGGCCGACCCGGCCAACCCGGGCCAGGTGGGCGCACCGTTCCAGGGCGTGGTCACCGTCGTCGTGACCGTCGGCGACAAGGTCAAGGCCGGCGACACGGTGGCCACCATCGAGGCGATGAAGATGGAGGCCGCCATCACCGCGCCCCGCGACGGCGTCGTCCAGCGCGTCGCCCTCGGCGGCACCCAGGCCGTCGAAGGCGGCGACTTGGTGCTCGTGCTGGACTGAGCCTGGATCCACGCTGAGCTTGAGCGGATCGCCGTCCCTACTGGCGCGTGTTCTGGCCTCTACGCGCCCAGGAGAGCCAGCGGCACGACGGCCACGCCGTCGGGTCGCCGGTAGGCATGGCGGCCTGTGGTGATGATGATGCGGTCGACGAGGTCGTCCCCGATCTTGTTCTGAAGCCAGTTGAGGTGCCGCACGGCGTGATCATCGACATCCGAGGCGAGTTTTACCTCAATCGCAAGGACGCGCGCATCGGGCGCTTCCACGATGAGGTCGACTTCGTGGTCGCCGCTGTGGGTGCGCAGATGACTGACGGCACTACCGACCGGCTGGGCGTAGACCCGGACGCTCAAGGTGACGAGTGACTCGAACAGTGCCCCCAGCAACGGGCCCTTGCGGATGCGCTGATAGGCCTTGGCCCGATCCGCCGTCGTGGTGGCATGCAGCAGCGTGTCCCGGCTAGCACGAAGCAGACGAGCGGCGAGTGCCGGATCAGCGAGTTGGTGCTTGGGTGCCCTTCCTAGGCGGTTGAGCTCACTGCCAAAGGGCACCCACGCAGGCACTTCATCGAGCAACCAGAGCTGGCTGAGAGCTTCTCGATAGTCACCAATGGTTACCCGAGTCGGTCGCACATCCTTCGCCACGGCATCGGCCACCTTCTCGAAACTCGCCGTGCTGGACGACGCGGCTGCGTAGGCACGAAGCCATGCTTCCAGCGCCTTGGGGCGTCGGACCATCGCGCCGAGGGCTGGCACCTCGCGCGAGAGCGCGAAGGAGAGATAGGACTCGAGTTGCGTCGCGTGAGTGGACTCGTCACTCGTCCTGATGCCGGGGAATCCGGACGCGAGGATCTCGTCGACATAGTGATCGAGTCCGATCGTGGTCTCGCCCTCGATGGCCCCGACCTCACCAGTCAGCAACGCACCAAGGCTCACCGTGGGAATGGCCCGCCCACGCTCGGCGAAGGAGAGCGGTCGCATCCGCATGCGCACGATGCGGCCTGCCCCTGAATGGATCTTGGTGTTTCGGGGGTTTGCACTGCCAGCCAGGATGAAGTGCCCGGGCGCACGATCGGCGTCAACGCTGCGGCGTACCGCATCCCAGATCGGCGGGTCGAGTTGCCACTCGTCGATAAGCACGGGACGTTCGAGTCGGTTGATCCGATCGCGGTCGGCGCGCAGGATCGTGACCTCCTCTGGACGGTCCAACCGCAGGATGCTCTTGGCCACGCGCTCCGCAGTGGCTGACTTCCCCACCGCCTTCGCCCCGTCGATCGCCACCGCCGGGAGCCCCCTGAGGGCAGATCCAAGGACCGGATCGATGATTCGAGGAAGGTAGTCCACGGCCCTACTATACAGTTCCGCAGAACGAAACTAAGCAGTTTCGCTGACATCTACTAAACAGTCTCGCAGCCGTCATGACTCATCGATGGCGCCACAAGAAGCGGCCCAGGTGAGGATCAGCGGGCCTTGACCCGGAAGGTGAACCAGGTGGAGCGCAGGCCGAGGGCGAACCGGAAGGAGTCGCCGGAGACCCGCACGGTGCTCTTGCTGCCGACCAGGGTGACCCGGCCGACCCGGCCGCCCCACTGACCGTGGCCGTCGCGGCCGGACACGCGCAGCCGCTTCAGGTTGCCGATGGCCGGATAGGCGCGCTCCAGGTCGCGATCGGTCAGCGTCACCGACCAGGAGTGCACCGGATTGCCCGACCAGCCGTCGTAGGGATCCTTCTTGGCGCGCAGATAGGGCATCGATCCGGCGGCGGTCCAACCGCCACTGCTGGCGGAGAACTGGGTGAACGCCGGCTTCCCGCGATAGGTCAGCACCCGCTTGGCGGTCGCGCGGATCGCGGCGTTGGAGCCGGGCTGCTCCACGTCGGCGCCGCCGTATACCTGACAGGACGTGGTGTCGCAGATCTGATAGCCCGATGCCAGCGGGTGGTCTCGTTCGTACGTCGCGTAGGTGCGCGCCGCGACGGCCTGGGCCTGCACGGCCGCCGGGCTCCAGGAGGCGGGAATCTCCATCGGGACCACGCCGCGCAGGTAGTCCTCCAGCGGCAGCACGTTGACGGTGCTGCGGGAGGTGCCGCCGACCGAGCGGAGCGCGCCGCGATAACGGGCCTGAACCGACGGCGTCACCAGCGTGATCGGCTTGCCGGCGGCGCGGAACTCCGCCTCACCCGCCACCGTCTTCCACCGATGCCAGCCGCCGTGTCGATAGGCGACCGCGGTGTCCGTCCCGGCAGCGGTCAGTCGCCAGCGCTTGGCCTTGCCGGTCGGCAGCGGCCAGGACTTTCCCGAGCCGAGGCTGCGCACCTCGAGGCGCTTGCGTGGGAGTACGACGACGTCGCCGCCGCCGTCGGCGCTGATCAGCACCTTGACCTTGCCACCGGCCGTTCCCCACGACGTCCTGGGGTAGTAGAACTTCACGATCTTGCGGACCTTGAGGCCTGCGCGAGCCGCGCCCTCGGCGCCGTACTGCGACATCCCGTGGCCGTGGCCGTAGCCATGGCCGTTGATCGTCACCCGTGCCTTGGCCGGCACCTTCCATGAGCTCTTCGCCTCTGCCGCGGGGGTCGCGGCGAGCACCATCGCACCGGTCAGTCCGGCGGCGACGGTGGCACGCGTCCAGCGGGAGAGAACGGGGCGGTTGTGACTGATGGGACGACCGAGCATCCGTCCACCCCAACATGGATCGGCCCAGATCGCCACCCGAGCCAGGCAAGACAGTCCGTGCACCGGCCCCCTGTTTTTCACGGCACTATCCGTGTTAATTTGGTAAGGCAACCCTTACTCGGTTGCTCATCTGCGAGATCAGGAGGCGGTATCAATGGGCGGCGCCAAGGGTGTCCAGGACCAGACCGGGGAGCAAGAGCTGCTGCCACAGGCGGAGCGGCGGATCGAGGACGTCTCGGGGCACTGGCTACTCGCCCGACTCGGCAAGCGGGTGTTGCGTCCGGGCGGCGCGGGGATGACGACGGACCTGTTGCGGGACGCCGCACTCGCTGACGCGGACGTGGTGGAGCTCGCTCCGGGGTTGGGACGCACGGCAGCGGAGATCCTGGCCGCCAACCCCCGCTCCTATGTCGGAGTCGAGCAGGATCCCGCCGCGGCGCAGCGCGTGACCGCCGTGGTCGCTGGTCGAGGAGAGTGTCGGGTCGCAGACGCCGCGCACAGCGGTCTCCCGGGCGCCTCCGCCGACGTCGTCGTGGGCGAGGCGATGCTGACTATGCAGACCGACCGCGGCAAGGCGGCGATCATCGCCGAGGCGACCCGGCTGCTGCGGCCCGGTGGGCGATATGCGATCCATGAGCTCGGACTGCAGCCCGACGAACTGGACCCCGAGGTCGCCACCGATATCCGCAAGTCGCTCGCACGGTCGATCAAGGTCAATGCCCGGCCACTGACGGTGGCCGAGTGGCGGACGCTGCTGACCGACGCCGGTCTGCTCGTCGACGAGGTGCGGACGGCGCCGATGCATCTGCTGCGCCTGCGCCGCAACATCGAGGACGAAGGACTGGGCGGGGTGGCGCGGATCGGTTGGAACCTGGCACGCCAGCCCGCTGCGTGGCGGCGCGTGCTCGACATGCGCAAGACCTTCCAGCGCCACCGCGACTCACTGATCGCAGTGTCCCTGGTCGCTCACCGGCCGAATGACGAGGCGTAGAGCCGATGGACACGACCGCCACCATGACCTACCTCGAAGACCTCTGCTCGCTGGCGACGGTGCAGGAGGACGCGACGGTCTCCCGCACCGTCCTCAAGGCGGACGGTGTTCGCGTCGTGCTGTTCGCCTTCGACGCTGGTCAGGTTCTCACCGAGCACACCGCGGCCATGCCCGTCCTGCTTCAGGTGCTCGACGGACGACTGCGCATCACCGGTGATGGCGAAACCGTCGAGCTGGCCCCGGGTGGCCTGATCCACCTCGACACCCGAGTCCCCCACACGGTCGCGGCGTTGGAGCCGAGTCGACTCGTGCTGACCATGGTCGACAGCCGTGCCCGGCCCGCCCACGACAAGACCGGCATCAGTGGCAGCTGACCCCGTCGACTGCGGTTGGCCCGCAGCCGCCTCAGACCCGGTGCAACCGCCGGGCGGCCTCGGCGATGGAGCCGCTCATGGAGGGGTAGACCGTGAAGGCGTGGGCGAGCTGGTCAGCGGTGAGTGACTCGGCGACGGCCACGGAGACGGGGTGGATCAGCTCGGAGGCGCGCGGGCCGACTACGACGCCACCGACGACGATGCCGGTGCCGCGCCGGCAGAACAGCTTCACGAAGCCGTCGTGGACGCCCTGCATCTTCGCGCGCGGATTGCCCGACAGGGACAACAGCACGGCGCCGGCGTCGATCTCACCGCTGTCGACCTCCTTCTGCGAGCAGCCGACGGTGGCGATCTCGGGGCTGGTGAAGACGTTGGAGGAGACCCGGCCTAGGTCGAGGGGCGCGACGGCATCGCCCATGAAGTGCCACATCGCGATCCGGCCCTGCATGGCCGCCACGGAGGCGAGCATCAGGACACCGGTGCAGTCGCCGGCGGCGTACACGTTGTTGGCAGAGGTCCGCGACACCCGGTCGACCCGCACGAACCCAGGCTCGTTGACGCGGATCCCCGCGGTCTCCAGCCCGAGGTCGCCGGTGTTGGGCACCGACCCGAGGGCGAGGATGCAGTGTGAGCCGTCGACCTCGCGGCCGTCGGTCAGCCGCACCGTCACGGTGTCTCCGTGTCGGGTGACCGACTCCATCCGCGAGCGGGACAGCACCTGCATGCCGCGTCTGGTCAGCACGTCCTCCAGCACCCCGGCAGCGTCCGCGTCCTCGCCGGGCAGCACCCGGTCGCGGGAGGAGACCAGGGTCACCGGGATGCCCAAGGCGAGGTACGCCGAGGCGAACTCCGCGCCCGTCACACCCGACCCCACCACAATCAGGTGGCTCGGCAGCTCGGTCAGGTCGTACACCTGCTCCCAGGTCAGGATCCGCTCACCGTCTGGTTGCGCGGTCGGCAGGGTGCGGGGTGAGGCGCCGGTCGCGATCAGCACGGCGTTGGCCTCGATCCGCTCCTCCGAGCCGTCCGGGAGGGTAGCCACCACGGTCGACGGACCGTCCAGCCTCCCCCGGCCGTGGACGACGCGCACCCCCTCGCCCTGCAGTCGCTCGGCGATGTCGTGGGACTGGTCGGCGGCCAGACGCAGCACTCGGGCGTTGATCCGGGCCAGGTCGACGCGCACGGAGGCGGCCGGTTCATCCGGGCCGGCGTCAGCGCGCAGATCCACACCCAGCTCGTGGGAGGTGGCGAGCTCGGTCATCACCTCGGCCGTGGCGATCAGGGTCTTGGACGGCACACAGTCGGTGAGCACCGCCGACCCGCCGATCCCGTCACTGTCGACGACCGTGACGCGGCCGCGCAGCTGGGCCGCGACGAGCGCGGCCTCGTAGCCACCGGGTCCGCCCCCGATGATGACGACGCGGTTCACGAACCTAGCCTCTGACTCACAGGTTGATCATGTGGCCGGCGATCCCGTGGATGGCCTCCTTGACCGCCTCCGAGAGGGTCGGGTGGGCGAAGATGTTGCGGGACACCTCGTCCGCCGTGAGGTCCCACTGCTGGGCCAAGGTGAGCACCGGCAGCAGTTCGGTGACGTCAGGCCCGATCATGTGGGCGCCCAGAATCTCGTTGTGCTCGGCGTCGGCGACCACCTTGACGAAGCCCACCGCGTCACCGAGTCCTTGGGCCTTGCCGTTGGCCGCGAACGGGAACGAGGCCGTCTTGACGTCGTACCCCCTGTCCTTGGCTTGCTGCTCGGAGAGGCCGAAGGAGCCGATCTGCGGCTGGCAGTACGTCGCCCGCGGGATCATGTCGAAGTCGATCTCCATCGTCTCCGCTCCGGCGATGGTCTCAGCCGCGACGATGCCCATCGCCTCGGCGACGTGGGCCAGCATCATCTTGCCGGTGACGTCGCCGATCGCGTAGACGTGCGACACGTTGGTGCGCCCGAGGGCGTCCACCTCGATCGCGCCCCGGTCACTGACCTTCACACCGGTGTTCTCCAGGCCATAGCCGTCGACCCGGGGCGCGAAGCCGAAGGCCGCGAGGAACTTGTCGGCCTCCAGCACCTGCTCCTCGCCACCGCCTGCCGGTGCGATGGTGACCCGGACGCCCGAGCCGGTGTCCTCGACGCTCTTGACGGCGGTGCTGGTGAGCACCTTCACACCCAGCTTCTTGTAGTGCCTGGCGAGCTCCTTGGAGACATCGGCGTCCTCGGTCGGCACCATCCGGTCGAGGAACTCCACGATGGTCACGTCGACGCCGAAGTTCTTCAGCACGTAGGCGAACTCCACGCCGATCGCGCCCGAGCCGCCGATGATGATCGAGCCGGGGAGGTTCTCGTCGAGGATCTGCTCCTCGTAGGTCACCACGTTCTCGCTGAGCGTCACGCCCGGCACCAGTCGCACGGTCGCGCCCGCGGCGATAATCAGGTCGTTGAAGGTGTGTGACGTCACCTGGCCGTCGGCGTCCTTCACGTCGATGCCGGTCGGGCTGGTGAGGCGGCCCCAGCCGTTGATCTCGGTGATCTTGTTCTTCTTCATCAAGAAGTGGACGCCCTTGACGATGCCGGCCGACACCTGGCGGCTGCGGGCGTGGGTGGGGGCGTAGGACATGGTCGCGTCGCCCTCGATGCCGAACTTCGCCTTCTCGTGCTGCAGCACGTGCGCCAGCTCGGCGTTCTTCAGCAGCGCCTTGGACGGGATGCACCCGACGTTGAGACAGACGCCACCCCAGTACTTCTCCTCGACGACCGCAACGGTCTTGCCGAGCTGGGCTGCGCGGATGGCGGCGACGTAGCCACCGGGGCCCGCACCGAGGACGAGGACATCGAAGTGGGTCACGGGGATCAGCCTATTGGCTCACCGGACGTCATACGAACCGGTCGTCCGGGCAACCGATTGAGACGACGTTGCGCGGGGCGACGACGAGGACGACGAGCTGGCGCGGACCGTGCACTCCTTCGACGCGGTCCAGCTCGATGTCGCTGGTCGCCGACGGCCCACTGATCCAGGTGTGCGGGAGTCGAGGATCGAGGAGCGGGAGGGCATCGGGGACGTCTGGCACGATCTGATCTGCGTCGACGACGCAGACATGGAGGTCGGGCACCAGGCTGATCGCTCGTCGGCCCTGACCGGGACCGTGGTCGAGGATGACCGTGCCGGTCTCCGCGATCCCGACTCTGGCCCGGGTCACCACGGCGTCGTAGCCGTCGAGATCCGACGCGGTCAGCGCGCCGTCATCGGCGACGGCCCCCGGCACCACGAGGTCCAGGTCGCCCGGGACGAGGACTCTGGCACCGACCGGAATCGCGGCCCCGATCTCGGCCACGAGGTCCGAGGAGTCACACCGCACCACCGTCGCGCGGTAGTCCGACACCCGGTCGACGAAGTGGGCAACCAGGTCGGGGATGGCGGCGATCCGCGGGGCCTCTGGTGGGGTAGGCGCCGGCTCCACGTTCGCGAGGGCGGCCCGGACCCTGGCGAGGATCTCCTCGCGGGCCGTCATCGCCGGCCCCCGTCGGTCCGCCGCCACCACGCGCGGAACGACTCGTCGGGCGCCACGGGGAGGTCTCGTGCGCTCGTCCAGCGCCGGGCGCCGAAGCGTCGCGCGAGCGCCAGCCCCACACCGGTCAGCCGCTCGACTGTCGCGAGCAGTCTGGGCCGGGACAGCGGCACCGCCACACTCTTGACGGCGAGCGACTCCGCGACGTGGCCCGGTCTGGACATCAGTCTGGGCAACGAGTCGCGCCGCGCGTCGACCACCTGGACGCGCTGGTCGACCAGCACACTGGGGATGTCGATGCGGACCGGGCAGACCTCGAAGCAGGCGCCGCACAGCGACGAGGCATAGGGCAGGGAGTCGATCTGCTCGTCGTGACCCACGCCTCGAAGGAGTGGGTTGAGGATCGCCCCGATCGGGCCGGGATACACCGAGCCGTAGGCGTGGCCGCCCGTCCGTTCGTAGACCGGGCAGACGTTGAGACAGGCCGAGCAGCGGATGCAGCGGAGGGCCTGGCGACCCACCTCGTCAGCGAGGGCACGCGTGCGGCCGTTGTCGAGAAGGACCACATGCACCTCCTGCGGTCCGTCACCGGGGGTGACCCCGCTCCAGGTCGAGGTATAGGGGTTCATCCGCTCCCCCGTCGACGACCTGGGCAGCAGGCGGAGCAGAGGATCCAGGTCGGACCAGGTCGGCACGATCTTCTCGATCCCGACCACCGAGATCAGCACATCGGGCAGCGTCAGGCACATCCGCCCGTTGCCCTCGGATTCAACGACGACCAGGGTGCCGGTGTCCGCCACCGCGAAGTTGGCGCCAGAGATGCCGACCCGGGCGCGCAGGAACTTCTCCCGCAGGTGAGCACGGGCCGCCGCCGCGAGCACCGCCGGCTCGTCGGTCAGCTCCGGGGGTGCGGGACGACCGACGCGAGCCATTTCGGCGAGGAAGATCTCGCGGATCTCCGCTCGGTTGCGGTGGATGGCAGGCACCAGGATGTGCGAAGGCAGATCGTCGCCGAGCTGCACGATCAACTCAGCCAGGTCGGTCTCCCACGCCGCGACGCCAGCCGCTGCGAGGGCCTCGTTCAGACCGATCTCCTGGGTGAGCATCGACTTGACCTTGACCACCTCGTCGGCCCGGTGCCGCTGGACGACCGAGGTCACGATCGCGTTGGCCTCGGCGGCGTCGCGCGCCCAGTGCACGGTGGCGCCGTTGGCCACCAGCGCCGACTCGAGCTGCTCGAGCCGATCGGCGAGCGAGCGCAGCGCCGACTCCTTCACAGCGGTCCCGGCGACGCGCAGCGCCTCCCAGTCGCTGGTGGCGTTGACCTCGTCGACGAGGCGCTGCCGTTTGGCCCGGATGGTGCCGGTCGCGTGCGCCAGGTTGTGCCGGAGCTGGGTGTTGCCCAGTGCCGCCCGGGCGGCTCTGGGGAAGGTGGGCATCCCGACGAACGTGCCAGTCACGGTGCATCCACCCTCTCGCTGGTGGAAGCGAGGATCTCGGCCAGGTGGACGGCACGGACACCAGCCCGCTGTCGCGACATCAGCCCGCCGATGTGGGTGAGACAGGAGTTGTCCCCGGCGACCACGATCTCTGCCCCACTCTCGCGGATGTGGCGCACCTTGTCGGTGCCCATCGCGATCGAGGTGTCGGCGTTCTTGACCGCGAAGGTCCCCCCGAAGCCGCAGCACTCCTCGGCGCCAGGGAGGTCGACCAGGGTCAGGCCGCGCACAGCCTCGAGCAGTCGGCGGGGCCGGTCACCCACGCCGAGCATGCGCAACGAGTGACACGTCGGGTGGTAGGTGACCCGGTGAGGGTAGTAGGCACCCACGTCGACGACACCGAGCACGTCGAGGAGGAACTCCGAGAGCTCGTAGACCTTCGGCGAGGTGTCGGCGACGGCGGCGGCCAGCAAGGCGTCACCGGACCGACGCGCGACGAGCGAGTGTTGGTGCCTGACGCAACCGACACACGACCCAGACGGCGTGACGACGGCGTCGAAGCCGCCGAACACCTCCACGAAGTTGCGGACCAGCGGCACGGCTTCGTCGAGATAGCCGGTGTTGACCATCGGCTGCGAGCAGCAGGTCTGCCCCTCCGGAAACTCGATGTCGACGCCCAGCCGACGCAGCAGTCGCACCACCGCCTGCCCGGTGCCGGGGTACAGCGCATCGTTGATGCAGGTGATCATCAGCGCGATTCGCACAGCCCGCCTCAGCTCACTCTGCGGAGCAGGTCGTGATGGGCGCCGCCTCCGACGATGTGCACGACGCCACCGTACGACCGGTGAGCTCGTGTTGAGTATCCGGGCTGACACCGCTTGGACCAACACCGGTGCGGAGACGACCAGAGCCGGCCGCTTCTGGCTAACCTGAGCGGGTGACGCTGTACGCCGCCTACGGGACCAACCTGGACCCCGCCCGGATGAGTGAGCGATGCCCGCACTCTCCGCTGCAGGCGACCGGGTGGCTCACCGGCTGGCGACTCACCTTCGGCGGTGAGGAGCACGGCTGGGACGGCGCTCTGGCCACCATCGTGCAGGATGCCTTTGAGCAGGTCTTCGTCGCGATCTACGACGTGACCAGCGAGGACGAGGCCGAGCTGGACAAGTGGGACGCCGCCGACACCGGCCTGTTCTTCAAGACCAAGGTCAGGGTCTCCACGCTCAGCGGAGAGACGGTGGTGTGGGCCTACGTCCTCGACGCCTACGAAGGCGGGCTGCCCTCGGCCTCCTACCTCGGTCTCCTCGCCGATGCCGCGGAGGCGGCCGGTGCGCCCGCCGACTACGTCGCCGCCCTTCGTCGCCGCCCCTGCCGCTCGATCGGTCTCTAGGAGCGCTCTAGCGCGGTCGGCGTATCCGGGTCCACGCTGGTGACTCCTGGGTGGTGTAGCCAGTCCAAGTCCCGGCCGGCTCGACCGACCACCCGTTCGTGAAGGAGGCCCCGATGGCCGCGAACCGCATCTGCAACGTCGTCCCGTCCCACGAGACCGAGAAGGACTGGAGGTTCAAGCAGTCGGTCGACGCCGGCGTGCTCCGCGCCGCCGGCCCGTTGCCCAAGGAGGTCGACCTCCGCGAGGACTGGTGGACGATCAACGATCAGGAGAGCACCGGCTCCTGTGTCGGCTGGGCCACCGCGGACGGTGTCGTGCGCTGGCACATGACCAAGGCCCGCCGGCTCGCGAAGACCAAGATGCTCTCTCCCCGGCACGTGTGGATGTCCTCGAAGGAGACCGACGCGATCCGGACCCGTCCCGAGACGTTCATCGAGGAGGCCGGCACCACGCTCAAGGCAGCACTCGACGTGGCACGCAAGCACGGTGTGGCCTTGGAGGCGGATCTGCCCTTCCACGTGGACACCACCATGTACGTCGGCCCCGAGTCGACGTTCTATGCCCGCTGCGCAAACCGCAAGATCGCGTCGTACTTCAACCTCGAGCTGCAGCTGACCAACTGGAAGACGTGGCTCGCCTCGCAGGGCCCGATCCTGGCAGCGCTGATGGTGGACGCAGCCTGGGACAACGCCGGCGCGAACGGCGGCAAGATCGACAAGTTCGAGCCGGCCACCGTCCGCGGCGGACATGCCATCGCGATCATCGGCTACCGCCGCGACGGCCGCTTCATCGTCCGCAACAGCTGGGGCACCGGTTGGGGCGACGAGGGGTTCGGCTACCTCAAGCCGGCCTACATCCGCGCGGCGTTCTTCCCTGAGTCCTACGGCGTCAGCCTCTGACCAGCCGCTGGTGTTGCGGGCGCTCTCCTTGCGGCGAGCCACCGCTGGGGTCGCGGGCGTCGGCCGGGTCACTGGTGGTCACTCCTGTCGCTGCTCCTGGGGACGGGGGCTGGGTGCCACGTAGACCGGGCACTCAGCACCCACAGGGGCGCAGGAGACGCAACAACACCGCAGCAGACGGCCCCCGATGCCGCGTCGGCCCCAGCAAGGCCAGCCGACCAGCGACCCGGCCAGCAACCGAGGCCAACAGCGGCGCTCCGGTCGCAGTTGCCCTAGCGATCGCCACCGCCGGAGCAGCTCGACTCCCGCCCGCCTCACAGGTGGTTGACAGGCTCGGCATCGACTCTGCCCAACAACGGCTGATGGCCTGACTCTCGGCAACCGAGAGGAAGCCGCCCGGACGCGTGCGGTCTCTCGAACAGACGAGCAGAGAGGCTGGCGATGCCGCGCGTGTTGGGGAAGGCGGTGAGCCGGCCGGTCGTGATCAACGCTGTCTTGGCGTTGGCCGTGCTCGTGGTGATCGGGTTGGCTGTACGGGCCGTCACGGCGGGCGGCCAGACCGAGGCCAGCAACCAGACGACGACCACCGTCGACACCGGCGACGTGATGGCCAGCGTGACGGCCTCCGGCAACATCGCTGCGGCCACCACGGTCGAGGTCAACTTCGACGACAGCAGCCAGGTCGTCCGCAAGATCTACGTCAAGGCTGGCCAGCATGTCCGCAAGGGGCAGCTGCTCGCCCGGATCGACCAGACCGACGCCAAGCAGACCCTGCGCTCGGCGCAGATTCAGCTGCGGGCGGCCCGGGCCTCCTACCAGGAGACCGTCTCCGGGCAGACCTCGGCAGAGCGGGCCGTCGACCAGGCCTCGATCGCGTCGGCGCAGCAGTCGATCAAGAACGCCGAGCTCGCGCTGCGCCAGGCCGAGCAGAGCCTGCGCCTGAACCGCAGCCAGGCCAACGCCACGGTCAACCAGGCCCAGCGCGCGATGAATGCGGCCGATGCGGCCGTCCGTAAGGCCCAGCAGGCCTATCGCAACGACCCCAGCGCCGAGAACCTGCAGGCCCTGCAGACGGCCAAGTCCACCCTGTCCACAGCCAGGAGCGCGCTGACCAGCGCGCGACAGCAGCGCGCGCAGACCCTCCTGTCCGGCCAACAGCAGGTGCAGACCCAACGCGCCAACCTGACCTCTTCGCGCCAACAGCTCACCTCGACCCGGGCCTCGGTCAACATCAACGCGCAAGGGGCCACCGACTCCGAGGTCGCCAACGCCCAGGCGAGTGTGGACACCGCCCAGGTCACCGTGGACCAGGCAGCGACTGCCCTCGACGCCACCGTGCTCAAGGCGCCGGTGGCCGGCACCGTGGCCGCCGTCAACGGCTCGGTCGGACAGACCGCGTCCGGCTCCTCCGCGTCCTCATCCTCGTCATCCTCGTCTTCGTCGTCGTCCTCCAGCGACACCTCCTCCAGCTCGAGCTCGTCGGGGTTCGTCACGCTGACCTCGACGCACGTCTTGGAGGTCACCACCTATGTCGCCGAGGCCGACATCGACAGCGTGCAGGTCGACCAGCCGGCCACGGTGACTCTCTCCGCGAGCGACCGGGAACTGCAGGGCACCGTCACCTCGATCGCCACGGTGCAGACGGTCACCAACAACGTCGTGGAGTACGGCGTCACCGTGCGGCTCGACAAGACCCGAGGCGTCAAGCTCGGCGCCACCGCGGAAGTCGTCATCACCACGGGAAGCAAGGACGACGTGCTCCGCGTCTCCAGCTCCGCCCTCACCACGGTCGGCAACACCACCACCGCCACGGTCCAAGAAGACGACGGCACCACCAAGACCGTCCAGGTCGAGGTCGGTCTGCAAGGCGACAGCCAGACCCAGGTCATCAGCGGCCTCGAGGCCGGCGACGTCCTCGTGGTGCCCGAGACGGACAGCGGCTCGAGTGGCTTCACCTTCCCCGGTGTCGGCGGGGGCGGGCCGGGCGGTTTGGGCGGCGGCCCCCAGTGACCACCCGCACGATCCCGCCGGTCATCGAGATGACCCGGATCTCGAAGACCTATGGCTCCGGTGAGGCCGCCGTCCACGCCTTGCAGGGAGTCGACTTCACCGTCGAGCGCGGCGACTACGTCGCGATCATGGGTGCCTCCGGGTCCGGCAAGTCCACATTGATGAACCTCATCGGCTGCCTCGACGTGGCCAGCTCGGGTCGCTATTGCCTGGACGGCATCGACGTACGCCGGCTCACCGAGCAGCAGCTGTCCCTGATTCGCAATCGCAAGATCGGCTTCGTCTTCCAGAGCTTCAACCTGATCGCCCGCACGTCGGCCCAGCTCAACGTCGAGCTCCCGCTGGCCTACGCCGGCGTGTCGGCCGTGGAGCGACGAGAGCGGGCCGCGGCCGCGCTCGATCGGGTAGGCCTCGCGGACCGGGTGTTCCACCAGCCGTCGAAGCTGTCCGGTGGTCAGCAACAGCGGGTCGCGCTGGCCCGCGCGATCGTGACGATGCCGGTGCTGCTGCTCGCCGACGAGCCGACCGGTGCTCTGGACAGCCACAGCAGCGCGGAGGTGCTCGATCTCTTCGACGAGCTGGCGGCGAGCGGCCGCACCGTGGTGATGATCACCCACGAGGACGACGTCGCGCGTCATGCCAAGCGCATCCTGCGGTTCAGCGACGGTCGGATCGTCTCCGACATCCGCCAGGTCCCACTCGAGGCGCCGCCCCCGAACTGGCACACGGGGGTAGGCGGATGAACCTGCGCGAGATGTGGCGGTTCGCCTGGCAGGGCGTCACGGCCAACAAGACCCGGTCCGCGTTGACCACCCTCGGCATCCTGATCGGTGTGGCGGCCGTGATCGTCCTGGTCGCCGTCGGCACCGGGTCGAGCAAGGCGGTGCAGGACCAGATCAGCTCGTTGGGGAGCAACACCCTGACCGTTACCTCGACGTCGGCTGGTGGCGGCGGCTTCGGTGGTGGCGGATTCGCAGGCCCCAGGGGCGGCGGCTCGGAGGCGACCAGTCAGAACGCGACCAGCACCCGCGCTCCGCAGCTGACCATGTCCGACGCGAAGGCGATCGCGGAGAGCGAGGACGCCCCGGACGTCTTGGGGGTCGCCCCCGTGGTGTCGGTCTCGTCGGTGACCGCGACCAACGACGGAGCGGAGCACTCGGTCAGCACGTTCACCGGCACCACGCCGTCGTACTTGCTGATCGACAACACCGCGGTCGCCCACGGCCGCTCCTTCACCGACGCGGAGTACGAGGCGCATGCCCGGGTCGCGCTGTTGGGCGTCAGCGTCGCCGAAGACCTGACCGCCGGCGATGTCGCCGACCTGATTGACAAGAAGGTGTCCTTCAACGGCGTGCCCTTCACAGTGGTCGGCATCTTGGAGGAGAAGGGCAGCACCGGGCCCAACGACTCCGACGACCGAGTGATCGCCCCCGCGACCGCGGTCCAAGACACGCTGGCCGGCTACGGCGACATCAGCTCGATCTCGATCAAGGCCACGTCGGCGGAGACCGTCGATGCGGCGACCGCGCAGGTCGAAGCGATCCTGGATGCCCGCCACGGGGTCACCTCCGACGATCGGGACTACTCGATCAACAGCGCCTCCTCGATCCTCGAGGCCGCCACGTCCTCGAACCAGACCTTCACCGTCCTGCTCGGCGCGGTCGCCGCCATCTCCCTGCTGGTGGGCGGCATCGGGGTCATGAACATCATGTTGGTCACCGTGACCGAGCGGACCCGGGAGATCGGCATCCGCAAGGCAATCGGCGCTTCTCGCTCCGACATCATCGGCCAGTTCCTCACCGAGGCGGTGTTGCTGTCGCTGATCGGCGCCGTGGCCGGCGTCGTCGCCGGGTTGGTCGGCTCTCGGTTCAAGATCGTCGGCGTCCAGCCGGTGGTCGCGCCGTACTCCGTCGTTCTGGCCTTCGGTGTGGCCATCGCCATCGGGCTGTTCTTCGGGCTCTACCCAGCCAACCGCGCGGCCTCGCTGCGCCCGATCGAGGCCCTGCGCTATGAGTGAGGAGCAGCCGATGAGCCATCAGCTGTCGTACGTCGACGAGGAATGGCTCCCCCAGCCGAAGCGCCGCTCGCGACTCCGACGCCTGCTGCTCGTCACCCTGGCGGCGGCCCTGGTCTTCTGGGCCGGGGTCGAGGTCCAGCAGCGCTGGGGGGCGGGCAGGAGCACGGGCACCGCTGCAGGCCAACTGCCCAGCGGCGGGACCGGCGGCTTCCCCGGCGAGATGCCATCCGGCTTCCCCGGCCAGGCGAGCGGATCGGGCGACCAGGGCGACAGCACCCAGCAAGGCACCGACGGCGGCTCGACCACCTCCGATCAGGTCATCGGCACCGTCGTGGCCAAGCACGGCTCGGTCTGGGTCGTGCAGGACCTGGGTGGCACCACGCACCGGATCAAGGTCACCGACGGCACCTCTGTGATCCAGGAGAAGAAGGTCGCCGGCTCCGCCGTCAAGACCGGCAGCACCGTCGACATCACCGTCAGCGCGGACGACTCCGGCACGGCCGACACCGTGACCGTCCGATGAACAGCAAGGAAGGCACCAACATGAAGAAGCTCTCGACCAGGCCCGTCCTGACCGCGACGGTCCTCCTCGCCACGGCCACCCTGCTGGTGGCGTGCGGATCCTCCGACAACAGCTCGGGTGGCTCGTCGAGCGATCCCTCTGACTCCGCTGACTCCGCGTCGGCCGCCACTCCACCGTCCGGTGGGCCCGGGAGCGGCGGCTTCATGGACGCCAAGACCCAGAAGAAGATCCGCGCCTGCCTCAAGGCGGCCGGTCTAG
>JBDHZT010000066.1:0-20786 GCA_039811985.1 Nocardioidaceae bacterium | reverse complement strand
ACACGGGGTGATCGTAGCCCGGCGGATCGGGACGGCTTCGGTCGGTCGAGCCTGTCCAGACCATCCGGTCAGCCGCAGATCGACGCCGCCCGCACCCAGCCACCCTGCTTCTCGTCGTCACTGCCCACGATCCCGTTGCCGCCGGAGCAGGCGATGCCCTCGATCTTGTGGCCCGAGAAGGTGCCCAGGCTCCGTGGCGTGGCGAGCGTGAGGACCGCCTTCTTCGGTGTGAGCGAGACCGAGCCGACGTCGTACACCGCGGAATCGAAGGGACCGTTGGCGCCGGGGTCGGAGGCCGAGGAGACCACCACCCGCCCACCGCTGACCATCAGGTCGCTGACCTGGCGCAGGTTGGCCGTCGGATAGGGCACTCGGACCGGAGCGTTGGAGATCGCCCCGAAGGTCGCGGTGGACAGATCCAACGTCGCGGCGCGGATCTGGGCCGCCGCCGTCGTGGAGCCCCTGGTCGCCCAGAGCGCCACCGTGGTGGACCCGATCCGGGTGAGCGCGAAGCCCTCCACGTTGTTGCTCACCTTGGGCAGCTGGAAGGTGCGCTGCACGGTGACCGCCGAGCCACCGACCGCGATTAGATGCGCCAGGCCCTTGCTGGTGACCGCGACATACTGCCCCGTAGCGCCTGGCACGGCTGCCAGGGACTCCAGGTCCTGCGGGGCACTCCCCGGCCAGGAGAGCAAGGTGAGTTTGCCGTCGGCTCCGAGCAGCGCGATGCGGTTCTGCCCGGCCGCCTTGTTGTCCCGCACGACCACCCAACCGGATGCCGCTGGTGCCGCCCCGCTGATGCCGCCCGTCGTGCCGGCGGCCACTCGGGTCCAGGTGTTGTTGACAGCAGCAGCGGACGGGATCGGGGCGAGCAGCAGCCCCACCACCAACGCCGATGCCCCCACGCGCAATCGGTGCATCGACATAGGCTAAGCGGCCAAGGTCGGCAATGTCACCCAGCGATCAGTGACGACCCTCGGTCAGTGCCCGAGGTAGCGCTGCGCGAGCAGCGTGACGAAGTGGTAGACGCCGTCCTCGTCGGGTGCCAGCGGGCCGGGCTCGTAGCCAGGAGTCTTGATCCCCCGCTGCACCGACTCGCACGCACCCCAGTCCTGACGGTTGGTGATGTCCCAGAAGTCGACGGCGTACGACGGGTCGAACCCCTCGCGCTCCGCCACCGCCCGTGGGAAGGCCCACGAGCAGGTGATCTGAGTCCGGTCCGGGGTGATCGGGGTCAGCAGGTGCGTCATCACGTAGTCGGGGTGCAGGCTGAGGAGCAGGTTGGGCATCACCGCGACGTACATCACGGTGTGCTGCTCCTCCTCCGACAACCGCGCCATGACGGTGCCGTCGCTGTGACCGTCCAGCGACATGGTGGCCGCCCCGTCGCGCAGGTCCATCCAGCCGCCCACCCAGTTGCCCTCGCGCTCGAGGTTCTCGCCGCTCTGCGGCGGGCTCACCCGGCACAGCTCGGGGTGGATCGACGGACAGTGGTAGCACTCCTGGTAGTTCTCGATGATCACCTTCCAGTTCGCCGCCACGTCGTAGGTGTGCGACTCGGCGGTGACCAGGTCCTCGCCGTCGTAGTTGGCGATGATCCCCTCAAGCTCGCCGATGTGGGCCGCGAAGTCGCCGTGGCTGTCCGCGGGCGCAACGAACAGCCAGCCATGCCACTCCCGCACGTCGAGCTTCTTCAGGCTGTACTGGCTCTTGTCGAAGGAGTCGTCGTCGCGCGAGTAGCCGGGCGCCGCCCGCAGATCGCCTTCGTGCTGATAGGTCCAGGCGTGGTAGGGGCAGACGACCATCCGGGTCTCCGAGCTGCCGCCGCACGGCAGCAGCTCGTGGCCACGGTGCCGGCACGCGTTCTCGAACGCGCGCAGTGACCCGTCCTTGGTCCGGGTCACCAGCACGCCGACCTCGCCCCAGGCGAACGCGGCGGCGGAGTGGGGGTTGCGCAGCTGTTCCGCGCGGCCGACGCAGACCCAGCCGCCGAAGATGTGCTTCTTCTCCCAGGCCAGCACCGCGTCGTCGAGGTACGCCGCCACCGGCAGCATCCGACTCGAGCCGAACGGCGCCAGCGACAGTCGCACCTCGTCATGATCCAGTGGCGCGGCGTCCACGGTCGCGGTCAGCTGCTGTGGGCTCACGTCGATGCTCATGGTGCGTGTCCGTCCGATCTCGAGGTCGATTGAATCCTGATTGAACGCACAGTCAGGATATCCGGGGCCCCCTCACCCCGTCCAGCACTCCACCACGCGCTGTGGTTGCGGTCGTCGCCGATTCGGACCAGATCGGGGGGCCCGACCTTGGCCGAGCCCCCAATCTGGTCCGAATCGACGACCCATCCCGGCCCGAAGGCCGGTTAGAGCTCGGCGGCGAACGATTGGACGCCGACGCCCTTCTCGCCTCGGCTGAACCACTTGTACGCCAGGAAGCCGACGGTCACCACGATCAGCGAAGCAAGGAGGACCAGGGTGGCCAGGGCGTTGAGCGCGGGGGTGGGGGCGGCACGGGCGGTGTTGTAGATCTTCACCGAGACCGGCTCCGTGGAGGCATCGCCGGAGAGGTAGCGGACCAAGACGAAGTTGTCGATCACGTCGGCGAAAACCAGCACAGTGCTGGCGAAGATCGCCGGAATGAGCATCGGGATGAGCACCCGCCAGACGGCGCCCCAGCGGCTGGCGCCGAGGTCGACGGCTGCTTGTTCGTACTGCGGCCCGATCGCGAGCATCCGACCGCGCACGATGATCACCGGATAGGACAGCTGATAGGTGACCAGCCCGAGGACCTGGCCGAAGGTGCCCAGCTGGAGTGGGGTGGACACGGTGGTCGCGACGAACAGCAGGGCGACGGCGAGGAGCACCTCGGGCAGCACGAAGGACAGCAGCACCAAGAAGCTGACCCCGCTCGGGAGCCGACCGCGCCACCGGTCCAGGCCGAGGGCCAGCAGCACCCCGAGCGGGACGGTGATGAGAGTGGCAATGACACCGAGCCGCATGGTGTGCAGCAGGGCGGTGTGCATGGTCGCGTCATGCCAGACCGAGCGCTCGGGCTCAGTGAAGTACCACTGCAGCGAGAAGCCAGACCACTCGGTGCGCGAGCGGCCGGCGTTGAAGGAGAACAGGACCGCGATCAGCACGGGGAGCAGTGACCAGGCGATGTAGAGCACCGTGATGGTGGCGAGCACGGTCGGGCGACGACGAGAGCTCATCAGGAGGCCACCGCCTCTCGATCGCGAGACACCCAGACGTAGAGCATCATCGGCACCAAGGAGACCACCGAGACGATCACCACGAAGGCAGCGGCTTGGCCGGTCTGGCCGGGCGTGAGCACGGCGTTGTTGATCAGGTTGCCGACCATCGAGTTCCCCGGGGTGCCGGAGAGGAGATCGGTGGTGAAGTAGTCACCGAGCATCGGCAGACAGGTGAGCAGGGAGGCGGTCACGATCGCGGGCAGGGACAGTCTGAGGGTGACTCTGCGGAAGGTGTCGAACCGGCCGGCGCCCAGGTCACGGGCCGCTTCCAGCGTCTGTTGGGGGATCCGGTCAAGGCCGGCGAAGAGCGGCAAGATCATGTAGGGCACGTAGCCGTAGGCGAGGCCGAGGATGACGGTCACGGCATGTCCGGAGAGCCAGTTGACCTGCCAGGACGGGTTCACCAGGCCGATCACCTGGTTGACCAGGCCGTCGTTCTGCAACAGGTTGATCCAGGCCAGCATCCGCATCATGTAGCTGATCCAGAACGGCGCGATGAGCAGGATCAACAGGACGCCCTGCCAGCGGCCCGCGAACCGCGCCACGAAGTAGGCCACCGGGTAGGAGATCAGCAGGCACACGATGCTGGCGATGCCGACGTAGATCGCGGTGCGCAGCAGCGGCGGGCCGAAGTAGCCCTGGTCGCCGACGATGTGCTCGAGGACGAAGCGGAACTGGATCGTGTTCCACTCGATCGGGTTCCACACCGGCACCGGCTGGCGCAAGATCGGGTCGATCTGGCCGAACAAGATGGCGAGCACGACGTAGAGCGGGGCGACGAAGAGCAGGAGCAGCCAGATGGCGCCCGGAGCGGCGACCAGCGGCCAGACCCAGCCACCCGCTTGCTTCTTGGCCCGGCGGGTGCGTGCGTCTCGCTCCGGATCAGCCATTGGCCTTGTACTCCTGCCAGATGTTGTGCCATTGCGCGTCGACGACAGGGTTGAGCTCGAGCAGCCGAGGGCTGTCGCGGAAGTACGCCGGCAGGACGGCGGCCGGCGCCAGCTGCTCGGGAATGAACCCATCCTCGACCAGGCTGTTGGGACTGATCGAGCGCTGCGGAGGCTGATAGCCGGTGTAGGAGAAGTTCTTCGCCGCGATATCGGCGTCGAGCATGAAGTTGAGGAAGTGGTGGGCGGCGACCGGGTTCTTCCCCGAGCCGAGGATGACCATCAGATCGTTGTCGACGGTGCCGTAGCCATCGCCATTGAACCAATAGCGCAAGACGTCGGGCGTGACGCCCTTGGGCAGGTAGTACTGGGCGTTGATGAGGTCACCGCTCCACATCATCGACACGTCGAACTGTCCGGCAGGCAGGTCGTTGTACATCGTGATCGTGACCCGCGGATCGGTGGCCGCGGTCATCTGCTTGAGCTGGGTGCGGACCAGGTCTAGGTCGGCGACCTTGCCGGTGTTGACGTCGCGGATGCCGTTGCGGAGCAGCACCATCGCCATCGTGGTGTGGAAGTCGTCGATCACCGCGGTGCGGCCACGGAACTGGGAGTCCCAGAAGACGTCGTACGGATTGTCCAGCGACGCGACGTCGATATCGAGCCGGTCGGCCCGCCAACCGATCCCGGTGGTGTAGACGGTGTAGGGCACGGAGTACTGCCAGCCCTGGTCATACCACGGGTTGCGGAACATCGGCCATAGGTTGCCGATGTTGGTGATGTAGTCCTGGGTCAGCGGGCGCAGCAGGTCGCCGGCGACCATCTTCCCGATCTGGTCGTAGCTCGGGAAGTAGATGTCGAACTCGACCGCCCCGGAGGCGATCTTGGTCAGCGCCTCGTCGGTGCTGTTGAACGTCGAGACGCTGACATCGACGTCGTACTTGGCCTTGAACGCCTTGAGGACCGCCGGTCCGATGTAGTCGGCGTAGTTGTAGAGCCGCAGCTTGCTGCCCGGCTCCGGCATCTGGCCAGGCTCGATCGGTGGGTTCTTGGTGCTCACCGGCCACTTGACCGGATGCTCCGGCGAGGCGATCACCAGGTCGCCGGAGGTGTAGAGCTCGGTGCCGCACGCGCTGAGCAGCGACCCGGTCGCCGGCACGGCGAGCGAGGCCGACAGGCCCCTCAAGAAAGAGCGGCGAGAGACGCTCCGGCGGACCAGCGGTCGCGCGGCAGCGCCGCGTGGTGAGCCTCCGGAACGGTCAGTCATGCCACCTCGAACTTCCGCGTCGACCCTTGCCAACTGGGGCGGACAAGTGACACCGTCACATAGACTGAACGATCAGTCAATGAATAAGCACGATCAATCCCACGTGTGGAGGACACCGTGACCAGCACCGCCAGCCCCGCTTCCAGCACCCTCGCCGCGCCCTCGCGCGAGGCGATCGCTGAGGTCATCGAGACCGAGAGCGAGGCCTTCTTGGACCGCCAGCCACGCAGTCGTGAACTGATCGACCGGGCCCGCCGCTCCCTCGCCGGAGGAGCGACCTCGAACTGGCAGATCGCCGAGCCCCAGGCCGTCTGGCTCAGCCACGGCGCCGGCTCGAAGATCTACGACGTCGACGGCAACGAGTACTCCGACTTCCATGGGGGGTACGGCGTCTCGATCGTCGGCCATGCCCACCCGGCGATCGTCAAGGCCGTCTCCGAGCGGGTCGCCCAAGGCACCCACTTCGCGCAGCCCACCGAGGACGCCATCGCCGTCGCCGAGGAGCTGTCTCGGCGCTGGGGCCTGCCCCAGTGGCGCTTCGCCAACTCGGGCACCGAGGCCACCATGGACTGCATCCACCTGATGCGCGCGGCGACCGGCCGCGACGTGATCATCAAGGTGGAGGGCTGCTACCACGGCCACCACGACTCGGTCGAGGTCTCCGTGCTCCCCGAGGGCGAGGAGATCGGGCCTGCCAGTCGGCCGATCGCCATCGCGGGCAACAGCGGCATCCCCCAGGCGATCCGCGACCTGACGGTCATCGTCGCCTTCAACGATCTGGTCAGCCTCGAGCAGATCCTGCGGGAGTACGACGGCCAGGTCGCCGGCATGATCGTGGAGCCGATCATGATGAACGCGGGCATCATCCACCCGCTGCCGGGCTACTTGGCCGGGTTGAAGGAGCTGCTGCACGCCCACGGCGCGCTGCTCGCCTTCGACGAGGTGAAGACCGGTCTCACCGCCGGCCCGGCCGGCGCGACCGGCGTCTACGGCGTGACGCCCGACCTGGTCGCCGTCGCCAAGGCGATCGGCGGCGGCGTCTCGACCGCGGCGATCGGCGGCACCGAGGAGCTGATGGAGCTCATCGCGGACGGCTCCTACGAGCAGGTGGGCACCTTCAACGGCAACCCGCTGGCCATGGCCGCGGCGTTGGCGACGCTGACGGAGGTCCTCACGCCCGCGGCGTACGAACACGTCGAGCACCTGCGCCGCCGGATGGTCGACGGCATCGAGCGGGTGATCGCGCAGCACGACCTGCCCTGGCACGTGGTGACCGCCGGCGCCAAGGGCTGCATCGCCTTCCGTGCCGAGCCCTGCCACGACTTCCGCGACTTCCTCGACGTGGACGAACAGCTCGGTCAGGCGCACTGGCTGGTGCAGCACAACGGTGGTGTGTTCCTGCCTCCGTGGGGCAAGATCGAGCAATGGCTGATCTCGGTGCAGCACACTGACGAGGACGTGGACAGGTTCGTGGCCAACGTGGCCCGGCTCGCTGAGCTGGTCGCCGCACCAGCCGCGGACGACGAGACCGGGGAGGCCTGAGGCTGATGACCCAGGGGCTGAAGACGGAGAGCGCAGCGGGTGCCCTGAGCCTGCAGGGCCTGGTGAAGCGGTACGCCGATGCGGTCGCGGTCAACGGCCTCGACCTGGAGATCGCGTCGGGTGAGTTCTTCTCGCTGCTGGGCGCCTCCGGCTGCGGGAAGACCACCACGCTCCGGATGCTTGCAGGGTTCGAGTATCCCGACGAGGGCGAGATCCTGCTCGACGGACGCAGCATCATCGACATCGCGCCCAACAAGCGACCGGTCAACACCGTGTTCCAGTCCTATGCCCTCTTCCCCTTCATGTCGGTAGAGGACAACGTCGCCTTCGGCCTGAAGTATCAGAAGACCTCCAAGCAAGAGACTCGCCGGCGGGTCGCGGAAGCGATCGAGCTGGTCGAGATGTCCCGCTACGCCACCCGGCGCCCGGCGCAGCTGTCCGGCGGCCAGCAACAGCGGGTGGCACTCGCCCGTGCGCTCGTGCTCGAGCCGACGGTGCTGCTGCTCGACGAGCCACTCGGCGCCCTGGACGCGAAGCTGCGGCGCCAGCTCCAGGTCGACCTGCGGGCGTTGCAGAAGCGGATCGGCACCACCTTCGTCTACGTCACCCACGACCAGGAGGAGGCGCTGACGATGTCGGACCGCCTGGCGATCCTGGTCGACGGGAAGGTCGAGCAGCAGGGCACGCCCAGCGAGATCTACGCCAACCCCGCGTCGGCGTACGTCGCCGGATTCCTCGGCAGCGCCAACCTCTACCAGGGCAAGGTGACCGAGACCGCCGCCCAGCTGGTGACCACCGAGATCGAGGGCCTTCCCCTGGTCGCGCACGCCACCCGCACCGTGACACTGGGCGAGGAGGTCACCTTGGTGCTGCGGCCGGAGCGGGTCGAGCTGAGCCCGATCGAGGGGATCTGCGCCGATGCCGAGGCCAACGTCTTCCCTTCCCGGATCGAGCACTTGGTCTTCCGCGGCGGCCACACCCACGTGATCACCCGAGCCGCCGGGTGTCGACTGACCGCCGAGGTCGCCAACGTGCACGGCGAGCTGCCGGCCTGGCTGGTGGAGGGTCAGGAGGTGTGCACGCGCGTCTCGCACCGGGCCGCCCAGCTGCTGCCGGAGTCGGCCGTGGGATCCGCGGAGGCTATCGCCGACCTCGCGACGCCGGAGGGAGCGACAGCGTCTTAGTCGCGAAGTCCATCGCGATCGCGAACGCGCGGTCGGAGTCAACGTCGGGGTCCTGCAGCGCTACCTGGATGCACAGTCCGTCGAGGAGAGCCGCGAAGGTGATCGCGAACTGCGCCGGGTCGACGGTGGCAGTCTCGCCCGCGGCCATGCCGTCCTCGAGCACTCCGACGATGGTGTCTCGCCAGCGGCGATCCGCCACGATCCGGTCCTCAGCCACCTGGGGGTGCCGGAAGGCCTGTGCCCAGAGATCGAACCACAGCCCCCATGCGCCGGGGATGTCGTCCTCCCCGTCGGGGTCGCAGGTCATCCGCACCAGCGTCTCGAGCCGCTCGCGGACGCCCGGGGTCTCGGCGAGCATGCGGTCGGCGGCGTCGTAGAAGTGCGCCTCGGAGTAGGTCAGTGCCTCGGTGAGCAGTTTGTCCTTGGTGCCGAAGTAGTAGACGACCAGCGCCGAGGAGGCGCCCACCCGCTTGGCCACGTCGGCGATCCGGGTCTCGGAGAAACCACGCTCGGCGATCAGTGCCGCGGCGGCGGCCAGCATCTGGTCGCGTCGCTGATCCGCCGCGGCGAGCGGCGCACTGCCGGAGGCGCCTGCCGTGCTGGTCATCGAGTCCGAGCTCCCTTCGCCGCGCTGGCCCCGCGCGCCTGCGCCGAGGGTCAGCGGGAAAACCTGTCTGCCTTGCCGCTTACGATATCAGGCGCTTAGACTGAACAGTCAGTCAGCAAACCGTCGGTCGAGGGGAGCCTGGTGGGCGAGGATCCGCGTCGCGCCGCCGTGCGTCGCCTCCTGGAACCCCGGTCCATCGCGGTGGTCGGAGCGAGCGCGCGACCCGGCTCGTTCGGTGAGCGGCTGACCATCGAGGCCCTGCGCAGCCCCGGCGTCGAGCGGGTCCACCTGGTCCATCCTCATCACGCGGAGGTGCAGGGGCGACGCACGGTGCCCAGCCTTGCCGACCTCGACGAAACCGTCGACCTGGTCCTGCTCGGTGTGCCCGATGCGGCGCTCGTCGACCAGGTCTCACTCGCGGCGAAGCGCGGTGACGGCGGCGCGGTGGTCTTCGGCTCGGCGACCGGACTCGCAGACCCGTTGCGAGCTGCGGCCGGCAACCTGCCGATGGTCGGCGGCGGCTGCATGGGCTACCTCAACCTGGCTCGCGGGGTCCGGGCGATGGGCTATCTGGAGCGCGACGACCTGACGCCAGGACCGATCGCATTCGTGACCCACTCCGGCTCGGTCTTCTCCGCGATGCTGCGCACACACCGGCGGCTGGACTACTCCCTGGTCGTCTCCTCCGGCCAGGAGCTGGTCACCAGCACCGCCGACTACCTGCACTATGCGCTGGACCTGCCACAGACCCGGGTGATCGGCCTCTTCCTCGAGACGATGCGGTCGATCGACTCGCTGCGAGCAGCGCTCGCCCGGGCCGCCGACCAGGACGTGGCCGTGGTCGCCCTCACCGTCGGGACCTCCGAGGTCGGTCAGTCCCTGGTGGCTGCCCACTCGGGTGCGATCGCCGGCGGGGACGCCGCGTGGGAGGCGCTGCTGCGGGCCTACGGCGTGCACCGCGCCCGCTCCCTCGACGAGCTGATCGACACCCTCGAGCTGTTCGCCATCGGCCGGCGGCCCGTCCGGCCCGGGCTCGGTGTCGCCTCGATCCACGACTCCGGCGGCGAACGCACCTACACCGCCGACGTGGCGGAGCGGCTCGGCGTCTCGTTCGCCCAGCTCTCCGAGGCCACTTTGAGCGCACTCGCCGGACGCATCGACGACGGCTTGGCGGCCGGCAACCCGCTCGACGTGTGGAGCACCGGGGCCGACACCGAGGAGCTGTTCGCCAACTGCCTGGCGATGCTGGCTGCGGACGACTCGGTGGGGGTCACCGCGCTCGCCGTCGACCTGGTCGAGGAGTTCGACGGGGACGATGCCTACCCCGAGGCTCTGCTGCGTGTGCACGCCGAACTGGACGAGCCGTTCGTCGCACTCGCCCCCACCTCAGCCGCCGTCCATCAGCCGACGGCGGCCCGGCTCCGAACCGCCGGGATCCCCGTGCTGGAGGGACTGGAGTCCGGTCTGCGGGCCTTGCGTCACCTGGTCACGCATCGTCGGGTCACTCCCCCGCCCCTGACCACCGGGTCCGCCAGCGGGACTGTCGAGGTGGGTGGCGGCTTCGCGCTGCTGTCGTCGTACGGCATCCCGGTGCCCGGCTCCAGCACGGTGACCGCTCCCGACGACGCGGTGCTCACCGCCGAGGCCGTCGGTTGGCCGGTCGCGCTGAAGACCGCCGCCGAGGTCGCGCACAAGGTCGACGTCGGCGGGGTGGTGCTGGGGCTAACGGATGCGGCACAGGTGCAGGCGGCGTACGACGACCTGGCCGCTCGGCTCGGCCCCGCCGTGCTGGTGCAGGCGATGGCGCCGGCGGGTGTGGAGCTCGCGCTGGGCGTCGTGCGCGATCCCCACCTCGGGCCGCTGGTCGTGCTCGCCGCCGGCGGCACCCTGGTGGAGCTGGTCGCCCAGCGCGTGGTGGCGCTGCCGCCCTTCGACGAGTCGGCCGCACTCGCCCTGCTGGACGAGGTGCCCCTCATCTCTCAGTTGCTGGACGGCGTCCGCGGCGCGCCGCCGGCCGACCGGGCCGCCGTCGCCGCCGCCCTCGCCGCCCTCTCCCGCCTGGCCCTCGACCTCCCCGACCACGTCGACGCCTTGGACATCAATCCGCTGATCTGCACCCCCGACGGCGTGGTCGCCGTGGATGTGTTGGTCTGCTGAGAGTTCTCCGGGATGAGCCCGCGACAGGATGCACCCCAGACCGGCGACCGGGGTGCATCCGTCGCGGCCGCCCGCCCTCCTACGGGGATGTCGGGAAGGGCAGCGCGATCGGGTCCGGGTCGAGGCGGCTGCGACCTTGGTCGTCGAAGCGGTCCAGACCCAGATCGGTGACGTCGACGACGTCGGTCGTGCCGGCGGTGGCCAGGTCGGCCGCGGCCCGGGACACGGCAGGACCCCACATCATCCCGTGTCCTCCGGCCGCGGCCACCGTGGTCCCTTCGATCGGACCGTCCGCGGTGAGCAGCGGTCCGAGGATTGGCAGGTGATCCGGCGTGAAGTCGATGGTGGCTGCCCAGGCACGGCGCAGGCCTAGCCGGTCGGTGGCTGGCAGCAGTTTGGCGATCCGCGCCCGCATGGCCTCGAAGTAGGCCCAGTCGAAGTCCACCGCCACCCCAGCGGGCTCGTCGGGATTGCTCATCCCCCACAGCGCGCCGCCGTACCCATCGGGCCGCCAGTAGATCCCCGACATCAAGTCGAAGACCATCGGCAGCCGATCAGCGGCCAGGTCGGGGTGGGCCGCGGTGGTGACGACCTGGTGCCGCACACCGGTGGAGGGGATGAGCGCGCCGAGTTGCTCACCGATCGTCTTCAGGTGCGGGCCGCCGGTCAGCACCAGCCGATCCGTAGCGACCTCGCCGGCGGTCGTCTGCACTGCGGTGATCCGCCCGCCGGTCGTGCGCACGCCGGTGAACGCGGTCCGCTCGGCGACGTGCACGCCCGCGGTGAACAGGGCCGCGGTGTAGGCGAGCACGTTCAGTGGCGGCTCGATGTAACCGTCGCCCGGGGCGTACGACGCACCGAGCGTCTCCCCCGGCGCCACCGACGGGTTCATCGCGTCAAACTCGTCCGGTCCGACCCAACGCACGTCCAGCCCGAGGGACTGTTGCATCGCGATGCGCGCGTGAGCGGTCGTTACCTCCGGCTCGGTGAAGCACGGCATGAAGTAGCCCTGCGCGACGAACCCGGCATCAATGCCGACCCGCTCCCCGAGCTGGGCGTAGAAGTCACGGCTGAACATGCCGAGCCGGACAGCCGCCTCAGTGCCGCCTTGTGCCCGGACCATCCCGGCCGCGCGGGTGCTGGCACCTTGACCAAGCCGGTCGGCCTCGACCAGCACGACATCGGCCAGTCCGGACCGCTTGAGAAACCAGGCCGCCCAGGCTCCGATCGTCCCGCCACCGACCACGACGGCGTCTGCATTGCGAGGGAGAGACCGCGTGCTGGCCACTCGCCTACGCTGACACAGACTGAACGGTCAGTCAATGGCCGGGAGAGGCGGCCCCCGGCGCCGGACTCGCGTTCGTCAGCTCGGCCTCGAGTCGTCGCCAGGGCTGGTCAGGACCGTTGCCAACTCGGGGTCCTGTTCGGGGTCGTCGGCCAGGACCTCGGCCACCGTGTCCGGGACCGGGGGCGGGACGGCGCCGGCCTTGGCCGCCTTGCGCCGGGCCCGGCGAGTGCGTCGGCGGACCAGCCACGTGGAGACGCCGGTCCAGGCCAGCACGAGCGGAGCCAGACCCGCCAGCAGCCAGATGATCCGCCACCAGCCGTTGACGACATAGCCGGAGTGGGTCGGATAGTTCCAGTCCTCCCAGATCCGCTGCGCCACCGGCTCGTCGGCGAAGCCGTAGAAGTCACCCGTCTCACCGGTGTGCCGGTCGACGAAGACGCCCACATTGCCCGGGTAGTCGTTGTTGCCCCACGGGTCCAGGCCGCGCTGGAAGTAGAAGGTGTAGGCACCGGTGCGATCGCCCTTCACCGGAACGTCCATGTTGACCAGCTTCAGATCGGGGTAGCGCGCCTGTGCCGCGTCGGCTGCCTCGCGCGGCGTGATGTCGGGGGTGCCCTTCTCGGCCTTCGCGGACACGGCATCGACCTCTGGGTGAGCCGACCCCGGCGTGACGGCGTACCACCCCTTCTCCATCAGCTCGGTGGCATAGCCGGCGCCGGTATAGGCCCAGACGACCAGCAGACCGAGAGCGAGCAGACCGACCACGTTGTGCAGGTCGGTGTCGCGGGCGAACCGGCCACGCTTCCACCGGACCGAGACCGCTTGCTTGAAGCGCCGAGGGCGCGGGAACCACAGCCACAGGCCGGTCAGCGAGAGGTAGAGCAGCATCAGTCCGAGCACCGCAAGCGCGAGCCCACCCCAGGTGAGCTCTTCTCCGTCGAAGCCGGCCCAGCGTGTCAGCGGCACAGGTTCGTTGAGCGCGGCGATGTAGCCCGGGTAGTCCTCGCAGGCCAGGAAGCACTCGTGCAGGTTGTCGAGGAACTGGATCCACTTCGGCGTGCCGGACAGATGCCCGAGGATCTCCCCAGTGGCGGGATCGACGGTCCACCAGGACTCGTAGTCGGTCACCCGGTAGACGCCGTGTTCGAGCCAGACTCCGTCGGCCGCGAAGTCGGGATGGGCCTGCAGCACGATCTCGCGCGCTTCGACGACGTCGACGGTGGCCGGACCCGCGCTCGCGGCATAGGCGTCGCCGTGCCCGAGCTTCTCGAGCTCGGGTCGGTAGAGCAGGATCGCACCCGAGGTGGTGATGGCCAGCAGCACCAGGCCGAGCAGGAGCGACATCCAGCGGTGGGTGATCACCAAGAACCGTCTGACCGGGCGTCGTCGGGCGGTGCGTGCCTTGCGCTCCGCGCGGGTGGCGGTCACCGACCGAGCCCAGGCATCTCGAGAATCACCTGATCAATCACGAAAGGTTAGCCTAACCTAACTAGGTCGGGAGCAGAAAGGTCTACCGCCCGAGGTGGTGGCGTAGCGTGCGAGCCATGGCCGGGTCTGAGGTGCTCTCCCGCCGCCGGCGCCGTCTAGGCCCTGGCTGGGTGCCGAACCAGCACGGCGCTTGGGCGATGCTGGCCTCACCACTGCTGGTCGGCATCCTCGCCGGCGGCTTCCGCTGGGTGCACCTGCTGCTCGCGGCGTTCTGGTTCACTGGCTACTTCGCGTTCTTCGCTACCTCCCAGTGGTTGAAGTCGCGCCGCCGGGCCCGCTATCTCCCGGCCGTGCGGACGTACGCCGCGGCGACGGCGCTGCTCGGGATCGCCCTCCTGGCGGTCGAGCCGCGGCTGTGGCGCTGGGCGCCGGCCTTCGTCGTACCGCTGGCGGTCGGGCTGTGGTTCGCCTCGCGCCGCAACGAGCGCGCCTTGATCTCCGGTCTGATCACCAGTGCTGCCGGTGCGCTGATGACCATGGTGGCCTACGACGCCGGCCCGGCCGCCGACCCGCTGGGAGCATGGCCGCTGGCGTTGGTCCAGCTGCTCTACTTCGCGGGCACGGTGTTCTACGTCAAGACGGTGATCCGCGAGCGGGACAATCCGACCTACCTTCGCCTGTCCGTGGGCTATCACCTGGCCGCGATTGTCGTGGCCTCCGCGCTGTCGTGGTGGCTGACCCCGGTCTTCCTCCTCCTCGCCCTCCGAGCCGCCGTCGTGCCCGGCCGCCATCCCCTCCCCAAGCAGGTCGGCATCGGCGAGATCGTGGCCACCGTCGTGGTTGCCATGGTCTCACTGCTCGTGCTCTGACTCGCTGGCTGGCGCTGGACCCGGCGAGCGAGCCCACGCGGGAAGGCTCCGCTAAGCCGCGGCTCGGTAGGCCGACGGCGAGACGCCGTGCTCGCGCTTGAACGCGGCGCTGAGCGCAAACGCGCTGGAGTAGCCGACCTTGCTCGCGATCGCCGCCAGGGTCAGGTCGCTGCCGGCCAGGAGGTCGGCAGCCATCGCGAGCCGCCAGCCGGTGAGGAAGGTGAGTGGCGCGAGGCCGACTCGATCGCTGAACCGACGGGCGAACGCCGCTCGCGAGAGTCCGGCGCGCTCGGCCAGCATGGCCACCGTCCAGGGACGATCCGGGTGCTCTTGCATCAGTCTCAGGATCGGTCCGATCGTCGGGTCGTCGTACCCGCTGAGCCACCCTGGTCGGGCCAGGTCCGCCAGGGCCCGGCGCAGCACGGTGACCAGGAGCAGGTCGAGCAGCCGATCCAGCACGGCTGTCTGGCCCGGCGCGTCGCGGGCGACTTCGGTGGCCAGCAGACCGACCAGCGGTGTGTCGAGGTCGCGAAGGACGGAGACCCCGGGGAGTTGGGCCAAGACCCGCGCGCCCACCGAGGTGGCGCGCGGATAGGTGCCGATCAGCATGACGGTGGCGCGCTCGTCCTCTCGGGTGTTGCCCCAACTGCGCACGCCCAGGTCCATCGAGCTATCCAGGATGCGGCCGTGCGGATCGACACACACCTGACCCGGCAGGATGCGCACCTCGGGTGGAGTCGTGGGGTGATTGGCCATCAGGTAGGGAGCTGGACCCTTGACCACAGCGACGTCGCCAGCACCCAGCCGATGGGTTGCCCCCACCGCGAGGAGCGCGGCCGAGCCTCGCGCCATGACGATCAGCGTCAGGGGCGCCTCGTCCTCGACGGCGATCGACCAGGTGTCGGCAAAGACTGCCTTGAGCAGGAAGGCGCCCTGGGCATGCGGTCCATCGAGCATTGCCGCAAGAGCGTCCACAGCGAGACGATCTCATATGCATATGCGCTGCACAACCATTCTGATCATCTCAGGAGTTCCGCAGGCTGGAGCCATGGACACCACCGCCCTTGCCGCCACCATGGTCGTCGCCCGTGTGCTGGCGGGCCTCCTTACCGGAATCTATATCGCCTTCCTGATCGCGGTCATGCCAGCGCTCCATGCGTTGAACGACGACACGTTCGTCACCGTGATGAACCGGATCAACGAGGCGATCGTCAATCCGGCGTTCCTTGCCGTCTTCTTCGGTGCTCCTGCCAGTGCGGTGGCCGTGCTGGCCTGGCAGCGCACGCCGGTGCTGATCGGGGCCGCGGTGCTCGGCGTTGCCGCACTGGTCATCACCATGGTCGTCAACGTGCCGCTGAACAACGCACTCGCTCAGCACGGCGACCGCAGCGCCTTCGAGACCCCCTGGCTGACCTGGCATGCCATCCGCACGACCGCCACCCTCGGCTCCTTCGTCGCCCTGTGCCATGTGAGTGGTGGCTGACGGCGTACGCCGGGTGCTGGTCACCGCGCCTGACCCTGACCTAGACTGAACAGTCAGTCAATGAGTCTGGGAGAGGTGCGGGATGTACGGCTTGACCGAGCAGGACCTGGAGCTGCAGGCGCGGGCACGAGCCTTCACCGACGAGCTCATCCCCCTCGAGGTCGAGGCCGAGATGGCCGGCGGCGCACTCCCCGACGGCGCCACCGAGAAGCATCGCGACCGAGCCATCGAGCTCGGCCTCTACGCCACCAACATCCCGGCCTCCGTCGGCGGCCCTGGGCTGCCCTTCCTCCAGCAGGTGCTGGTCCAAGAACAGGCCGGCCGGGTGACCAACACCCTCGCCTGGATCATGCACACTCCCCCAGCCTGGTGGGCCGAGGTCGCGACCGACTACCAGCGGGAGCGGTGGCTGCTGCCGGCCGTGCGGGGAGAGAACGAGGAGTGCTACGCCATCACCGAGGAGTTCGCCGGGACCGACGTCTCAGCGCTCGAGGCGACCGTCCGGCGCGACGGCGACGAATACGTCCTCAACGGCGTGAAGTGGCACGTGACCTCCTTCAACTCCTCGACCTACTGCTTCTTCCAAGGCGTGCTCACCGAAGGAGGCCACGCCGGCGAGCATGCGCTGGTGGTGCTGGACCTCCCGTCGCCCGGGGTGCGAGTGGTCCGCACACCGGCGTACTCCCACACGACCACCCACCACCACCCGATCGTCGCCTTCGAGGATGTGCGGGTGCCGGTCTCGCACCTGATCGGTGCCGAGGGCGAGGGGATGACCTTCGCCCACGAGTGGTTCCGGTTCGAGCGGATGATGATCGCCGCACGCTGTCTCGGTGCCGCCGAGCGGCTCATCGAGGAGGCCACCGCCTTCGCCCAGGAGCGAGTGATCGGCGACGAGCGGCTGATCGACAAGCAGCTCGTCCAGGCCATGCTCTCCGACAGCCTCACCGAGCTGTTCGCCGCCCGATCGATGGTCTACGAGACGGCCCGCTCCATCGACGCGGGCACGGACCGCAAGGTGCTGCACGCACGGGCATCGATGGTCAAGCTCTACGCCTCCGAGATGGCTGGCCGGGTCGCCGATCGGGCCGTGCAGATCTTCGGGGGCCGCGGCTACATGCGGGAGAACGTCGCCGAGCGGTTCACCCGCGAGCTCCGGGTCGAGCGGATCTGGGAGGGCGCCTCGGAGATCCACCGGGTGATCATCGCCGACCAGCTCACCAAGCGAGGCCTGCGCGCGCTGGTCTGAGGTCATTCCGGACCGTTCTGGGGGTCCGACCCCAGGTCAGACCCCCAATCTGGACCAGATCGGCCGGCCACATCCGGGGACGGCGATTGTTCACGCGTCGCCGCGATGGTGGTCGAGCAGCACCCCAGCCACCTCCGCGGCCGCCGCGACCAGGTGGGCCGGGTCGAGCACCCGCGCTTGAGATCCGGAGGCAAGCAGCAGTCGGCCGATCCGGTCCCGCACCGGAGGCAACAGGTCCAGGTCGAGCACGACGCTGTGTTCGTCGTCGTCGATCACCTCGACCCGCTCGGCGTACATGTCCGCGGCCCAGCGCGCCGTGTGGGGCACCTGGACTCGCACGGTGGTGGTCGCCCGTTGCTCCTTGAGGAGACGGTCCAACTCGGCGGGCGGGTCGAAGGTCTGGTCGGTCAGCTCGGCAGAGCGCACATGGGAGATCAAGAAGGTGCGTAGCCCGGTCTCCCGGTCGGGCGGCCCGGCATCGACCTCCCAGCCGCGCCGGGTCTGCACGAGCAGGTAGGGGTCGATGACTCTCTCGGTCACACCCGGCTGCCAGGCCCGTGAGTAGTGGATCCGTACCCGGCGGTGCTGCGTGACGGCCTGCCGCAGGATCGCCAACGGCTGGGCGTCCGGCGTGGTCTGCTCGGGCGCGCCGTCGACGATCCCGAGGTCGGCTGCGTCGGCCGTGCCGCCGAAGAGCGTCTCAGCGATCACGTCGACCGCGCCGGCCAGGTCGTCGTTCACGGGCTCGATCTCCAGCAGGGCCTGGGCGGCGGCGTAGATCAGGGCGAGCTCGGAGGCGTCGACATGCTCGACGCCGAGCTCCTCGGTGGGTCGCTCGTCGACCAGGCGAAGAACATCGGCCGTCGCTGGATCCTCCTCCTCGCCATCCGGGCCGAGGAACTCGAAGGATGCCGGGCCGGAAAGACCGAGCAGGACGCCGACGTCGGCGGCGAAGAAGGCGAGCAGGTCCTCTCGCAGCTCGTCAGGCGGGACGCCGAGCGTGTCGGCGACGGAGGCGAGCGGGAGTCCGTCCGGGTGCGCGGCGAGCACCTCGAAGACCTCCGGCAGCCGAGCGATGCGCTGGACGTACTTGGCTGGTGGCATCACTCACCTGCCATCTCGGCGAGCTCGTCGAGCAACTCGCGGCGGACGTCCTCGGGTCCGACCAGCTCCACCCGTGGGCCAAGCTCACACAGGCGGTGGCGCAGCGCGGCGCGATGGGTCACCCGATAGACCATCTCCACGACGCCGTCGGTCGCGGTCTCCGAGTGCGGGGGGCCGAGCGAGCGGCGTACGTCGGGTGCGAACTCGTCGGACGCCCGCAGCGTCACCTCGGTGGGCTCGTCGATCTCCCACGTCATCGGGTGCAGGCCGGTGTGACGTGTCGTCGGCGTGGGAGTCGCGGTGCCGGGTGGGTCGGAGCGGACGTCTTGCATCCGACTCACCACGAACCACTTTGCTAGGTCGGAGCCGTTCTCGTGGCCCAGGAGATACCAGGTGCCGTGCTGCGTGCGCACCGAGTCGGGATGCACCACGCGGTCGACGCCGGAGTAGCGATAGCGCAGGATGCACCGCAGGCGTACGGCGCGCATCACCGCCGCGAGCGCCGGATCGGCAGGCCCGGTCGGCACCGCTGCCGAGAGGTCGGCGGGCCGCTCGCTGTCGGGAAGCCCGAGTCGCTCGACCAGGCCGTCGCGGTCGGCGAGCAGCACGGCACGACGTAGGGCGGTCTGCTGGGCAGGGGTGAGCCGGAGTCGCAGGCGGTTGTCGACGGTGGTCATGCGGTAGCGACCCAGCTCACCGCTGCCGCCGATGTTGTCGATCTGCCAGCCGAGCGTCCGCATCTGCCGGAACTCACGGGCCAGCTGACTCGCGCCATCCTTCCGACCCTCGAAGCCGGCCACCATCAGCAACGTCGGCGTCTCGACGCCCACCTTGCCTGCGTGATGCAACACCCTGGCTAGCCGGACCAGCCGCTCCATCGGCTCACGCTGGTCGCGTCCCGCTGCCTTGGCCACCTTCGTCCCTTCCACCTGCCGGTCGTGGGTCCGCTCCGAGTCCGGACTCGCCCGCCTCAGTCTGCCCGACCGAGGGTCGTGGCCTCGACAGGCTCGACCGACGGCAGGAGCTCGACCGACCGGCATCCGGGCGCCATGGACGGGAGACCCCGACTCCGACGTACATCGCTACGCTCCGAACATGGGTCGCAGCGTCTATGTCGCCTCGTTGGAGGGCAACACCGGCAAGTCGGCAGTGGCGCTGGGCGTCCTCAACGCCCTGTCCCGTCGGGTCGAGCGGGTCGGTGTCTTCCGCCCGGTGATCCGCACCGAGCCCAGTCATCCGGAGCATCACGATGCGGTGCTGGATCTGCTGGTCGCCCATGACGCAGTGCACCTCGACTACGACTCGTGCGTCGGGGTGACCTACGACCAGGCCCATGCCGATCCGGCTGCGGCGCTAGACCTGGTCGTGGAGCGCTACCACCGCGTCGCCGATGCAAGCGACGCAGTTGTCGTGGTGGGCAGCGACTACACCGATGTCGGGACGCCGACGGAGTTCTCCTACAACGCGCGGATCGCGGCCAACCTCGGTGCGCCGGTGCTGCTCGTGCTCAGCGGTCGCGGACGGACGCCAACCGAACTCAGCGCGATGGCCGACCTCGCCGCCACCGAGCTCACCGCCAGCCACGGCAGCCTGTTCGCGGTCATCGCCAACCGGGTGCAGCCGGACCACCTCGAGGACGCGCGGGCGACGCTCGCGGGCAAGGACGTGCTGACGGCCGTCCTGCCCGAAGAGCCGATCTTGTCGGCACCGTCGGTCGAAGACCTGATGGCGGCCTGCGACGGCCGGCTGGTGCGCGGCGAAGATGCGCTCCTCACCCGTGAGGCCACGGGTGTGATCGTGGCCGCGATGACGATGCCGCACGTGTTGGATCGGCTCTTCGACGGCGCCATGGTCATCGTGCCGGGCGATCGCCCGGAGGTCGTGCTCGGCGTGCTGATGGCGCACCACTCGACGAGCTTCCCGCAGGTCTCCGGCATCGTGCTCAACGGCGGCTTCGATCTTCCCGATCAGGTGAGCCGGCTGCTCGAGGGCACCGGCGCCCGGCTGCCGATGATCGCCACCGAGCACGGCACTCACGAGACGGCCGCCCGGCTCTCCTCCGTGCGCGGACGGTTGGATCCCGGTTCGCCCCGCAAGGTGGGTGTTGCCCTGAACCTCTTCGAGGAGCATATCGACACCGACACCCTCCTCGACCGGCTCGAGGTGGCACCCACCAGTGCCGTCACTCCCCTGATGTTCGAGCACCAGCTGCTCGACGCGGCCAGGAGCAGTCGCCGGCACATCGTGCTGCCCGAGGGTGAGGAGGAGCGGATCCTGCAGGCCGCGGACCTGCTGCTGCGGCGCGGGGTGGCCGACCTGACCCTGCTCGGTGACCCGGTGACGATCACCAACCGCGCCGCGGGGATCGGCGCAGACATCGCGGCAGCAACGCTCCTCGACCCGCGCGAGAGCGACCTGAAGGAGCGGTTCGCCGAGGAGTACCACCGGCGCCGCCAGCACAAGGGCGT
>JBDHZT010000065.1:0-20861 GCA_039811985.1 Nocardioidaceae bacterium | reverse complement strand
CTCCTCGACCCGCGCGAGAGCGACCTGAAGGAGCGGTTCGCCGAGGAGTACCACCGGCGCCGCCAGCACAAGGGCGTCGACCTCGAGGAGGCGCGCAGCACGGTCTTGGACGTGTCCTACTTCGGCACCATGATGGTCGAGCTTGGGCTGGCCGACGGCATGGTCTCCGGCGCCGTACACACCACCGCCCACACCATCCGGCCGGCGCTCGAGCTGCTGAAGACGGTGCCGGGCGTCTCGGTCGTGTCGTCGGTCTTCTTCATGTGCCTAGACCACCAGGTGCTGGTCTACGGCGACTGCGCGGTCAACCCGGAGCCGACTGCGGAACAGCTCGCCGACATCGCGATCTCCTCGGCCGGCACGGCCGCCGCGTTCGGAGTCGAGCCGCGGGTGGCGATGTTGTCCTACTCGACCGGCAGCTCCGGCAGCGGCGCCGAGGTCGAGAAGGTGTCGGCGGCCACCGCTCTGGTCAAGCAGAAGGCACCCGACCTGCTGGTCGAGGGCCCGATCCAGTACGACGCCGCGATCGACGCCGCCGTCGCCCGGACCAAGCTCCCGGACTCGCAGGTGGCTGGCCGGGCGACCGTCTTCGTCTTCCCAGATCTCAACACCGGCAACAACACCTACAAGGCCGTACAGCGCTCGGCCGGCGCGGTCGCGATCGGGCCGGTGCTGCAAGGGCTGCGCAAACCGGTCAACGACCTGTCCCGGGGCGCCACCGTGCGCGACATCGTCAACACCGTCGCGATCACCGCGATCCAGGCCCAGGCCCTAGCGCACGCCCAAGCGCAGGCTCAGCGATGACCGCCGCCCATGTGCTGGTGGTCAACGCCGGCTCCTCGTCGCTGAAGTACAGTCTCGTCGATGCTGACACCGGCGTCGCCCTGGCGACCGGACTCGTCGAGCGGATCGGTGAAGAGTCCGGCGGCAGCCACACCCACACCGGACCCGACGGCACGAAGCACCGCGAGGATCGACAGTGCCGCAGCCACGAGGAGGCGCTGCGCGCCGCGGTCGAGGCGTTCGACCGGATCGGGCCCTCCCTCACCCAGACCCCCATCTCGGCCGTCGGCCATCGGGTGGTCCACGGTGGCGCCCGCTTCGCCGATCCGGTCGTCGTCGACGACCAGGTGTTGGCGGCGGTGGCCGACCTGGTGCCGCTCGCCCCGCTGCACAACCCGGCGAACCTGGAGGGGCTGACCGTCGCGCGCCGGCTCTTCCCCGACCTGCCTCAAGTGGCGGTGTTCGACACCGCGTTCCACCAGACCATCCCACCCGCGGCCTACACCTACGCCGTCCCGCTCGCCTGGCGCGACGAGCACCGCATCCGCCGCTACGGCTTCCACGGCACCTCGCACCAGTTCGTCTCGGGCGAGGCCGCCCGGCTGCTGGGCCGCGACCCAGCCGAGGTCAACGTGATCGTGCTGCACCTCGGCAACGGCGCCTCCGCAACCGCCGTCCGAGCCGGTGAGTCGGTCGACACGTCGATGGGCCTGACCCCGCTGGAAGGGCTGGTGATGGGCACCCGCTCTGGCGACCTCGATCCCGCCCTCCATGCCCACCTCGCTCGGCAGTTCGGTTGGACGCTCGAGCAGATCGACACCGCACTCAACCGCGACTCGGGGCTGAAGGGGATCGCCGGCCAGAACGACTTCCGAGAGGTGGTGCGGCTGCGCGCGGAGGGCGATCCGGCGGCGGCGCTCGCCTTCGACGTCTACGCCTACCGCATCCGCAAGTATGTCGGCGCCTACTACGCCGTGCTCGGCTCCGTGGATGCCATCGTCTTCACCGCAGGTGTCGGCGAGCACAATCCCGACCTGCGGGAGGCCGCACTGGCCGGCCTCGACCGTCTCGGCATCCGGCTGGACCCGGAGCGCAACCGGGGTGAGGTCGACGGTCCCACCCTCGTCTCGCCCGCCGGCGCCGACGTCGCCGTGCTCGTCATCCCCACCAACGAGGAGTGGGAGATCGCCCGCCAGACCCTCACCGCCCTCGGCCGCTAACCGCGGCGTCAGTCGGTGGCGAGGCTGGCGGCCTCGCGGACCTGGTCGATGCTCCACCCAGGACCGGGGACGCTGGCCCGGAGTCGCTTGGTGTAGGCCTCCTGCGGATCGTCCAGCACGCTCGTCGTGGTGCCGGACTCGACGATGCGGCCGTTTCGCATCACCACCACTTCCTCGGTGAGTTGGCGGACGACGGCCAGGTCGTGGCTGATCAGCACGAAGGAGACACCGACGTCGTCGCGCACGTCAGCCAGGAGGTTGAGGATCTGAGCCTGGATCGAGACATCCAGCGCGGCCACCGACTCATCGAGGATGATCACCTCGGGCTGGGCGGCGAGCGCTCGGGCGATGGCGGCGCGCTGGCGTTGCCCTCCAGAGAGCGCTCGCGGCAGCGCCTGTCCCTGCCGCTCGTCGAGCCCGACCAGGTCGATCAGCTCGACCACCCGAGCTCGTCGATCGGCCTGCGACATCTCGTGGTGCAGTCGGAGCACCTCGTCCAGCATTGCGGCGATCGGCTGGCGCGGGTCGAGGCTGGAGTAGGGATCTTGGAAGACGATCTGCACCTCGCGCCCACGGCGCCGTCGCTCCGCCCCGCCTCGCGCGGGCTTGGAGCGATCGTGGCCAGCGGCGTAGATCTCGCCGGAGGTGGGTCGCTCCAGCCCGACGATCATCTTCGCGACGGTGGTCTTGCCCGATCCCGACTCACCCACGATGCCGAGCGAGCCTCCGCGCGGCACCGTGAAGCTCACGTCGTCGACGGCGGTCACCTCACCGAAGTCCTTGCGCAGGTTGCGCACGGCGAGTACGGCGTCGCTGGGCGCACCGCTCGACGGGGTGGTGTGTGAGGGCTCAGTCATGGCTCACCCCCAGTCGTCCACGCAGATCGTCGGCGCGCACACATCGGGTGAGGCCGCCGTCGATCGCAACCAGGTCGGGGTGGCTGCTGTCGCAGACATCCTCGTGATGCTGGCAGCGGGCCGCGAAGGCGCAGGCGTCGGGTGGCGCCTCGAGCGCGGACAGCGGTCGGCCGGCGATGGCCTGCAGTCGATGCGCCGACTCGCTGATATCCGGTCGAGCGGCTCCCAGCGCCGAGGTGTAGGGATGCAGCGGATCGGTGTGGAGCAGCGATGACTGGCGGACCTCGACGATCTCCCCGGCATACATCACCGCAGTCCGGTTGCAGACCGCGGAGGCCAGGTCCAGGTCGTGGGTGATGAACAGCACCGCGAGCTGGAAGTCGCGGCGCAGGTCGTCGAGGATCGCCATGATCTCGGCCTGGGTCGTCACATCCAGCGCGGTGGTGGGCTCATCGGCCAGCAGCAGTCGCGGCTCGGTGAGCAGAGCACTGGCGATCATCACCCGCTGGAGCAGTCCGCCCGAGAGCTCGTGGGGATACTGATCCAGCCGGCGCGCACCGTCGGGGATGCCGACCCGAGCCAGCATCTCCACCGCTCGCTCCGCCGCGGCCTTCGGCTTCACCCCGAGGTTGGTGCGCAGCACCTCGGTCATGAAGTCACCGACCCGGCGCACCGGGTTGATGTGCGCGCGTGGATCCTGGAAGACCATCGCGACCTCGCCGCGATACTTCTTCAGGGCCGCGCCGGACAGGTCGGCCACCGTCTGGCCGTCGAAACGGATGGTGCCCTCCAGTCGAGCGCGCGGCGGGAGGATCCGGTCGATCGCGCGCACCGTCATCGACTTGCCCGAGCCCGACTCACCGACCAGGCCGAGCGCCTCACCAGCGGCCAGGGTGAAGGAGACCCCTCGCAGGATGGGCCGATACTCGCCGTCCACGGGCAACTGGAGCGCCAGTGAGTCCACCTCGAGCAGTGGTGACCCCGCGCCGGCGGGCTGTGGCTGGGTCTCGATCGTCGTCGCGGTCATCGTCCACTCGCATTCGATCGCTCGAGCAGTCGCTCGCCGAGCAGGTTCATCGCCACCACGACCGCCACGATGCAGGCACCCGCAGCGAGCGCGGGCATCGGGTAGTGCTGCAGGATGCCGGACTGGTTCTCGGAGATCATCACACCCCAGTCGGGGTTCGGTGGCTGGACGCCGAGACCCAGGTAGGAGATGACGGCCAGGTCGAGGACGGCATACCCGAACAGGATGGTGGCCTGGGCGACCATCAGCGGCATCACGTTCGGCAGCAGGTGCCGGATGCAGATCGAGGTCGCTCCACTGCCCTGCACCTCGAGCGCCGCGATGTAGGGCTGGTTGCGCTCTCGCAGCATGGCGCCGCGCAGCACACGAGCGACGTACGGCGTGTAGGCCACCGACAGCGCGGCCACCGCAGCCCATAGGCCGGGGCTGAAGACGACCGCGGACAGTGCCGCCAACAAGATGGCCGGGAAGGCGAACAGGATGTCCAGGCCGGAGGAGATCGCCGAATCGGTGAAGCCCCTTCGCCAGGCGGAGATCACCGCCAGGGACGAGCCGAGGACCATGCAGACCACGACCACCAGGAGCGGCCCGAGCATGGAGGACCGGGCGCCAGCGAGCAGACGCGACAGCACGTCGCGACCCTGGACGTCCTGACCGAGCAGGTGGTCGGCGCTGGGAGCGAGCCACGCCTGAGACAGGTTGGCGATGGTGGGGTCATGCGGTGCAATCCAGGGTCCGATCACCGCGACCAATGACGCGATCGCGACGATGGTCGCCGCGATCGCGCCCGAGACCCCGAGCCTTGATCGCAGTCCCCGTCGGCGCGGGCTTTCCTGGGCCGCCGTCGTGGTCACCATCGCGGTCATGACGCACGCTGCCCAAGGGTGACTCGTGGGTCGAGCACCGCGTAGAGGATGTCGACCACGACGTTGACCACGACGAAGGCGATCACCAGCAGCAGCGAGATCCCCTGGACGACGGCCAGATCCTTCGAGGCGGCTGCTCTGACCAGCCACTGCCCCAACCCGTTGAGGCCGAACGCCTGCTCGACGACCGCCGACCCGGCGATCAGCGAGGCGATAGTGATGCCGGTAACGGTAGTGATCGGGATGGACGCGTTGCGCAACACATGCCGGGTGATCACGAAGTGTCGTGGGATGCCACGGGAGACGGCGGTCTGCACGTGCTCCTTGCCAGCCTCCTCCCGAATCGCCGCCCGGGTCACCCGGGCCACGATCGCTATCGCCGAGATCGCCAGCGAGATGGCGGGCAGGGTCAACGCTCTGAGATTGCCGAAGAAGCCCTCCCCTGTGCCCATCGTCGGGAACCAACCCAGCGTCACCGCGAAGACCAGCGCCAGCACGATCGCCGCCACGAAGGCCGGGATCGCCGCGCAGAACGACGACACCACCAGGATCGAGGTGTCCAACCAACCGGACTTGAGCCCCGCCACGATGCCCAACCCGACCCCGATCAGCACGATCAGGATCGAGGCGTAGAGCACCAGCGACATGGTGATCCACGCCCGCTGGGCGATCAGGGACGAGACGTCCTGCTTCAGCGTGATGGAGATCCCCAGGTCACCGTGGACGGCGCCGCTGAGCCAGTACCAGTACTGCTTGAAGAACGGCTGGTCCAGGTGATAGCGCTGCTCGAGCGCCGCCTGTGCTTCTGGCGAAAGGGAACGACCACCGGACAGGGCCGCCAGCGGGTTGCCGGGCGCGGCGTACATCGCGGCGAAGATCAAGAAGCTGGCCACCAGGAGGCTGGCCACCAGCATGGCCAGCCTCCGCAGCAGGAACCGCACGCGAGTCACCCGCGCTCAGCTGCCGCCGAGCTGGTTGGCCCAGGGGGCGAACATGTAGGCGAAGGACGAGACCGCTCCGCTCAGCTCCTTGTTGAGGATCAGCACCGTGGTGGGCTGCACGTTGGGGATCCACGGAAGCTGCTCGGTGATCCTCTCCTCCACCTTGACCATGATCTCGGCTCGCTTGTCCGGATCCATCTCGCTGCGCGCCTGATTCATCAGCTTGGTCGTCTCCGCGTCGCTGTAGCCAGAGAAGTTCTGCGACCCGTCCGGCAGCACGATGGTGGCGAGCAGGGCGGCCGGGTCGGCATAGTCACCGTAGTTGACGGTGAGGAAGCCGTCGACGCTGGCGCGAGCCTTGGGGTCGATGAAGAAGTTGATGTAGTTGTTGGCCGACACCGACTTCAGCTTGACGTCGAGCCCGATCGCCTTGCCGGCGGTCTGATACTCGCTGGCCACCGCGGAGATGTTGGCGAGCTCGCTCGACATGCCGATGGTGACAGTCTTGCCCTCGGCGCCGGCCTCCTTGACCAGCTCCTTGGCCTTGTCGATGTCCTGCGACATCGGGTCGGTCGCGTCGTAGGCATCCTGGAAGGTGGACACGCCGTAGCCGAAGGTGCCGGGGTTGGAGAACCAGCGCGGCATCAACGCAGCGCCCTTGTAGACCGTGTCGATGATGCCCTGTCGGTCGATGGCCATCGAGAGCGCCTGGCGGACCTTCAGGTCGCCGAGCGCACCGTCGAGGTTGCTGATCACGAAGGCATCGGTCGAGTAGCCGGGGCCCTGGACGACGTTGACCTTGTCGGAGTCCTCGAGCTGCTTGAGCGTCGAGAGTGCGAACACGTAGGAGCCCTGGATCTCACCAGTCGTCATGGAGTTGGTGAACGCCGCCTCGTCGGGGGCACCCTTCAAGACGATCTCGCTCGTCTTCGGAGCACCGGTGCTGCCCCAGTAGTCCGTGTTGGCCTCGGTGACCACGCCGGTGGCGGGCTCCCAGGACTTCAGCTTGTAGGCGCCGGTGCACATGATGGAGCCATCCGGGGTGCCGTACTTGGCTCCCTGGCCCTCGGTGAAGCTCTTCTCCAAGATGATGCCGGGGAACGACGCCAGCTCGCCCTGCAGCCAGGCGTCCGGCTCCTTGAGCTTCACCGTCACCTGCTCGTCGCCGGTTGCCTCGATCGAGTCGACGCGGCTGAACGTGGCGCCGTAGAAGCCACCGAGGTTCGGATCGGTCTGCCGCTTGAGACTGAAGACCACGTCCTCCGCGGTCACCTTGTTGCCGTCCCAGAACGTCGCCGCCGGGTCGATGTCGAACACCAAGGTGGAGTCGTCGGGCTGGCTCATCTTGGCGAGGCCGTCGGCGATCTGACCGTCGGGCTGGATGCGCAGCAACGACTCGCACATGAGCGAGACGGCCGTGTTGTCCGGGTAGTCGAAGGCGTAGATCGGGTCGAGGGTCTGCACGTCGCGGTAGACCGTCCAGGTGATCGGTCCCGCGTCGGAGGTGCCGGCGGGAGTGATCGTGGTCAGCTTGGTGTCCTCGCTGACGTTGTTGTTCCCGTTGTCATCGTCGTCGGCGGAGCGGCCGCATCCGGCGATGAACAAGAGAGCGACCGTCGCGGCGGCGGTCAGGACACGGGTGCGGCCAGCTCGGGACATGGGCCTCTCCTTCGCCGGCCTTGCCGGCTCTGTGTGGTGCGATGGTTGGAACAGTAGTCGTGAAGGGCTTGCTGGGGTGCGGCTGCTCGGATGGCGTCTGGTCATGCCGGATCGACCTCCGGGGCGCGGTGGACGATCCGGCCCGCCTGCACGGTGAGCAGCACCGGGAGCTCGGGCACGTCGACCGGATTGCAGGTCGCGATGTCGTCGGCCCAGGCGACCACGTCAGCGCGGTAGCCGGGACGGAGCATCCCGGCGATGTCACCCTCGCCGACGGCGCGGGCGGCGTTGATCGTGTAGCCGGCGAGAGTCTCCTCTCCGGTCAGTGGCCGGGATGCGCCGACCGGCGCGGGGTCGTCCACGTCAGGTGAGCGCCGCAGCTGGGCGGCGAAGATGCCGAGCCGAGGGTCGTACGGCGCCACCGGCCAGTCCGACCCCAAGACGACCAGTGCACCGGCCGCGGAGAGATCACCCGAGGGCATCGCGTGCTGACACTGGTCGTGGTCGAGCCGCTGCGACCACGGATCGGAGAAGTCGGCGGCGATCCAGCGCATGTGGATCGGCTGCACCGAGGCGGTGATCCCCTCCGGCCGGAAGCGACCGACGATCTGGTCGGGCGCGGTCTCGATGTGCTCGATGCGGTGCCGTCCGGCGGCACCGTCGATCCGGCTGTAGACGTCCAAGGTCTCGCGGACCGCACGGTCTCCGATCGCGTGGATGGCGATCCGCCGACCGGCATCGTGACAGCGGCGCACCAGCGCCTCCCATTCGGGCAGGGAGGGCCAGTTGGGTTCGGTGCCGCCGCCGCGGTCGTCGGCGTGCTCCAACCATGCGGTCCCCGTCTCGATGACACCGTCGAGCCAGAACTTGACGCCGTCGGAGCGCCACCGGCGGCCGCTGCGCGGCGGTGTGGCGAGCAGCTCGTCGATGTAGTCGCTCTCCGTGGTCGGGGTCAAGATGTTGTGGACGGCGACCGTCATGGTGAGCGCGTCCTCGGCCTCGAGCGCCTCGAACGCGTCGAGAGCGTCCGGATCTCCGTCCATCTGGTGGATCGCGGTGAGACCGACGGCGTTCTGCCGTCGCAGCGCCTCGATCTGCAGGGCTCGGGTCTGCTCGGGGGTGCGCGGTGGGATGGCAGCGAGCACCACCTCCACCGCTGACCGCTCCCGAAGCTCCCCGGTCGGCCTGCCCTCGTCGTCGACCACGATGGAGGAGGAGTCCGAGAAGTCCCGGGCGCCGGTCACTCCGGCCAGCCGCAGCGCCTCCGCGTTCGCGAAGCCGGTGTGCAGGTCGAGCGCGAAGACGAACATCGGTCGTCCACCGGACACGTCGTCGAACATGGTGTGGTGGTAGGGGCGGCCACCGAAGGTGGAGTACTCCAGCGCGTAGCCGTAGAGCCACGACCCGGGCTCGACCCGATCCCGCTCGGCCGCCACCAGGGTCCGAGCCCGGTCGAGGGTGCCGACCCGGTCGAAGTCGATGCCCTGCGCGATGGTCGCACCCTCGAGCAGGTGCTGGTGCCCGTCGGTCAGGCCCGGGGTCAGGTGCCACCCACGACCGTCGAGGATCTCGGTGGCGCCGTCACAGACCTCACGGATCTCGGCATCGTCGCCGACCGCGATGATCGTGTCGCCGTCGAGTGCGACGGCACTCGCGCGAGGACGCTGCGGATCCATGGTGCGGACGTCTGCACCGACGATGGCCAGGGTGGCGCTCATGGAGCCTCCTCCAGAAACGAATGGTCTTCGTTATTGCCTCGCAGGACCTTAGCGATATCTCCCGCCGAGGTGAAGGGCTGACCGGATCGCGGCAGGTCTCAATTCGATTTCGACACGGGCGGGGCCCGCCGGACGGCTCACAGCGCCGGCCGCCAGGCCGGGTCGTTCCACCAGTCGAGGACGCGCTCGGCCGCCGCTGCGACGTGGAACGGCGTCGCGTCGTCGTACGCCCGGCCGACGACCTGGATGCCGGTCGGCACGCCATTGCTCGCCCGGCCCGACGGCACGTTGACCACCGGATGCCGGCTGCAGATGTTGAAGATCGGGGTGAATGCACCCTCCAGATACATCGGCAGATCGACGCCGTCGACCGTCACCCCGTGGTCGACGTAGTTGTCGCCGGCCAGGAAGCCGACCGACCCGAGAGTCGGGCAGATCAGCACGTCGTACGACGCGAAGACCTCGCCCAGCATCCCCTGCACCTTCGCCTCCCGCTCCAGCCCGCCGTAGAAGCCGACCGTGTCGAACGCCTCCCGGCTGAGATCGAGGAAGTGCTTGGTGTAGGGCATCAACCGCGGGTCCGGCTCCTCACCCGGTGGCGTCACCGAGGGGCCGAAGATGGCCCCGAAGTGGGCCAGCGCAGCCTCCTGCACGAGGTCGCGGGTGATCGGCACGTCGATCTCGCTGACTTTCACACCGGCCTCACGGAGCGCGTCGGCGAAAGCTCGGGTGTTCTGCTCCACGTCGGGATCGACCGGGTAGTCGCCAAACGTCACCGCGAGGGCGACCTCGAGACTCGCCACGTCTCCGAGCGAGTCGGGCAGGGGTGCGGCCGGTGGCAGCGCGATCGGGTCCAGCCGGTGCGGGCCGGCGATCAGGTTCTGCAGGTGTGCGACATCGGCCACGCTGCGACCCATCGGTCCGTCGTGGCAGTAGACGTCGAGGTTGAACGGTGGCATCCCGGGCACCCGACCGTAGGGCGGCTTGAAGCCGACCACACCGCACAGCGAGGACGGGAGCCGGATCGAGCCGCCGATGTCGGATCCGGTGGCGAGGTATGCCGTCCCGGCCGCCAGTGCCGCTCCCGATCCGCCCGATGACCCGCCGGGACCGTAGTCCGGGTTCCACGGATTGCGGGTGACGCCCCACAGCTCGGTGTGGGTGAACCCCGCACAGGAGAACTCTGGTGTGGTGGTCCGCGCGTGGACGACCCCGCCGGCGGCTCGCACCCGTTCGACCACGGGGTGGGTCTCGTCGGCCACCATGCCTTCGGTGACCAGCGAACCCATGCGCCAGGAGAGGCCGGCGATCGGCTGCTCCTCCTTGGTCGCGACCGGCACGCCCTCCAGGGGTCGCGGGTCGCCACCGCCGCGCCCGGCGTACCTCGCCTCGGCCTCGCGAGCGGCCGCCAGAGCAGACTCGTCGAGGGTGTCGACGAAGGCGTTGATCGCGGGCTCGACCTGCTCGGCGCGTTGCTGGACCGCCTGCAGCACCTCGACCGGTGACACCTCTCGCGCGCGATATCGGGCGATCAGGTCGAGCGCGCTTCCGTAGGTGTCGTCAGCCATCATCGGGCTCCTTTTCGGGTGGTGGCAGTGGGTCGAGGCGTTGTGGTGGGAGCGGAGCGGCCGGTGTTCGCGGCTAGGTGACTGTCGAGCTCGGCGGCGAGCCCGTCGAGCAGCGCGGCGAGGCCGAGCTCGAAGGACAACTCGCTCAATCGCAAGCCGGTCTCCTCGGCGTGGGTGTCTCGGGCTTGGACGGCGGCGGCGAACCGGGGCACCTCGGCAGCGTCGCGACCGGGCTGCCACTGGGCTGGCGCGGCCCAGGCATCCAGCGCGGACCCGAGCAGGAACGACTCGATGGCGACCAGCGCCGAGATGATCGTGTGCTGCGGCCAGCCTGCGCGCTCGAATCCGGCGACGACCTGCTCGTACATGTGCATCGTGCGCGCGGCCCCCATCACCGGCGAGATCGCGAACAGCGTGATCGCGTTGGGATGGGCGATGAAGGCGTTGCGGTAGCTGTGCGCCCAGGCACTGGTCGCCTCCCGCCAGGGCAGCTCGGTGAACATGGTGGCGTCGATGGCATCGGTGACCAGCTCCTGGACACCAGCGAGGATGTCGTCCTTCCCCGAGGTGTGGTTGTAGAACGACGACGGTCGCACCGACAGCCGCTGCGCCAGCGCATCGAGGGAGAAGCGGTCCGGGCCAACCTCGTCGAGGAGCTCGAGGGCGCCGGTGATGATCCGCTCTCGGTCAAGGACCGGGCTGCTCGGCCGACCGGCGCGACGGCGGGGTGTCACAGCCTGATCCAGGCGTCTTGCTCGGGTGCGCACACGCCGCCGTCCCGGCAGATCAGTTCGCCACGATCCACGTCGAGCCCGGCGACCAGCAGGGTCTCCCACTGCTCACCGAGAGGTGAGTCGGGGACCGGGTGGCAGCACAGTGCCGCACCATCCTCGCGGTGGACGTGCAGCGCCTCCGCTCGCGCGGCCAGGGACGGATCCTGCAGCGCCTCTTGGCGGCGGACCATCTCGTCGTGACGGAAGTTGGTGTCCGGATCCACCGGCGTCAGCCGTTCCCCCTTGGCCAGCTCGGGATCCAAGAAGTGGTTGGTGTGGAGCAGCTGACCGCCATCCTCGATGTGCTGGATCCCCAGTCCTGCCGGGGAGAGCTCGAAGGTGGTCGCCCCCGAGCGCCGTGCACCCGAGTCGTCGAAGGTCGACGCGACAACGGTGATCGCCGTCGACGCGGACACCCGCGCGGAGCGCACGATGGCCTCCGCGGCGGCCAGGTCGGCGGCCTCCTCGAGGATCCGCCGCGCCACCAGGTGGACCGGCACACCCAGCTCCTCCCCGTCCTGCTCGTGCTGCAGCAGGTTGAAGTGGAGCCCGAGACCAGCGTCGTTCACGCCGATCTTGCCGAGCACGCCGAACTCGGTGAACGTCGTCACCCGCCGCCCGGCCTCTGTGCGCAGCTGCCAGAGCAGCTTCACGTTCCGCAGATGCGCATACCAGTCCCAGGTCTGCAGGGTCCGGGGCAGCTCGCCGATCGGCAGATAGACCGCGGTCGAGCACTCACCGACCGTCGCCGGTCGGTAGCGTGCCAAGATCTCGGTGCGGGCGTTCAGCGCCGCGCCCTGCCACGGCTCGAGGCCGGCGCCCTCGGCGATGCCGATGATCTCCTCGGCCAGGTCTGGCGCCCACTCGCCCACGACGTCGAGCGTGCGTCGTCCGATCGTGCCGACCTCCTCGCGGGAGATACCGCAGTCGTCGAACAGCCGGGAGTAGCCCTCCCAGCCGGCGGCGACATCGGCGGCGAACCGCTCTCCGAGGGCGAGGCCCCGCTGACGCCGGTCGGTCTCGGCGGACGCGTGGATAGTGATGGTCATGGCTGGGTCCTCACGCTCTCGGGTGATTGGTCGCTCGACGGAGTTGGCTCGGGCGCGACGTCGTCGTGGCCGATCGCGTTGGCGGCCAGGCAGGCGTAGGCGCGGTCATAGAGGCGCTCATCTCCAGCGGGCTGCTGGACGACCGCGGCTGGGACCGATCCGGGCGCGACGTCGACCAAGCAGGTGCCGCAACTCCCAGACAGACAGGAGAACGGGTGATCGATGCCTCCACGTCGCATCGCCACCAGCAAGGTCTCGCCCGGCAGCAGTTGCACAGTGTGAGTGCCGCTGGGCAGGCGTACGACGAGCTCACCGCCTGGTCGCGGCACCTCCACATGGGCCAGTCGATCAGAGGTGAAGCTCTCCCGCCGGACGCGGTGATCCAAGCCCAGATCGGCAAGGGCCTCGACCGCCAGGTCGGCCACCTCGTCCGGGCCGCAGACATAGACGGCCGGGTCCTCACCCAGCGTGTCGGCCAGGACCGCGAGCTCGGCGCGCAACCGCGCCCGGTCGGGTCGCCCGTCACCGGCCCGCGTCCATAACCCCTGCCAAGTGAAAGTCGCCGAGAAGCGCGCGGCGAGCTCGGCCACCCGCTCCCCCAGCACGACGTCGTCGACCCGTCGCTCGACGACCAGCAGGCCGACTCGTCGACCGGCCTCCAGCGCAGCGGCCGCAATCGCCAGCACCGGCGTGATGCCACTGCCCACGGCGACGAGCAGCACCTCCCCGGCGTCGATGCCGGGAACGCGGTCGGGAGCGTCGCCCCGATCCGGCCAGCACATCTCCCCCTCCGGCGGCCCGAGCTCCAGCAGGTCTCCGGGCGCTGTCGCACACAGCGCCGGTGACGCCAGCCCCGCTGCGGTGGCCCGGACCGCGATCGCGAGCCATCCCTCCTCGAGGGCCGACGGCGGCAGGCACACGGAGTAGTGCCGCTCGAGCTCTACGCCGGCGACGTCGACGATCACCGTGACGTGCTCACCCGCTCGCCATCGATAGGTCGACCGGAGCTCGGGCGGGACGTCGAAGGTGAGCATGGCCGCATCGCGACCGGTGGGCTGCACCGCGCTCACCCGCAGCAGATGTGCGCGCCGCGACGCCACCACGCCCGATGCCTCCGGAGGTGTGGCGCGGGCCAGCGCCCGCTCGGCCGCTCTGGCGAGAGTGGCCACACCGAGGTCGTCGGACAGGACCAGCCCCCGCAAGGTCCCGAGAGGGTCCTCGCCCGTGGGTCGAGTTTCGTCCGTGCGCACGCCCTCGGCTGGCACACGGTCCAGATAGTCAGCCACGCGGGCCATGACGGGCCTCAGCGCGGTGGCCTGGTCGCTGTCGTCCCTGATCAAGGAGGAGAGCGCGGCGGCCAGCTCGGCAGCGTCGGTTCGATCGGTGCCGCTCATGGCCCCACCTCAACCTCTGGCTCCACCCCAACCTCGAGACGGCCACGCTGACGAACGGTCACATAGACCCCGAGGGCACCGCCACGGCGCTCGGTGAGCAGGTCGAGCAGGCCAGCTCGGGGCACGCCGGGCTGGTCCCGGTCGACCATCGTGCAGCGGCCCGTCTGACCGACCACCTCGAGCTCGACCTCGCCGACCATGAGCGTCGACCCAGCCGGCTGATCCTCGGCGAACGGCTCGGGGCCGAGGTCCACGACGAGGTTCGGCCGAGTCCTGCGCACCGCCTCGGCGGGGGTGATGCCGGGCACCAGGTCGCCCAGGGCTTGCAGGGTGGCCGTGGAGACCAGGTGCAGCACGTTGCCGGAGTCACCGTAGCTCCGGGAGCCCAGGTCCACGCGGAAGCCGAAGTCGAAGGTCGTCTCCGGGCGCAGCGAGGACGTGTCGCACATCGAGACACGTCGACCCAACCATGCGCTCAGGGTGGGCCCCGCCTCCGCGACCGGCACCGGGCTCGCCAACCCGGGGACCGACACCGACACACCGTCGTCGTGGGTCGTCGCCCAGGCATACAGGATCCGTGGGTCACGCTTGGCGGAGATGATCTCGTCGGTGGCGTCGTCACGGATCGCCCACGCCCGGTCACCCGGCAAGGGCTCCTCCGGCCACACATCCGCGCCAGTCAGTCGCTCACCCCCGAGCGACTTCACCGGATAGCGCCACAACGCACACAGAGGCACCGCCTCGGGCGCCCCTGGGCGAAGTGTCACCGGCTCATACGTCACTGACGGACCGTCCTAAACGAACGTGATTCGTTTTGGGCCACCCTAGGGCGATCCCACCCACCTGTCGAGAGCCCTCAGTGTCTCATCGCTCAGCGGCGATCCGTGCCTGCCCGGCCGCGGCCCAGGTTGCGTTGGGTCTCGTCCGCGCCCGGGTTGCTGGACGCCCAGGGTTGCGACCGACATGGCAGCGACGGAGGGATCGCCGGCGGCTAGCGTCGTTGTCCGGGTTGCTGGCCGCTGGTGGTCACCCCTGTCACCGCTTGCCCCTGGGAACCAGAGTGGCTCCTGGCCCGGGATGGGGGCCGCCGTTTGGCCCGAGACTGCATCCGGATCGCCGTTTCGTTGCCGTTTGGGCCCAAACCGCAACACCTCGACCCCCGGAGCCCCTCTCCCGCGTCCTTGTGAGGCCGAACGCTCATCTCCCGCGGGTCTATGGGCGCTCGGACCCGGTTGGTGCGCACCTATGGGCGCAGGAGACACCACCACCCCGCAGCAGACAGCCGGCGCCACCGCAGAGCCCGAGAACACCAGCGACCCGGCCAGCAACCCCAGCCGCCGGCCACCCTGTCCCGTCGTCGTTGCCCTATCGGTCGTCACCACCGACACCAGCAGCGCGGCCGTAGACCAGAACCTGAGCGGGAGCTCACCCGTCGTCGCTGCCCTATCGGCCAGCACGACCCCACGGCCAGCACCACCCACGGCCAGCAAGCCACTGGCGCAAGACGTCGAGCGGCTACCCTGCGGCGTCCAGGCGAGACGCCGCCCCTAGATGCCGAGGATCTGCGCCTTCTTGGCGCTGAACTCCTCTTCGGTGAGGACGCCCGCGTCGCGCAGCTCACCGAGTTGGCGCAGCTGGGCGATCATCGGGTCCTCGGCCGGCGCTGCGGCCACCGGGGCAGCGACCGGAGCCGGGGCGGGGGGCGGTGCGGCAGGGGCGGGCTGGGCTGCCGCGGCGGCAGCGTCCTGGGCGGCCCAGCGCTGCTGCTGGCGACGCTGCACCCGCCCGTGCACTGAGCTCGCGACGGCGGCCCGACCAGCGGTGCGCAACAGACTCATGGTTGTCTCCTCAACTCTGCCCAGTTCACTTCTGCCCAGTTCACTTCTGCCCAGTTCACTTCTGCCCAGTTCACTTCTGCCCGGTTCACTTCTGCTCGGTTCACTTCTGCTCGGTCGCGTCGATCGACTCGACCAGGTCGTCAACCAGGATCGGACCTTCCGAGACCACGGTGGCGCCCTCGCCCTCCCACGCCTTCAGCGCAGGCAAGAGGGTCAGGTCTTCATAGACCACGACGATGCCGACGCCGCCGGGGACGAGCGTGTCGGCGACCACGGCGATGTCGTCGTTGTCGATCAGTCCAGATGACGCACCGGCGAAGCTCGGTGCGCCCACCTCGGCCGCGTCGACCGTGGCCACCGATCCGTCCACCGACTTCGCGACGAACTCCACGTCGAGCACCAGGATTCGCCCGGTGTCGACGAGCGCCGCGAGCTGGTCGAGCCCCGCCGACGGAACCGGGGTGGATGCGAAGGCCACGACCACGTAGTTGATCGGCCCCAGGTCACTGTCGAAGCTCATGGCGAGATGGTATCCGCCACGCCGTTCGCGCTGCTCGGCGCCATCCACCAACGACCTGTGGGATGTGGTCCACCCCCGCGGCCACATCCCACAGGTCTGCGGGTCAGCTGGTGCGGCGTCGCCGTCCGGCGTACACCCCGGCGGCACCGAGCGCCACCAGCAGACCGCCCATCCACAACATCCACGGCGAGACATCCGAGCCGGTGCCCGGCAGGTTGCCGTTGTCGTTGCCGTTGTGGTGGCCGTTGTTCTCGTCCGACTCGTCGACGAAGCGGTTGGTGAACAGCACGCTCACGTCACCGGACTGCGTCCCCGCGAGATCGACGTCGACACTGGTGCCGGAGGTGGCCCCGCCGCTGTCGCCGCCCTTGACCTGGACGGAGGTGCTGTCAGCTCCGCCGGTGTCGGTCTCGGTGACGGTGCACCGGGCCGAGGACGGCAGCTGGTGATAGCTGGCGTGGTAGTCGTTGCGCGCGGACAGGACACGCTCCGCGCCGCCGGGCACGTCGAACGCGACTCGCTCGCCATCGACCAGCCACGTGCAGCTGGCGCTGACCGTGAACGGTCCGTGCGCACCAGGTGCATCCAGCGCACCGACGATCTTCTTGTCCACCTCGAAGCCGGTGACGTCGAAGGTGTTGGTCGCGGTGACCGACACCTGGGTAGTTCCGCCGTCCTGATCAGGAGCGGGGATCACCACCGTGCCGTCCTCGGGGTCGAGGACGCTGGCCGATGCGCCACCGGTGCCGGTCTCGGTCACCACGCAGGTCGTGCCCACCGGATAGGGACCAAGGGTGCTGCTGCCGCCCCGGGCCAACTCGATGGAGTCGTCGAAGACGTCCTGGCCCTGGTAGGTGCACAGCACATCGAAGGTGAAGGGGCCGGCGCCGTACAGGTCCGCGCCCTCACCGTCGACGACCTTGGTCAGCGTCAGCGTGCCGGCGTCGTAGGCGTTCGTGACGACGACCTCGGCGGGCTCGGTCCCCGGGGTCACCGTGGCCGTGCCATCGCCGTTGTCGACCACGTTGTCACCGGTGATCACGATGTTGTCGGCGAAGAAGCTGTCGGTCTCCGCCAGGTCGCAGGTCGCGCCGACCGGGATGGTGTCCTCCGGAGCGGTGAAGGTTTCGTCCACGTCGAGGCTGAACTCCAGCTCGGTCGTCCCGGAGTCGTCGAAGGTCACCGGGTCGCCTGCCGCGCTGGTGCAGGCCAGGGTGAACTCGAACGGGCCGAAGTCCGCGCCGGTCGCCTCCGTGTTGACCCGCTTGGTCACCGAGAGACCGGTGAACTGGTAGTCGTTGGTGATCGTCGCGATCTGAGCGGCCGGGACATCCTGGTCCCCGAGCGGGACGTTCGGATCGGTCGGCTCGGTCACCTGGAGGGTCGTGGGAGTGCCGTCGCGGCTGGTCTCCCCGAACTCTCCGACGTCACCTTGTTCGGTCACGGTGCACTCCGAGCCGACGGGGATGCCGTCGATGCGATGGCTGAACCCGTTGCCGGTGTTGAGCTCCACGACCGCGTCGTCGCCCATGTCCAGCGTCACCTGGTCGGCACCGTCGCCGAAGGTGCAGGCCACATCGGCCAGGAACTCGTCGGGAGCGTACGACGCCGCGGGGCCGGTGATCTCCTTGTCGATCTGGATCGCCCCGAACCGGAGGTGGACGCCGACCCTGCTCGGCGCGATCTTGCTGTTCTGGGCCGCGTTGGCGTTGTGGTACTTCACACCGAACTGGTTCCAGGCGAACTGGTCGGTGCCGGGCACCTCCGTCGACGCCCCGCTGGGGTCGGCGTCGGTCATCGGGACGTTCGTCGTCGAGAAGTTCACGTCGACGGCCTGCCCCGGCGCCAGCGAGCGCGGCGTCGCCCGCGAGAAGTCCAGGGTCACCCGGATGCCGGTGACCTGGCTCCAGTCCGTGCTGCCGGACGCTGCCGTCCAGACCTCACCACTCTGCTCGCAGGGGGCCTGGTTCTGCAGGTTCGCCCAGGTGCCTACACACACGTTGGGGCTCGTCGTCACCTCGAGGGTCGAGGTGACCTGGGCAGGCGTGGTCACCTTGAGCGAACCGGGCACGATCTGCGGGCGATACTGCGAGCCGCGCGAGCCGCCGGAGATCAGCGAGCTGTCCCCGGCCACGGGCAACTGGTCGAAGACGACCATCTGGTCGACATTGACCGTGCCTGCGTTGGCGATATGGAGCACCCAGTCGTCGGTGCCGCCCAGCGTGCTGTGCGCGACGCACGGCGAGCGGTAGAAGCGGCCATCGGAGGCCACCGTGTCGCCCGGTGTGGCGGTCAGCGTCGGCGCGCAGGTCGCGCTCGGGTTGCTGGGGTTGTAGGCCCCTTCGTCCAGGGAGCCGCGGACACCCTTGACGGTGAAGAGGTTGGGCCCGCTGACGATGCCGACGTAGTCGGAGGTGCCGCAGGTGTGGTTGTCCGCCGCCCAGTCACCGGTGGTGCTGCCGCCGGGCTGGATGTTGGCACAGCGAGTGAGCTCCTCCTCGGTCTGGACCGTCATCGTGTTGGTCGCGGTCTGACCGGCGGTCAGGCCCGGCTGCAACTCGAGCGGAAGCACGATGCGGAAGGTCTCACCCGGCTGCATGGTTCGGCCGCCCGCGGGCCAGGTGAACGTCAGGGTCCGCCCGTCCGGGGAGCTGGCCACGGAGACGTCCTCTGACAGCGTGCCGTCGGCGTCGGCGGTATACGTCGGCTCGTCCGCGCCGGTATAGACGAGCTCGGGTGGGAGCACGTCGCGCAGCTCGGTGATGGTCAGCACACCGGTGCCGGTGTTCTCGAAGGTCAGCTCGAACGGGACGGTGTCGCCGACGCTGGCCAGCCGATTGCCCTCGTTGGTGAGCTTGTGCACCGCAATCTGGCGGGAGCCCTTCGAGAGCTCGATCTGAGCGCTGGCGTCCTTCTCGTCGGAGTTGTTGCCATCACGCCGGATCGACTGCGAGGTCTGGGTGTTCTGATACGTGCCGTCGAACTCGACCGGGTCACCGGAGTCCAGGTAGGTGTCGCGGACCTGGACGGTGAAGATCGCCGAGGCCGACCAGTTGGGCGCAGGCACGATGGTGGAGAAGTAGCCGCCATCGGCGCGGGTATAGGTCACCCGGATGCCCTGGATGTCGGGGTACGACGCCGTCGGGACGGGCACCGCAGGGTTGCTCGCCACCGGCGTACCGGTCGCCCAGCCCAAGGATCCGCCGGGCCCGAACGGGCCGTAGACATCGACCTGGACGCGATCAGCGCCGGCCGGCAGGGTGATCGCCCCGAGACCGGTGAACTCGAACGTGTTCCAGAAGGCCGTCGAGTCGGCCTGGTCCTCGATGACCACCGTCGACGGCGACAGGGTGCTACGCGGGTTGGCGCCCTGGTTTGCGCCCAGTGTCACCGTGACCGGCACGTCGGGGTTGGGCTCGTAGACCACCGACGGCGAGATCGCCTTCGTCGGGGTCACGTTGATCTCGCCACCGGTGAGCAGCACCTGGGCGTCGTCGACGTCGCCGGTCCTGACGTCCGGCGAGGTGACCGGGTCGTAGGACTGGGCGAACACGCGGTTGACGACATCGACGGTGTCGCCGGCACTCAGCACCTGGGCGTCGCCAGAGCTACGCAGGGTGGTGCGTAGCTGGGTGTCCATGGTGACCGTCAGCAGGTTGTCCTGGCTGATCGTGCCGCCCGTCGTCGCTGGGTCGGCGCCCTGGTAGGTGACACTGATCCCCACGATCGTCTCTGGGTTGGTCAGCATCGCGTTCACCGCGGCAGCAGTGGTCTGCTCGGCGCTGTAGGTCCCACCCTGGTAGCGCAGTAGCCACACCACGCTCTGCGAGAGGTCCACCTGGCCGGGGATGCTGGCCGCGATGGTGATGTCGGTGACGTTGAACCGCTCGAAGGGCGTCCCGAGAGCGGGATCGGTCAGGTAGTCGACACTGCCGTCGGTCTCGAACGGGTTGGCCCTGGCATCCGTCGAGGTCGGGTCGGTCTCACAGTCTCCGAGGCTGGTGTCTGTGCAGGTGGCCGGGTCGGTCACTCGGACGTACGACGCGCGTGCCGTCGAGGTGTTGTGGGCCGTCATCGTCCATGACGCCGTCGGATAGGCGCTCGCGGGAGTTCCCGGATCGGCCTGCGGAACGAAGATCGGGTTCGGCGCGGTCACCGACTTCTCGACTGCCACACCCGGGTCGGGGTCGAGGATCAGGATCGTGTCGTTGTCGGTGTCACGGACCGGGTCGCTGCCGTCCAGCGGGATGCCGTCGAGTGAGGTGGTGTTGTCGACCACGCCGGCATCGGCGGTGTTGTAGTGCGCCTCCTCGACCACGAACGAGCCGTCGGAGCGCTTCTGGTCGCGCACCTGCCAGGTCAGCGAGAAGGTGCGGTCGGTGCTGCCCCAGCCCACGCCGGATCCGGGCGCGGGGGCGAACGGGTCGAAGGCGGGACCGGGCTGCTGGGCCGCGGTCCGGGCCGCGTCGTTGGGCTCCAGCACCAGTCGTACGCCGGTCGTGCGGGCGCGCTCCGGCCCGGTCAGGGTGTAGCCGACGAAGGTGCCGCCCGCGTTGATCCAGCCGCCTCCCGGAGCCGGGACGGTGTCCCAGACGCCGGTGTTGGAGTTGTAGAGCTGGACGGCGGTGATCCGGTCGTACTTCAGGTA
>JBDHZT010000064.1:0-21348 GCA_039811985.1 Nocardioidaceae bacterium | reverse complement strand
CCGGTGTAGACGCCGTCCTCGTGCTCGGCGACCGTGCCCAGCGCACCGGTCAGGCCGAGCCGCCGGGCGATGATCGAGGCCAGCTCGACCGGTGCCGCCGTCACCAACCAGACCCGCTGACCCCGATCGAGGTGGAGCTGGGCGAGCGCCTTCGTGCCCGGCCAGATGCGCGCCGCCATCGCCTCGTCGAAGATCTCCTCGCCGAGCGCCTCCAGTTCGGCGACGGTGTGGCCCTTGATGAAGGCCAGCGCCGAGGCGCGCGCCTCCGCGACATGCTCGGGGTCCTCCGAACCGACCACTCGGAAGAGCAACTGCTTCCAAGCGGCGGAGGCGAGGTCGCGGGTGGTGAAGAACTTGCGACGGTGCAGGCCACGGGCGAAGTGGAAGATGCTGGCGCCCTGGATCACCGTGTTGTCCACGTCGAAGAAGGCCGCCGCTGCCGGATCGGGCGGCGCGTCCAGCGCCATCTCGACCTCCGCCTCGGCCGCCGAGGCCTCTCCGGCCATGGTCGACCGCTGTCGGAGATCGACCGGCCGCCGGGCCCGGTCGGATCGAGCTGGACTCACGGACTGAAGCCTACGGGCGATCCGTGGAGAGGGGCCGCTGCCGGGGCGCTGGTGGCCTGAGGTGTTGGCCACGGGAGCAGCTACGCCGGGTCAGCGGTGCTCAGGTTCCGGCTGCTGGCCGGCTTTCTGGTCGGCTGGGGTTGCGACCGACAGGGCAGCTACGCCGGGAGAGCGATCCTCGGGTTCTGGCTGCTGGCCGGGTCACGGTGGTCTTCGGTTCCATCTGAAACTGCAGGCCAGCTGCCCCCCGGAGCCGGCCGGGTGTTGTTTCGGCCCAATCGATGTGCTGTTTCGGCCCAAACGCCGCGATCCCACCCTCTTTCGCCCGAAGAGGTCGTCGATTGTTCCAAAACGACATGCCAGACGCCGTCTTCGATGTCGTTTGCGCCCAATCGATGGGGTCATGAGCCCCTGCCGGGTCGATGTGCGTCGATTGTTCCGAAACGACACCATCGATTGGGCCGAAACTGCATCCCGGCCCGTCTGCCGCGGTGCTGTGGTGGCTGAGGACCCGGTATACCGGCCGCTTTGCCACCACAACACCGCGGCAGACGCACGAAGACCGCGGCAGATGCCTACCGCCGCCGGGAGCCAGGCAGCACCAGCAACCCGGCCGTCAACCTCAATCGACGGCGAAGCTGACGCGGCGCAGCTGCCTTGTCGGTCGCCACCACCAGCAACCAGCAACCAGCAACCAGCCAACGCACGGATCCACCGTGGCGCCATCCACGGATCGAGCCCGGATCCAGGCTGAGGGTGTCGGGCCCGCGAGGTAGGCCTGTGGGACCATGCGCGCATGGCCCGGGTCACCTTCTACTCCCGACCAGGCTGTCACCTGTGCGACGTGGCCCGGGAGGTGCTGACGCGGGTGTGCGCCGATCTCGGTGAGGAGTTCGACGAAGTCGACATCGACTCCGACCCGGCCCTGCTCGCCCGGTTCGGTGAGGAGATCCCGGTGACGTTCGTCGACGGCCGGCAACACGACTTCTGGCGGGTCGACGAGAACCGCCTGCGCACCGCCCTCGAGCGCTGACCCGCCCACGCGGCGTTTCCTGACAGACCTGACAAGACGTCAACAAGCCCCTGCGACCCAGTCGGCGCGTGGTGTGGGTCACATCGGCCCCGGGCGGGGTGTCGTCTCGGTTTGGTTCTCACGTTCACAAACTCCTACAGTGGTCGCGCCGCGTGGTGCCGACCGGGCTGAAGCCCAAGCCCGGACCGCCGGCTGGAGAAGAGACACCGTGACCGCTCGCTCGTCCACCGTCAGCGCCCGGGACATCCCCGAGGCCACGGTTGCGCGGCTGCCGGTCTACCTGCGGGCGCTGACAGCTCTGGCCGAGGACGGCACCGTCACCTGCTCGAGCCAGGAGCTCGCCTCGGCAGCCGGCGTCAACAGCGCGAAGCTCCGCAAGGACCTCTCCTACCTCGGCAGCTACGGCACCCGCGGGGTCGGCTACGACGTCGCCTACCTGCGCTACCAGATCGCCCGCCAGATCGGCGTCACCCAGGACTGGCCGGTCGTCATCGTCGGCATCGGCAACCTGGGTCAGGCGCTGGCCAACTACTCCGGCTTCCGCAGCCGCGGCTTCCGCGTGGTCGCGTTGCTCGACGCCGACCCGTCGCGGCATCAGGAGCGGATCGCCGGCGTCGCCGTACGCCCCTTCGGCGACCTGGACGCCATCGTGGCCGAGCACGGTGTCGCGATCGGCGTGATCGCAACACCGGCCGAGGCCGCGCAGGAGGTCGCCGACCGACTCGTCGAGGCCGGGATCCGCAGCATCTTGAACTTCGCACCGACGGTGCTCGCCGTGCCAGCGGGCGTGGATGTGCGGAAGGTCGATCTCTCCATCGAGCTGCAGATCCTCGCCTACCACGAGCAGCGCAAGTCGCCCCAGGGCGACTCGATCCAGACGCCTGCGATCACCCCGATCCAGGAGTCCGCCTCATGAGCATCTTGGTAGTGGGCGTCTCCCACAAGACGGCTCCCGTCGAGCTGCTGGAGACCCTGGCGCTCGACCCGGAGGGCGTGCAGAAGCTGATCGCCGACGTAGCGTCCAGTGAGCATGTGACCGAGGCGGCCGTGATCGCGACCTGCAACCGGCTGGAGATCTACGCCAACGTCGACCGGTTCCACGGCAGCGTCGAAGAGCTCTCCGGCCTGCTGGTCGATCGGGCGGCTCGGCCGACCCACCAGCTGCTGCCGCATCTCTACGTCCACTACGACGACGGCGCTGTCTCCCACCTGTTCGCCGTCGCGTCCGGGTTGGACTCGATGGCCGTCGGTGAGGGCCAGATCCTCGGCCAGACTCGCGAGGCGCTGCGGGGTGGCCAGGAGCTCGGCACCGTCGGGCCCGCCCTGAACAGCCTCTTCCAACAAGCGCTCCGCGTCGGCAAGCGGGCCCACACCGAGACCGACGTGGACCACGCCGCGCCGTCCTTGGTGCAGGCGGCGCTCGCCCAGGCCGTCGGCGAGTCGATCGACCTCGCCGACCGGCGCGTCCTCGTGGTCGGCGCTGGCTCGATGGCCGGGCTGGCCGTCGCCACAGTGCTGCGACACGGGGCGCGGGACGTCGTGGTGGTCAACCGCACCGGCGAGCGCGCCGAGCGTTTGGCGGAGGAGTACGCCGTCCGCGCGGCGTCGCTCGGACAGCTTCAGGCCGAGCTGGAGCGGGCCGACCTGGTGTTGACCTGCACCGGCGCCAAGGATCTGCTGATCGCCCCGGAGATGGTGCCGGCCCGATCGGTCACCCTGATCGACCTGGCGCTTCCGCACGACATCGACCCCGCCGTCGCCGAGCGGTCCGATGTGACGCTGGTCAGCCTTGCCCAGCTCGCCGCCACTCTCGACGACACCTTCGAGGGCGGCGAGCTCGACGGCGTCCGCGAGATCGTGGCCGAGGAGGTGGCGGCCTTCTTGTCGGCTCGGCGGCAGGCCAACATCGCCCCGACCGTGGTGGCCCTGCGTGGCATGGCCACCGCCGTGGTGGAAGCCGAACTGGAGCGGCTGGACGCCCGCGTGCCCACCCTTGATCCGGCGACCAGGGCGGAGATTGCCGACACGGTCCGACGGGTCGCGGAGAAGCTGGTGCACCGACCCACGGTGCGGGTCAAGGAGTTGGCCGCTGACGGCGAGAAGGTCTCCTATGCCACCGCGCTGGCCGAGCTGTTCTCCCTCGATCCGGATGCCGTCGACGCGGTGACGCGAGCGGAGGGGTTGTCGTGACGACCACTCCACTCCGCCTCGGCACCCGCGCCTCGCTGCTCGCCCGCACCCAGTCCGAGCTGGTGGCCGACGCGATCCGTGACCGCCTGGGCCGCCAGGTCGAGCTGGTCGACGTGACCACCGAGGGAGACCGAAGCAGTGAACCACTGGCGACGATCGGCGGCACCGGCGTCTTCGTCAGCGCGCTGCGCTCGGCGCTGCGTCGAGGCGAGGTCGACCTCGCGGTCCACTCGTTGAAGGACCTGCCGACCGGGCCGGAGGCTGGGATCGCCCTGGCCGCCGTACCTCCTCGCGAAGATCCGCGCGACGCCGTCGTCGCTCGCGACGGTCTCACCCTCGGTGAGCTGCCCGTGGGCTCGCGGATCGGCACCGGATCGCCGCGGCGGACCGCTCAACTCGCTGCGCTCGGCCTCGGCCTGGAGATCGTGCCGGTGCGGGGCAACGTCGACACGCGGCTACGCAAGGTCACCGACGGCGAGCTGGACGCGGTCGTCCTTGCTCGGGCGGGGCTGGCCAGGCTGGGCCGGGTCGATCAGATCACCGAGAGCCTCGATCCGCTCCAGATGCTGCCCGCCCCCGGCCAGGGTGCGCTCGCGGTCGAGTGCAGCGCCGCCGACGCCGACCTGGTGGCCCTCCTCGGCGCCCTCGACGACCCAGCGAGCCGGGCCGCCGTGGAGGCCGAGCGGGCGGTGCTGGCGACCCTGGAGGCGGGCTGCTCGGCTCCGGTCGGGGCGCTCGCCGAGGTGGTCGAAGGGGAGGACGGCCCCGAGCTATGGCTCCGCGCCACGGCTCTGTCCGAGGACGGTGCGCTCGCCGTCCGCATGTCAGCTTCCGGTCCCACCGGCGACGCCATCGGCGTCGGGACCCGCCTCGCCGAGCAGATGCTCGACGACGGCGCCGCCGACCTCATGCAGACAGAACTCACGCAGACATCAGTGAAGAGGCAGCACGCATGACTCGATCCAAGACCAAGGTGAGCGCCGTCGCCAGCAGCGCCGAGAGCAGGGCCACCGCGCCGGGAGCGCGTGGCTGGGTGTCCTTCGTGGGCACCGGGCCGGGTGATCCGGGTCTCTTGACGATCCGGGCCGTCGAGCTGATCCGGGGCGCCGACGTGGTGATCACCGAGGCCCCCGACCACGAGCCGATGGTCCGCAGCCTGCTCGGTCTGCCCACCCCCGATCCGGAGGTGGACGAGGAGCCGGAGACCGGGCCGCGCTTCGTCGACGGCGGGTTCGGCGAGGACGGGCAGCCGCTGACCCAGGCCGGCCGGTCGAAGGTGGTCGTCCGCGAGGCCAAGAAGCAGGCCGCCGTCGTCCGGCTGATCACCGGTGACCCGTTCCTCTTCGACAGCGCGCCCGAGGAGGCCCAGGCCTGCGCCAAGGCGGGCATCGGCGTCGAGATCGTGCCGGGCGTCTCCTCGGCTCTCGGTGTGCCGGCCTATGCCGGCATCCCGCTGACCGACAAGAGCAACCGCGGTGTCACCGTGCTCTCCGGTGCCGACCGGGTGGACTGGTCCCGATTCGCCGACGACCGCACGCTGGTGGTGCTGTCCGCGGTCGGGCCGATCAACGAGGTGGCCGAGGCACTGCTCGCGGCCGGTCGGCCCGCCGACACCCCGGTCGCGATGACCTGCCTGGGCACGACCACCGACCAGCAGACCTGTGTGTCGACGTTGGGCCAGGTGGCGGTCGACTGCCGCTCCGCTCGCATCGTGCCGCCCGCGGTCACCGTGATCGGCGATGTCGTGGCACATCGGCAGGCGCTGTCTTGGTTCGAGACCAAGCCACTGTTCGGCTGGCGGGTGCTGGTGCCGCGCACCAAGGAGCAGGCCGGTGGGCTCTCCGCGCGGCTGCGCGGCCACGGCGCGGTGCCGGAGGAGGTGCCGACCATCTCGGTCGAGCCGCCCCGCAACCCGCTCCAGATGGACAAGGCCGTCCGCGGTCTGGTCGAGGGGCGCTACGAGTGGATCGCGTTCACCTCTATCAACGCCGTCAAGGCGGTGCGTGAGAAGTTCGAGGAGTACGGCCTCGACGCGCGCGCCTTCTCCGGCCTCAAGATCGCCGCCGTCGGTGAGAAGACTGCCGCCGCGATCGCCGCCTGGGGTCTGCGCGCCGACCTGGTGCCGACTGGTCAGCAGTCGGCTGCCGGGCTGCTCGAGGTCTGGCCGGAGTACGACGACTTGCTCGACCCGATCAACCGGGTCTTCCTCCCGCGCGCCGACATCGCGACCGAGAACCTGGTGGCCGGGCTGATCGACCTGGGCTGGGAGTGCGACGACGTCACGGCCTACCGCACCGTGCGGGCCACGCCTCCTCCGGCGCCGACCCGGGAGGCGATCAAGACCGGCAAGTTCGACGCCGTCGTCTTCACCTCCTCCTCCACGGTGCGCAACCTGGTCGGCATCGCCGGCAAGCCGCACCCCTCGACGATCATCGCGGTGATCGGCCCGGCGACCGCCAAGACGGCCGAGGAGCACGGACTGCGGGTGGATGTGCTCGCCGCGACGCCGGACGTCGAGGTGCTGGTCGACGCGCTCGCCGACTTCGGTGCTGCCCGGAGGCTGTCCATGCTCGAGGCGGGTCAGCCGGTCACCAAGCCGTCGGAGCGCAAGCCGTCTGCCCGACGGAAGGCGAGCTCGAAGTAGTGACCGACGAGATCGAGGCACCCGTCCTCAGGCCGCGTCGGCTGCGGCGTACCCCCGGCTTGCGTCGGCTGGTGGCGGAGTCCTCGGTCGAGCCGCGTCGGCTGGTCCTGCCCGCATTCGTGCGGGAGGGCATCGGCGAACCGCAGTCGATCAACTCGATGCCGGGCGTGGTCCAGCACACCCGGGCCTCGTTGGTGCGCGCCGCCGCCGAGGCAGCGGAGCTCGGGCTCGGCGGGATCATGCTCTTCGGGGTCCCCGAGACGCGTGATGCGGTCGGCTCGGGCGGGGCCGACCCGGCGGGCATCCTCAACCTGGCCATCAACGACGTGGTGGCCGAGGTCGGCGACGCGCTGACGGTGATGAGCGACCTGTGTCTGGACGAGTTCACCGATCACGGCCACTGCGGCCTGCTCACTCCCGATGGCCGGATCGACAACGACCAGACGCTGGCGGCGTACGCCGCGATGGCGCTGGCCCAGGCCGACGCCGGCGTCGACATGGTCGGCCCCAGCGGGATGATGGACGGCCAGGTGGCGGTGATCCGGACGGCGCTGGACGCCGCCGGCCACTCCGACGTGGGGATCTTGGCCTATTCGGCGAAGTACGCCTCCGCCTTCTACGGTCCCTTCCGGGAGGCGGTCGACTCCCAGCTCGAGGGTGACCGCCGGACCTACCAGCAGGACCCCGCCAACGCAGTCGAGGGAGTCCGCGAGGCACGCCTCGATGTCGAGCAGGGCGCCGACATCGTCATGGTCAAGCCAGCGCTGGCCTATCTCGACGTGATCCGTCGCGTCCGGGACGCCGTCGACGTCCCCGTGGCGGCGTACAACATCTCGGGGGAGTACGCCATGGTCGAGGCCGCCGCTGCTCACGGCTGGATCGACCGCGAGGCGGCCATCGTGGAGACTCTCACCGCGATCCACCGCGCCGGTGCCGACGTGATCCTCACCTACTGGGCCGCCGAGGCGGCTGGTCTGCTCGCGTGAGCGGCACCCGCCGCAACCGGGTGACTCTCAAGGATGTCGCCGCTGTTGCGGGGGTGACGCCGGCGACGGTCTCCTACGCGCTGAATGACTCCGGCGGGGTGTCGCCGCAGACGCGAGAGCGCGTGCGCCGTATTGCCGCCGAGCTGGGCTACCGCCCCAACGCTGCGGCGAGGAGCCTGGTGACTGGACGCACGGGCCTGCTGGGCATCGCGCCCTCGGTGGACGAGAGTTATCTAGCCTTCCTCGAGGTCGGCTACCTGGCTGACGTGGTCGCCGGGGTGACGAGACGCTCGACGACTCTCGGTCATCCGCTCGTGGTCATCCCGGCAGCACGGGTGGACGATCTGTGGGATCACCTTCCGGTCGACGGCGTGATCGTCGTGGACCCGGTGGTCGACGACCGGCGGGTCGCGGAGCTGGTCAGCCGCGAGATTCCGCTCGTGAGCATCGATCGCGACCTGATGCATCCGGAGGTGCCGTACGTCGACAATGGTGTCGATGCGGGCACCCGGGCCGTCCTCGACCATCTCCGTGACCAAGGTGCGCGCCAGGTCGCTCTGGTGTCGTGGGAGGTGGACGACGCGTTTCGGCTCGACTCGGAGGCGGCCTACCTGTCCTGGGCGGAGGAGAACGGTCAGCCAGCGCTGCTCGAGCGCTGGCCCAGGCCGCGGCTGGGAGTGCCGCGCACCCTCATCACCGCACTTGTGGAGCGGCCCGATGTGGATGCGATCTACTGCCTGAGCCAGCCGTACGGCTCCACCGTGCTGGAGGTGGCCCGTGACGTCGGCCGTGACGTGCCCGGCGAGTTGCTCGTTGCCAGCGCCAGAGACTTCCGGATCACCGATCCCGAGACCTTCCCGCTCACCACGTTGGAGTTCCGTCCCGCGGAGCTGGGCGCGGCGGCGGTCGATCTACTGGTCGAGGTGCTCGACGGACCGGCCGTCCCGCAGCGCCCGCGCTCGGTGCCGGCGATGGTGCAGGTGCGTAGGTCGTCCCTGCGTCGAAGTCGTTGACCTGCGGGCAACGGTCGACGGAATCGGTTGTCATCTCCGGGGTTGAGATGCGCATTGACCCGATCTGGGCCTGGTCAATACGGTGCTTAAACGTTTAAGTAGCCCCGCCCACGAGGAGGAACGATGGCCCAGATCAATCCCCAGGACCCCGCACCGCGTGAGGGGCGACGTCCGATCACGCGCCGACAGTTCCTCGACGGCGTTGCGATCGGCGCCGCGGGCATGGCGATCGCCGCCGCCGATCCCACGCTGACCGGCGCCCAGGCCGCGAGCCTGGCCCGTGCCGCGGCGCCTGGTCCGCTTCCGGCTGACTACTACCCGCCGAGATCGACCGGGATCACCGGTGAGCCGGACCCGGTGGTCAGGCGGACGATGAAGATCGACGGGTGGCCCAAGCCCGGCAACGTGCACTATGCCGGGGGTGGCCCGGGGATCCACAAGGCGGCCAAGGATCTCAAGGAGACCTACGACGCCGTGATCGTGGGCGCCGGGATCAGCGGACTGTCGGCCGCGAAGTACTACCGCGATCGCTTCGGCGAGAACGCCAAGATCTTGCTCATCGACCCGCTCCCGGACTTCGGCGGGCACGCCCATCGCAACGAGTTCCACGTCACCGATGCCACGACCGGCGACGACGTACTCATGTTGCGCAACGGTGGGGCGGTCAACCTGGACAGTCCACGGACGTGGAGTCAGGTCTCCGGCGCGCTGCTCGACGTACCACCCGCCGAGGCTGCGCTGGACATCTTGGACTACCTCGGCATCGACCTCACGGCGTTCCCCAGCACTAGCGGCCCGGGGCTGCCCAGCAGCTACGGCCTGACTGGACGCCTGCTGTTCCCGAGCGAGGACTGGGGCACCGACACCGTGGCGCGCACCCGCTCGGAGCCCAACACCCCCGAGGGCTGGACCGACTTCGTCAACCGCCTGCCCTACAGCGCCAAGGCGAGGGAGGCGATCGTCCGGATCCAGACCGACACCACGACCGACTGGATCGCCAAGCGACACGGCGACCTGACGCCCGAGCAGCGGCTCACGCTCTTGACCAAGATCACCTACAAGCAGTGGCTGATGCAGTATCTCGGCGCCCCCGCGCAGGCGATCACCGAGTATCAGCGTGGCTCACACGGTCTGCTCGGCGCCGGCGCCCAGGTGACGTCGGCCGCTGACAACTACATGCTCGGTCGACCGGGCTTCTCGCCGGCCAACCTGCTGCCCGACCCCACCGAGGTGGCCGACGCCGGCTTCCCCGGCCTCGGGCGCACGCCGCAGATGGACAACCAGACCGGCACGAACAGCCTGCCCGGCCGTGCTTGGCCCGACGGCAACGCGTCGGTAGCGCGGATGCTGGTCAGCAGGTTGATCCCGTCGACGTTCCCGGACGGCACGCCCGACCAGGAGAACGTGGTGACGGCGCGCTGCGACTACAGCCAGCTCGACCAGTCGAGCAGTCCGGTCCGGATCCGCCTCAACAGCACGGTCTTCCGGGTCACCCCGGCGTCGCGCAAGGGCGGGACCGCGAAGATCGACTACGAAGACATGGGCACCGGCAAGGGCTACTCCGTGCGAGCCACTCATGTGGTGATGGCGTGCTGGAACCGTGTCACCGCGCAACTGGTCGAGGGACTCCCGAAGAGCCAGGTCCGTGACCTGTCCTATGCGCGCAAGGTGCCGCTGATCTACGCGCGCGCGTCGCTGAACAACTGGCGTGCCTTCGCCGACGCCCAGGTCAACAGCATCTCGCCCCGAGGGAACAGCCTGTTCTGGGACAGCGTCAGCCTGACCGTCGGCAGCCAGTTCGGATCGGCCTACGGACCCACGCCGAACACGCCGGACCAGCCCGCGGTGCTCAACTTCCAGGTGGTGGCAACCGGACACAACGCGAAGAGCCAGTTGGCCGCCTACGAGGCCGGCCGGAAGAAGCTGCTCCAGATGAGCTTCGCGGACCTCGAAGGCGCCCTCTACGACGCGATCCAACGCACTGTCGGCACGGAGGGCGGGGACTTCGACCCCGAGCGGGACATCGACGAGATCATGATCAATCGCTGGAACTATGGCTATGCCCACGAGCTGACCTCCGTCTACGACAAGTCGGTCTATGGGCCCTACGCCGACCAGCCGCAGCGGCGGGGCAAGGCACCGTTCCGCAACGTGTCGATCGCCAACGCGGACTCGCAGGGCTTCGCCTACTTCCACTCCGCGATCCAAGAGGGCTTCCGCGCGGTGCAGGACCTGGCGCCCTCGCAGTAGGCGCGGTTCGAGGCTCCCGGATCCCCGCCGACCCTGCCGGCGGGGATCCGGACCGAACCCGCGTCCGGACGTTCTGAGTAGGGTCAGCCCATGGACGATGCTGGTGAGCGCAAGACCTATCTCCTGGTCGACGGAGAGAACATCGACGCGACCCTGGGCGGCTCGATCCTCGGTCGGCGCCCGCAGCCCGAGGAGCGGCCGCGCTGGGATCGGCTCCTCGAGTTCGCCCGCGAGCGCTGGGGCCAGCCGGTGCAGGGCCTCTTCTTCCTGGCCGCCAACGCCGAGCTGCCGATGCCGTTCGTCCAGGCGCTGCTGGCCATGGGATGGCGACCGATCCCGCTGTCCGGTGCGACCCACGAGAAGATCGTCGACATCGCGATCCAGCGCACCCTGACGGCGATCGCCGGCCGGGACGGCGATGTCATGCTCGCCACCCACGACGGCGACTTCCTGCCCCAGGTGACCGCGCTGTGTGAGTTGGACCGAAGGGTGGGCCTAGTCGGCTTCGCCGAGTTCCGCAACCGAGGCCTGGTGGCCCTCGGTGACCAGGGTTTGGAGTTCTTCGACCTCGAAGCCGACGTCAAGGCCTTCAACGTGTCGCTGCCGAGGGTCCGGGTCATCCCGATCAGCGAGTTCGACCCGCTGGAGTTCTTGTAAGCGCTAGCCCTCACCGGCGGGATCTCTCACGCACCTCGGTGCGATCGGCGTCTTGATCCCGGGGATGCGGGTCGTACTACGGGCGGCGGGCGCCGGCGAGCCCGAGCTCGACCACTGCGTCGATGAACTCGGCGTCGAGAGGCTCGTCGGTCAGCAGCAGCCGCACGTAGATGGGTCCGGTGAACACGGCGAGCACCGTCGTGGCAGGGATGTCGTCGCGCAGTTCTCCGCGGTCGACCGCCCGGATGATCACCTCTTCACCTACGCGGAAGCGGGTCGTCCAGACGTGGCTCACCACCTCCGCGATGGCCGGAGAGCGGGCCGCGTCGGCGACTAGCGCACGGATCTGCACGCGGGTCTGAGGACCACCGATGTAGTCGACGATGGAGTGCAGCAGTGCGGTCAGGTCCGCTGTGATGTCCCCGTTGTCCGGCATGGGGATGGCCGCCGTCGCGGCATCGATCAGCGCCTCGGTGACCAGTTGGTCGAGGTCGGGCCAGCGGCGGTGGACGGTCGAGCGGTGTACGCCGGCGCGCTCGGCGATCCGGGCGGCGTTGAGCGCGCCGTAGCCGCCGGCGGTCAGCTCCGTGATCGTCGCGGACAGGATCGCCTTGCGGACGCGGGCGGCGCGGCCACCGGGACGGCGGACCACAGAGGGGGGCTCGGTCGGTGACTCGGTCGGGGGCATGGATGAGATGTTAGCGCAACAGTTTGTTGCTTTTGGAAGGAAGTGGCGCTAGCCTCTATCGCAACATAACGTTGCATTAGGAGCCGTCATGAGCGACCTGCACGTCCACCAGCTCAATTGCGCCCACGTCACCACGATGAAGCTCGGTGGGGCGGTCCTGGCCTGTCATGTGCTGGTCGTCGAGACACCCGATAGCGGCTTGGTCTTGGTCGACACCGGGCTCGGCACGGCGGACTATGCCGACATCTCCTCGCGCCTGGGCTGGAGCTTCGCGCACCTCTACGCCAGGCCAGCTGTCGATCCGTCTCTCGCGGCGATCGAGCAGATCCGGGCGATGGGCCTCGACCCCCACGATGTCCGGCACATGGTGCAGACCCACCTCGATCTCGACCACGTGGGCGGCCTGTCCGACTTCCCTTGGGCCAAGGTCCATGTCCACGCAACCGAACTCGCCGCCGCGCGAGCCCGCAAGGGGACGAAGGCGCGCGGCCGCTATCGGCCGGGCATGTGGGCGCACGGGCCGAACTGGCAGACCTACGCTGCCGAAGGTGACCCGTGGTTCGGCTTCGAAGCCGTGCGCTCCCTGAGCGGGCTACCGGAAGAGATCCTCTTCGTTCCGCTGGCCGGGCACACGATGGGTCACTGCGGTGTCGCCATCGACACCGACGAAGGCTGGCTGCTCAACGCGGGCGATGCCTACTTCGATCCGCGTGAGGTGCACCAGGAGAAGCGTGAGTGTGCCGTCGGTGTGGGGATGTTCCAACGGGTTGTCACGACTGACAAGGCGCTGCGCTTCCACAACCAGGACCGCTTACGCGCCTTCATCGCCGAGCACCCCGAGGTCGCCGTCTTCTCCGCCCACGACCCGGGCGCCGCACCGTTCGGCCCAGTCCGCGCCACGTCCGACGGCGTGCTCCACCGCCGATAGCAGTCGGCGAGCGGTCGTCGTACTTAGAAAGTGGCCCGCCGGACAGACAAACGCGGTCCGTGACGCCTCCGCTCCGCGTGGCCGGAAGCCCGCGCGGTCTGTTTGCCTGTCCGGTTGGCCGCAGCGGGTCAGCCGGTGATGCTCTTGGTGACCGTGGCGCTCTTGCAGATGATGCGCTTGCCGTTCTTGCGGATCGTCTTCTGGGTCACCGTGGCTTTGAACTTGCCGGGGTTGATCTTGTTGCCATCGAAGACAACCGTCCACTTGCCCTTGGCGTTGGTCTTGTCCTTGCCCGCGGAGCGACTCTGGTCGAGCTGACGGAGCTTGACAGTCCGACCCTTCTTGCACGCCTTGTTGGCGGACTTCACCTTGCCGCTGATCTTGACGTGGTCGACGTTGCTCGCATCCACCCCGGTGAAGGTCACCTTGCTGTCCACCTTCTTGGGTGGCTTGGCGTCTGCCGATCCGCCGATTAGCAAAGGGTTGAGCAATGCGAGGCCAGCGATCGCGGCGAGCGCGGTGCGGTGACGGGGCGAGCGGTGGTCGGTCACAGATCCTCCTGAGTGGGTGCTGCTATGGATAGGAGCACCACCCTTGCGTGTGGCGCGCTCCGTTGGCAACGTCTGGGCAGGCCAGGCTCGTCACCGGATGCGGACTATCGGCCGGCAGCGGCCACTACCCGGTCGCCTGAGGGACGCGGGACCGGCGAGCATCCAGCGCGACTGCGCCGGACAGGACCGCCACTGCGAGGGCTGCGACCAGCCCGGCCCGGAGGCCGCTCGCCATCGGGTCGGCAGGCAGGACGCCGGTCATCGCCAGCCACAGCAGGGCGACGTTGGCTAGCGCCAGACGCCACCACCTCGCGTGGCCCTTGCTGTTCACCACACTCACGAGATGCCAGACGAGGAGGCCCACGACGACCAGCAGCTGGAGGGCTGGCCAGGTGTCATGCAGATGAGGTCCTGCCGGTCTGGTGAATGCATCCACCGCGAGGTAGCCGACAAGCAGCGCCTCCATGGCCACCGTCGTCGCAATCAGCCACTCCCAGCGGGACACGCTTGAACGGTAGCCCTCACGCCGGGTGAGCATCGCTCGGGTTGCCCGTCTGCTGCGGTCTTCTTGCGTCTGCCGCGGTCTTGTCGTGGCAAAGTGCCTCGTATACGGGGCCCTCAGCCACCACAGCACCGCGGGAGATGGGTCAGAGCCACCACAGCACCGCGGCAGACGCAGTGGGACGCAGTTTCGGCCCAATCGGTGCACCCATCCCGGTCAGAGCCCGCCCCTGGCTCCCAGGGGTGACGAGAGTGACCATCACCGACCAGTAACCCGGCCGCCGACCCGAGCCACCGGCGTGCATCTCCCGGTCGCTGCCCTGTCGGCCAGCGCCACAGGCGACCCGCAATCCGGACATCAGCCGAGAGTCGAGCACAGTCTCCCGGAGCACCGGTGGCCGATGTGCGGTCTCTCAGGAAGGTCGGCCACAATGTGGCGGTGACGTCCCAGGCCAGTGCTGCTCTCTTCGCGCGCGCCCAGGTGGTGACCCCGGGCGGCGTCAACTCGCCGGTCCGAGCGTTCAACGCCGTGGGGGGAACACCGCGGTTCGTCCGGTCGGCGGCGGGGGCGTGGCTGACCGACGTGGACGGCAACGAGTATGTCGACCTGATCTGCTCGTGGGGCCCGATGCTGCTCGGGCACGCGCACCCCGAGGTGCAGGCTGCGGTGCAGGCGGCCGTCGCACGCGGGACGTCGTACGGCACTCCGACCGAGCCCGAGGTCGAGCTCGCTGAAGCGATCGTGGAGCGTACGCCGGTCGACCAGGTGCGCTTCGTGTCCTCGGGCACCGAGGCGACCATGTCGGCGATCCGATTGGCCCGCGGGGTCACCGGGCGGGACGTGGTGGTGAAGTTCGCCGGCTGCTACCACGGCCACGTCGACTCGCTGCTTGCGTCCGCGGGCTCGGGGCTGGCCACCTTCGCCGTGCCCGGCACGCCAGGTGTCCCCGAGTCGTCGACGGCGCTCACCTTGGTGCTGCCCTACAACGACCGAGCGGCGGTGAAGCAGGCCTTCGCCGAGCACGGCGACCGGATCGCCTGCCTGATCACCGAGGCTGCCCCCGGCAACATGGGCGTGGTGCCACCCGAGCCCGGCTTCAACGCCTTCCTGGCCGAGACCTGCGGTGCGCACGGTGGGCTGTTCATCTCCGACGAGGTGATGACCGGCTTCCGGGTCACCCGGACCGGTCAATGGGGACTCGACGGAGCGGTCGAGGGCTGGCGACCCGACCTGATGACCTTCGGCAAGGTGATGGGCGGCGGCTTCCCGGCCGCTGCGTTCGGCGGTCGCGCCGACGTGATGGCGCAGCTCGCCCCCGGCGGTCCCGTCTACCAAGCAGGCACCCTGTCGGGGAACCCGATCGCCACCACCGCGGGACTGACCACCCTGCGACTCGCCACCGACGAGATCTACCGCCACCTCGACCAGACCGCCGAGACCATCAAGAGTGGGGCCGCGGAGGCACTCACGGCCGCTGGCGTGCCGCACGTCGTGCAGTCGACCGGCACCATGTTCTCGGTCTTCTTCACCGAGAAGGCGGTGCTCGACTTCGAGGGTGCGAGCGGCCAGGACACCGCGGCGTACGCCGCCTTCTTCCACGCCATGCTCGACCGCGGGGTCTACCTCCCGCCGTCGGCCTACGAGGCGTGGTTCGTCTCCGCCGCGCACGACGACCGTGCCGTCGACACCGTGCTGGCTGCCCTGCCCGAGGCGGCCCGAGCCGCAGCCGCGACCCGAGGAGCCTGATGAGCGAGCAGACCACCGTCCACCTGCTGCGGCACGGTGAGGTGCACAACCCCGAGGGCGTTCTCTATGGCAGACGTCCCGGCTATCACCTCTCCGACCTGGGCGTGAAGATGGCGGAGCGGGTCGCCGACGCGATCAAGGACCGCGACATCGTGCACCTGGCCGCCTCTCCGCTGGAGCGAGCGCAGGAGACCGCGCAGCCGCTGGCCGAGGCGACCGGGCTCGAGATCGGCACCGATGACCGGCTGATCGAGTCGACCAATGTCTTCGAGGGCAAAGCCTTCGGGGTCGGCGACGGCGCGCTGCGGTCACCGTCGGCCTGGCGGCACCTGTGGAACCCGTTCAAGCCGTCTTGGGGCGAGCCCTACCAGGAGGTTGCTGCCCGGGTGCGCGCAGCGGTGGTGGATGCCGAGCGAGCGGCACGAGGGCACGAGACCGTGTTGGTCTCCCACCAGCTGCCGATCTGGATCACCCGCCTCTCCGCCGAGGGCCGGCCCTTCTTCCACGACCCGCGCCGCCGGCAGTGCACGCTGGCCTCGCTGACGTCGTTCCACTTCGACGACGGAAGGTTGACCGAGGTGACCTACTCCGAGCCGGCCGCAGACCTGATCCCGAGCAGGGACAAGAAGGCCGCCTTCTCGGCCGGCGGTGCCCCCGAGGAGCACCGGCCCTGATCGCTTCGCCGAGTCCTCGCACGGTGCTCGCCTTCGCGGGAGTGCTGGTCCTCGCGCTGCTCACGGGCTGCACCTCGGTGGCCGGCACCGGCGACCGGGGCTACATCTTGGGCAATGGGCAGGTCTCCCTCGTCGATGCCGCAGATCGGGGCAAGCCGATCGACCTCGACGGCACCACGCTGGACGGCAAGCCGCTGTCGATCGCCGATCTGCGAGGCAAGCCGACCGTGATCAACGTGTGGTGGTCGCAGTGCGGGCCGTGCCGTGCCGAGGCCCCCGACCTGGTCAGCGCCTACGACAAGATCGGCAAGAACGCCAGCTTCGTCGGCCTGAACATCAGGGACACCTCAGCCGACCAGGGGCTCGACTTCGAGCGTGAGCACGACGTCCCCTACCCGTCGATCTACGACCCGGACGGGGCCGCGATCCTGGCCTTCGCGGGGCACGTCAGGCTGAGCGCGCCGCCGAGCACGGTGGTGTTGGACGACCAGGGTCGGGTCGCCGGCGTCATCTCCGGGGCGATCCCCTCGGTGCGCACGCTGGTCGATCTGGTCGACGAGGTCTCGACCGATGGTTGACTGGTTCCAGCAGCAGGCGCTCGCCGGGTCGCTGGTGCTGGCCATCCCGGTTGCGATCATCGCCGGGCTGGTGTCGTTCTTCTCCCCGTGCGTGGTTCCGCTGCTGCCCGGCTACCTCTCCTACGCCACCGGACTCTCGGGTGCCGACCTGATGGACGGCGAGGTCACCCGGCGTCGCCGTTGGCGGATGATCGCGGGGTCGGTGCTGTTCGTCTCCGGTTTCACCGTCATCTTCGTGCTGCTCGGGCTGGCCTCCGGCACCGCCGGCGCCTGGCTCTACTCCTACCGCCACGAGTTCGGCATCGTGCTCGGGCTGATCAGCATCCTGCTGGGGTTGGCCTTCCTCGGCCTCATCCCGTTCGCCCAGCGTGAGTGGCGCATCCACGCCGTGCCCTTCGTCGGGCTCGCCGCCGCCCCACTCCTGGGCTTCCTGTTCGGCCTCGGCTGGGTGCCGTGCGTCGGACCGACCCTGGGCGTGATCAACTCGCTCGCCGTGAACGAAGGTACGGCGGGGCGCGGGGCGCTGCTGTCGGCGTTCTATGCGCTCGGGTTGGGCATCCCCTTCATCGTGGCCGGGGTCGCCTTCGAGCGGATGCTCGGCACCGTGCGGTTCGTGCGGCGCCACCAGCGCTGGGTGACCGGCCTCGGTGGGGTGATGCTGATCGCGGTCGGCGTGATGCTGCTCACCGGGTGGTGGGACCAGGCGACCACCTGGGTCCAGATCCACCTGGTGGAGGGCTACGAGGTGAGCGTGTGACCACCGAGGAGCGGACCCCGGAACCCGGCGACCTCGCCGATCGCGACCCACTGCTCGGCGAGACTCCAGCGGGACCCGAGAGGCAGCCCGGCGAGCTCGGCCTGGTCGAGCTGCTGCGCTGGGCCTGGCGCCAGCTGACCTCGATGCGGACCGCTCTCATCCTGCTGCTCCTGCTGGCGCTGGCGGCGATCCCCGGCTCGGTCATCCCGCAGACCGGGGTCGACTCGCTGAAGACCTCGCAGTGGCGGGACCGGCATCCCCAGCTCACCCCGATCTACGAGCGACTGGGTCTCTTCGCGGTCTACGACTCGGTGTGGTTCTCGGCGATCTACCTGCTGCTGATGGTCTCCCTGGTCGGCTGCATCCTGCCCCGGCTGCGGGTCTACTGGCGGGCTCTGCGCGCCCGACCCCCAGCAGCGCCGCGGGTGCTGACCCGCCTGCCCGGCCACGCGGCGTACACCACCGACCTCGCGCCCGAGGACGTGTTGGTCCGTGCCCGCGAGGTGCTCGGCCGTCGCCGCTACCGTCTGCGCCCGGCGACCGACGGCGACGACGCGGTGGCCGCTGAGCGCGGCTATCTGCGCGAGGCCGGCAACCTGCTCTTCCACCTCTCGTTGCTGGTGGTGCTGGTCGGCTTCGCGATGGGCAGCCTGTTCGGCTACAAGGGTGGCGTCGTCGTCATCTCCGGGAGCGGCTTCTCCAACGTGTTGACGCAGTACGACGACTACAAGCCGGGCAGTCTGTTCGACCCCGACTCGATGGAGCCGTTTCGGTTCACGCTGGACTCCTTCGACGTCGAGTGGGTCACCAGCGGGCGGGCGAGGGGGATGGACCGCAAGTTCGTCTCCCACCTGACCTACTGGCCGACACCGGACTCCAACGAGGAGCACTACGACCTGCGGGTCAACCATCCGCTGCGCATCGGCGGCACCGAGGTCTTCTTGATCGCGCACGGCTATGCGCCGGTGATCACGGTGCGTGACGGCGACGGCAATGTCTCCACCAGGCCCGTCGTCTTCCTGCCGCAGGACAAGACCCTGTTGTCCTTCGGAGTGGTGAAGGTGCCGGAGGCGCAGCCGGATCAGATCGGCCTGGAGGGGCTGTTCTATCCCAGCTATGTCAAGGTCGACGGCAACCCCGTCAACGTGACCGGCGACGATCTCAATCCGACTCTGTCGCTGCTGGCCTACAAGGGCGACCTCGGCCTCGATAGCGGGGCGCCGCAGTCGGTCTACTTCTTGGACAAGTCCGGCCTCACCGCCTTGAAGAAGCCGAACGGGAAGCCTGACCGGATCGACCTCCAGATCGGCGACACCGTCCCGATCGCCGGCGGCGGCTCGGTCACCTTCGAGGGCGTCAAGGAGTGGAACCGCTTCCAGATCAGTCGCACCCCCGGCAAGCACCTCGCCCTCGGTGGGGTGATCGCTGCTCTGATCGGACTGCTCGGGTCGCTGTTCATCCGGCCGCGTCGGGTGTGGGTGCGCGCTCGCTCCGGGGAGGACGGTACGACGGTCGAGGTCGGTGCGCTCGAGCGGAGCGACGGAGGTGAGCTCGACTCCGTCGTGGCCGGTATCGTGACGGATCTGCAGGGTGACGAGCGCGGCGACGAGCCGGGAGTGGAGACCTGATGAGCGACCTGGACTGGGAGAACCTGAGCCAGCAGGCGATCGCCGCCGCCGGTGTCGTCTACTTCCTGGCGTTGATGGCACATCTGGTCGAGTGGAGCTCCCTGCGCAAGGTGCCGGTCGCCTCTCGCGCTGAGCGACGGGCCGAGCGCAGCGCAACCGCTGGCGGCAGCGGCACACTCGTGGCGGATCCGATCGTCGCGGACCCGGTGATCACGGAGACCGGTGGGCCGCGTGAGCCTGCCGAGCGGACCGCCATGTTCGGCAGGCTCGGCTTGCTCCTCACCGGCCTCGCCTGCGCGCTGCAGTTGGTCGCGCTGGTCGGCCGCGGCATGGCCGCGGACCCGAACCGGGTGCCGTGGGGCAACATGTACGAATTCGTGCTGGCCGGCACCTGGGTCGTCGTGGTGATGTACCTCGCGCTCTACCGCCGCTTCCGACTCAGTTGGCTCGGTCCGCTGGTCACCGCGTTCGTGGTCACTCTCCTGATGGTCGCGGTGATCTGGCTCTACGGCCCGGTCTCCCCGCTCCGTGAGGCCCTCAATTCGCCCTGGCTGGTGATCCACGTCATCTCGGCCATCGTCGCCACGGCAGCGTTCTCCCTCGGCGGGATCGTCTCGGCGCTCTACCTGATCAAGGAGCGGTCGAAGAACCCCGACCGGGGCTACATCGCCCGCCTGCCCGAGCCGAAGACGCTGGACCGGATCGCCTATCGGCTGCACGCCTTCGGCTTCCCGGTGTGGACCTTCGCCGTCTTGATCACCGGGCCGATCTGGGCCCATCAGGCCTGGTCGTCCTATTGGAACTGGGATCCCAAGGAGGTGTGGGCGTTCATCACCTGGGTGGTGTACGCCGGCTACCTGCACGCCCGCGCCACCGCCGGCTGGCGAGGTCGCAAGGCGGCCTGGCTGGCCCTGGTCGGCCTGGCCACGCTGTGGTTCAACTTCATCGGGATCAACTACTTCTCCACCACCAGCATGCACTCCTATGCCGGGTCTGAGGTGAGTCTGGTCTCGGCCGACTCGACTTGATGGGGCGGGACTGATCGCGGGGACGCGACCGATCGCCGGGACGTGACCGGCTAGGTGCCTCCCCGGCGCCCTCGCGTTCGGTATGTAACAGAACCTCAACAGCGGACATCAGGTGATTGACGCGCGCGGCAGTCGGGCCTACGTTCACGGGACCGGGCTGTGTTTCCCGTGGCCCGGTGCGGGGGAAGGGTCGGGTCTGCCATGCGCTCGTCGGAACACCGAAGTAGGCGTCGCTTCATTGCTTCGGCCGTCGCCGTCGTTGCCGTGATCCTGTTGGGTGCTGCGTGCTCGGACAACCACTCGGGTGAGACTGCGACATCCTCGATGGCGTCAGATGATGCGGCCGGCATCTCCGTCGATGCGATCCCCAATGCTGTCGATGTGACTCACAACCCGCCGCTGCTGTACGACCCCGGCAAGAAGCTGAAGCTCGAGTTTGAGTTGGTGTGCCCGGGGAGTCCGTGTGCGAATGCCACGGGCACTGTCACCCTCGAGCCAGAGGGCTCCACGGCGGTAGAGGAGCAGGCCGTGGCCCACGGAGTGAACCTGACTGTGAAGGTTCCCACCGAGGTGTTGGGTGCGCAGAGCTTCCGCTACCACGCCGACTTCGAGGTCGGCGGCGGGCAGGTCGCCGAGTATCCCGCCCATGGTGTCTCGATGGAGGCAGTCTCCTTCGACACCGCTCAGGTAGTAGATCTGGGTGATCCGCCGTGGGCGCCGGAGGAGATGGAGCGCGGGACGCTGGTGGCCTCGGGAGGGTGGGGCAGCGGCCCCTCGCAGTTCGGAAAAAGTCCCGAGGGGTTCGGCCCGGACTCGTTCGCGATCGCGCCGAACGGCGACGTTGTGGTCATGGACACCAAGAACAAGCGGTTGGCCCGGTTCGACGCGCAAGGCAACCGGACCAATGTGCCCATCGAGTTGTCGCCTGG
>JBDHZT010000063.1:0-21608 GCA_039811985.1 Nocardioidaceae bacterium | reverse complement strand
GTTCGCGGTCCACACCGATATGCCAAGCCCGGCATCGTGCAGGCGTCGTACCGTAGCCAGGTCGGCGGCGTCGACCGACGGGTTGAGCTGGTGGACGATGCGAGTGGCCATCGCGATCTGCGCGGGAGTCGGGGTGGTCCGCACCAAGAGGCCGGTGCGGACGTGCGGCACGAGCTCGCGGAAGCCGCTCAGCCAGGCCAGGTCGAAGCACTGGATGACCAGCGCGCGACGCGCCACCGCGCTCGCGAGCACTGGCACCTGACTGAGCTCGAAGCCGAGCTCCAGGTCGATGCCGGGATAGCGGCGGGGATGCTTGACCTCGATCAGCAGGGCCGCCCGACCGGCAATAGCGGTGGCCCACTCGCGGAGGGTCGGCACCCGCTGAGCCTTGAATGCCCCACCGAACCAGGAGCCGGCATCGAGCTGCTGGACCTCGGCCAAGGTGAGATCGGCGACCCGGGCGCGGCCCCATTCGGGGCGCACCGTGGTGACATCGGTCGTGCGACGCAGATGCCGGTCGTGGACGACCACGAGCGCGCCGTCCTTGGTCCGATGCAGATCCCCCTCGACGGCGTCCGCGCCAGCAGCCACTGCCGCACGCGCCGCCGCCAGGGTGTTCTCCGGGGCCGCCGATGAGTCGCCCCGGTGAGCGATCACTGCGGTCGTCGGGCGGAGAGTGATTCGATCAGCCATGACGACAGCGTCAGCGACCCAGGAGTCCCAGGGGTGTCCTCCAGGCGAACAGGAGTGATCGAGCGTGGGAAACTGTCCGGGTGAGTCAGCGACGCATCGCCTACCAGGGCGAACCGGGGGCCAACTCCCATCTGGTGTGCAAGCAGCACTACCCGGACATGGAAGCGGTGCCGTGCGCCTCGTTCGAGGACGTCTTCTCGGTCGTGGAGGGCAACGAGGCCGACCTGGCTCTGATCCCGATCGACAACTCGATCGCCGGTCGGGTCAGCGACATCCATCACTTCTTGCCGACCACGACCCTGCACATCATCGCCGAGCACTTCTTGCGCATCCAGTTCGCCCTGATGGCGCTGCCCGGCGCCGACCTGGACTCGATCAAGACGGTGCACAGCCACGTGCATGCGCTCGGCCAGTGCCGCAAGGTGATCCGTGAACTCCAGCTCCGCCCCGTGATCGCCGGCGACACGGCCGGGGCCGCGCGGGAGGTCTCGGAGACCGGTGATCTCTCCCTAGCCGCCCTGGCTCCTCCGTTGGCAGCCGACACCTACGGCCTGCAGATCCTGCGAGACGACGTGGAGGACGAGGACCACAACACCACGCGGTTCGTCGTCCTCTCCCGAGCGATGGTGCAGGCGCCGCGGGGGGACGGGCCGGTGGTGACGTCGTTCATCTTCAACGTGCGCAACCTCCCCGCCGCCCTCTACAAGGCGCTCGGCGGCTTCGCCACCAACGGCGTGAACATGACCAAGCTGGAGAGCTACATGGTCGGCGGCCACTTCGCAGCGACCCAGTTCCTCGCCGAGGTCGACGGTCACCCCGACGACCCGGGCCTGAAGCGGGCCTTGGAGGAGCTGCGCTTCTTCACCACCGACGTCAAGATCCTCGGCGTCTACCCGGCCGACCCCGGGCGCCGCAGCTGATGGACGCACACCTCTGGCCTGCTTGGCGGGCCCGGCTGACGAGCGCCGCCTGATGGACCTCACGATCATCGCGCTGACCTTCATGGCCATTGCCGTCGTCGAGTTGCCCGACAAGACGTTCCTGGCGACCCTGGTGCTGTCGACCCGCTACCGGCCACTCTTTGTCTGGATCGGCGTCGGGCTCGCCTTCGTCGTCCAGACCACCGTCGCCGTCGCCATCGGCAAGGCGGTGGCCCTACTCCCGACGACACCGGTGCGACTGCTCGCGATGGCGATGTTCCTGGTCGGCGCGGTGCTGCTCTTCCGCGAGGGGCGCAGCCACCAGACCGACTCCGGGGAGGAGTACGCCGACGCGGCCGGTGACGTGCACGGTGCCCGCGTCATCGTGGCGTCGTTCCTGGTCCTCTTCGCCGCGGAGTGGGGCGACCTCTCCCAACTGCTGACGTTGACCCTGGTCGCGAAGTACGACGATCCGGTCAGTGTCTTCATCGGCGCCGTGGGCGCACTGTTGGCGGTCAGCGGGTTGGCTGTCCTGGTCGGCAAGACGCTGCTCCGCTTCGTGCAGCTGCACGTGCTGCACTACGTCGGGGCGGTGGTCTGCCTGCTGATGGCGGCCCTGACGGCGTACGAGACGTTCGGCTGAGCCCGGCCGCTGTCAGCCCGGCAACCACGACACGTGCGGCGCCAGCAGCGCGTAGCCGACGAAGGCCCCGACGTCGAGGAGCGTGTGGGCCACGATCAGAGGGGTGACCCGGCCCCAGCGCGCGTAGAGCCACCCGAAGAGCAGACCCATCACCAGGTTGCCGGTGAAGCCGCCCCAGCCCTGATAGAGGTGGTAGGAGCCGCGGAGCACGGCTGCGAGGCCGATCGCGGCGGGGAGTCGCATCCCCAGCTGGCGGAGGCGAAGCTGGACGAAGCCGAGCACGACGCACTCCTCCAAGAAGGCGTTCTCCAGCGCCCAACCGACCAGGATGGGGATCTTCCACCAGGTCGACGGCAGCGCCTCCGGCACCACCGTCAAGTTGATCCCGAGCGCATGGGTGAAGAGGTAGAACGCGATCCCGGTGCTCCCCACCACCGCAGCGACGACGGCGCCGCGCCCGACGTCGGCGGCCACGAGCCGGCCGGATACTCGGCGGCCGACCGCGCCGAACCAGACCACAGCGGGGCGCACACCAGATCGCACCAACAGGTAGGCCGCCAGCAGCACGGGCACCAGCCCGAAGCCGATGCCGAGCAGCTGGTAGAGCAGGTCGAACCACTCCCGACCCGGCGCCAGGCTGCGGTTCATCACGGCGGTGCTCGATGAGAGCCTGCCGGGCGTCGTGGCGACCTCGACCAGGTTGATCAGCGCGTAAACACCGGAGCGGCCCAGGGAGAGCCCCAGGACCAGCCCGATCTCCACCCAGATGAGCCGACGGGTCAGTGGTGCGCTGGACGTGGCGGTGGGTCCAGCCTGGATCTCGGACACGCGGTCACTGTGCCACCTGGGGCCAATGCAGACCATCTGGACCGGCACCCGTTCTGCGCTATAGTCTTGTAATCAACTTGACTTAATTCACTATCGGAGACGTGATGCCCAGGCCGCCAGCACCCGACTTCCTCATCGCAGGAGCACCCAAGGCCGGCACGACCGCCCTGCACGCGGCGCTCGCCCAACATCACGAGGTATTCGTCTCCCGGCCCAAGGAGCCGAAGTTCTGGCTCTGCGACGGCGCGCCTCCTCCCGCCTGGCGCGGGCCGGGGGACGCGCACTCCCAGCAGGAGTGGATCTGGCGCGCCGAGGAGTATGCCGCCCTCTTCGCCGATGCACCCCGGCGCGCGGTCAGGGGTGAGGCGACGCCGTTCTACCTGTGGAGCACCGGCGCCCACCTCCGCATCGCCGAACACCTGCCCGAGGTGCGCATCATCGTCGTAGTGCGCGACCCGATCGATCGCGCGTACTCCAACTGGATGCACCTGTGGTGCGACGGGCTGGAGCCGGTGGCCGACTTCGAGCTGGCCTTCGCCCTCGAGCAGCAGCGCATCGACGCGGGCTGGGCACCGTTCTGGCGATACCGGGAGCTGGGCCGCTATGGCGAGCAGCTGGCGCACCTGCGCTCGTGCGTCGACCCCGACCGGATCCTGATGCTGCGCTACCGCGAGCTCGTCGACACTCCGGTCGAGGCAGTGGATCGGGCCTGCCGCTTCCTCGGCATCGCCACCGGCCAGGTGGAGGCGATCCCCCGCGACAACACCCGCAACTTCGTCGAGGAGGGCTGGCGCACCCGCACTTTCGGACCGGTGGTGCGCGCCACCGCCTGGCTCGGTCAGTTCGCCCCGCCACAGGTGTGGCGCCGCGCCAGCGCTCCGCTGATCGCCCAGCTGGGCGGCCCCGGTGAGCGCCACCGCCCTCGGCTCAGTGCCGAGCAGCGAGCTCGCCTGCTCCCGGCCTTCGAGGCCGACATCGCGCTGCTCTCCCGGCTCACCGGCGAGGACTTCTCCGACTGGACCTCCACCCGCAGCCGCGGCTCCTTCGAGCAGCGCCGAAGCCCCGACCTCGCCACCCCGACCGACCCCTGGCTCGCCGGCGTCTGAAGGTGCCTCGATGGGCGCTGCGGTGGCCGGCCGAGTTGCGGGACGCCTGGAGTTGCGACCGACATGGCAGCGACGGGCATGGCAGCGGCGGGCGGGATCGCGGGCGGTTGCCGTCGGTGTCCGAGTTGCTGATCGCCGTGGTCACTCCCGTCACCGCTTTCACAAGGTATGTCGGTAGGCCTGCACTTACCTCGATGAATTCAGCGAGGTAAGTGGAGCGATCCCTACATACCTTGTGAAAGCAGCAACCCGTGTGACCCCTATGACCAGCACGGCGCGAGGCCCGGGGATGGGGGCCCTGACCCGTCTCCCGCGGTCCTGTAGTGGGTTAGAACCCGGCATACGGGCCACTTTGCCACCACAAGACCGCGGCAGACGCACGAACACCGCGGCAGAGGCGGTCTCGCACAGGTCATCGTCTCGGCGGGTGACCACGACCGACGTACGCCGCGGGAGTGTGGCCGGTGACTCGACGGAAGGCGGCAACGAAGGAGCTCGGGGTGGCATATCCGACCCTGGCGGCGACCCGGGAGACCGACTCGCCCTCAGCGAGCAGCGCGACGGCGGCTTGGATCCGGGCCTGCAGCCGCCACTGGTGAAAGGTGAGCTGGGTGTCGGCGAGGAAGAGGCGGAGCAGCGTGCGGGGGCTGGAGCCGACAGCGCGCGCCAGGTCGTCCAGGCCGCGCGGGTCGGCGGGGTCGGCGAGCAGCAGTCCGGCGACCTCACGAGCGCGCGCATCAGCGGGCAGGGGGACCTCGATGCTGGCCCACTCGACGGGGCGGAGCACGTCGAGCAGGACCGCCTCTGCTCGCATCCGGGCCTGGCCGGGCAGGTCGCCGTCGAGATGCGCGATCAGGTGGCGAGCCAGCGGGGAGATCGACAGCACGGTCGGCTCCGACCACGCCGGTGGGCACGCGACGGGGTCGAGGTAGAGCCCTTGCATGACCGACGCCCGGACGGCGGCCGTCGCGTGCCAGACCCCGCCGGGGATCCACAGCGCGAGCTGGGGTGGCAGCACCCAGCAGCGGTCGGCCAGCTCCACCATGAGCACCCCGGTCGGTGCCCAGGCGAGCTGATGGGCCTCGTGGACATGCCGCTCGAAAGCCTTGCCCCGCGGCATGATGAAGCGCTCCAGTCCGATGACCCCGGCGATAGCCCCTCCCCTCGGCGTGGCGGATTCAAGACATGAACTGGCGTGCTACGTCGTTCCCGTCACCCTGGGAGCGACCCTAGCGTGGTTGCGTGCCTGTGCCTGAGCGCGTGCCGCCGTACGCCGTCTCCACCCGGGCACTCATCTGGCACGCTCTGACGGCGCGGCGCCGCGACCTTGTCCTCGCCATGGTGCTGGCCTCGACCCACCAGCTGGGCGAGTCGCTCGTGCCCGTCATCGTCGGCGCAGCCCTGGGGCATGCGGTCGCGGGCGGCAGTTGGCTCTCCATGCTCGGCTGGTTGGCCGTTCTCGCCGCCGACTTCGCCTTCCTCTCGATGTCCTTCCGCTTCGCCGCCCGCGCCGCGGTGCGTGTCGAGCAGTACGCCGAGCACCAGGCGCGGATGTGGCTGACGGAGCGTGTCATCGGCCCGGTCGCCCAGCGAGGTCTCGGCCCACCCGGCGACCTGCTCAGCCGCGCGTCGAGTGACGCTGCGCGGATCGGGCAGTTCGGTGAGCAGCTCCCGTTCTTCGTTGCGGCCGGTGCGGTGCTGACGACCTCGACCATGATCTTGTTGTGGATCTCCCCTCCGCTGGGCGCAGTGATCCTTCTCGGCACCGCGGTCCAGCTGCTCGGCCAGCATCGTACGGCTGCCGCCCTGGAGCGCCGCAGCGAGGCCGAGCAGGCCGCCCAGGGCGATGCGGCCGCGCTGGCGGAGGATCTCGTCCGCGGACTGCGAGTGCTGCGCGGCATCGGCGTCCACCACCACGCCGTAGAGAGCTACCGCCGCGCCAGCCGCGACGCTGCCACCGCGGCGCTGCGGGCGGCCGCCACCGATGGCACGCTGGCGGCACTCGGTGCCCTGTTCGGCGGTCTCTATCTGACCGTGGTCGTCGGTCTCGGCGGCTGGCTCGCGCTGACCGGGCACCTCGGTCTCGGCGAACTGGTCGCGGCGCTGGGCGTCGCCCGGTTCGTGCTCGGCCCGATGGAGGCCATCGCCGCGCTGAGCGCAGCCTGGGCGCGCGGCCGGGCCTCCGCCAGCCGGCTCAGAGAGGTCTTGCTCGCCATCCCTGAGCCAGCCGAGCCGGCGTTCGTCGAGGGCGGCTCGCCTCCGCTGCCCGGCCCTGGTGCACTCGACCTGGTCGACATTCCCGGGGCCGGCGAGAGCACGCTGACCCTGACCGTGCCAGCCGGACAGATGACCGGCTTGGTCTGCGTCGAGCCCAGCGACGCGGTCGCCGTACCCCTTCTGCTGGCGCGCGAGGAGGAGCCAGCCGCCGGATCAGTGCGGCTCGACGAGACCGAGCTCGCCGCCTGGTCATTGGACGCGCTGCGCGCGACCGTCGTGGTCTCCTTCCACGACGCAACCCTCCTGCCCGGCTCCGTCGCGGAGAATCTCGGGCTGCTCGCGCCGCCTACGTCCGCCGTCCTGCAGGCAGCCACAGTCGACCAGGTGCTCGAGGTGGTGCCCGAGGGCGGCGCCACCCTGGTCGGCGACCGTGGCGAGAGGCTCTCCGGTGGGCAGCGCCAGCGCGTCGCGTTAGGCCGGGCGCTGGCCGCCGACGCTCCCGTGCTGGTGCTGCACGATCCGACCACCGCGGTCGATGCGGTCACCGAGGACGCGATCGCCGAAGGGGTACGCCGTCTCAGGGCGGCCCGCACCACTCTCGTCGTCACCACCAGTCCCGCCTGGCTCTCGCGGTGCGACCAGGTGGTGCTCTGGGGACACGACGGATGTGTGCGAGGCACCCACGCGCAGCTGCTGGCCGATCGGGCCGACTACCGATCGGCGGTCGCGCGATGACCTCACCGACCACGAGCCAGCTGCTGCCGGTGTCGTCCGGGCGCGAGGTGCGCCGCTACCTGCGCGGCCTGCTACCAGGCCGCCGTTGGCTCCTCGTGGCCACCTTGCTGGCCACGCTGGCTGGCGGGGCACTCACCCTGCCCGGTCCGCTGGCCATCGGATGGGTCACCCAGGCCATCGCCGACAACAGGAGCACCGCGGCCTTGGTCGGCCCGTTGGTGCTGCTGAGTGTCACTGCCATCGCCGCCGCCGTGGTTACGAGGCTCGGTGCGGTGCTGCTCGCTCGGCTGATTGTGCCGGCGAGTGCGCAGTTGCGCGAGGACGCGGTGGGGGCCGCCGCAAGTCTCCCTCTCGAGGTCGTCGAGGCGGGCGGCAGCGGGGATCTGGTTGCCCGTGTCTCGGACGACATCGAGGTGGTGGCCGACGCGACCCGTGGGGCGTTGGGGGAGTTCCTCGCCTCGGGAGTCGCCATCGCCTCCGCTCTGGTCGGGTTGGCCACGCTGGACTGGCGGTTCGCGGTCACCGGGCTGCTCGCCGTACCCATCCAGTGGCATACCTTGCGTTGGTATCTGCGGGTCTCTCAACCGATGTACGCCGCCGGCCGGGAGGCCGCGGGCCGGCGAGCGTCTGCACTGTTGGCCGGGTTCACCGCCCTGCCCACCCTGCGCGCGCTCCGGCTGGGTCGGCGCCAGCGCGGCCTCATCGAGGAGGCCTCGTTGGACGCACTCGGCTACCAGCTCGCGGCCATGCGAGCCGCGACCCGCTTCTTCGGCCGGCTCAACCTCGCCGAGCTGGTCGGGCTCAGTGCGGTGCTGCTGACCGGCTTCTGGCTGGTGCACACCGGCCAGGTCAGCATCGGTGCGGCCACGGCCGCCGCACTCTTCTTCGTGGGCCTGTTCGACCCGATCAACACCGTGCTCGGGGTGACCGACACTCTCCAGATGGCCGGTGCCGGACTGGCCCGACTCGTCGGCGTCGTCTCGACCGCACCACCCGCCGAGCCGGAAGGCGCTCGGCCCGCGACCGTCGGTGAGGGCGCCCTCGAGGTGAGCGACCTTCGCTTCGGGTACGGCGACGGCTCCGATGTGCTGACCGGGATCTCGCTGCGAGTCGCACCCGGGGAGCGCCTGGCCGTCGTTGGCGCGAGCGGCTCGGGCAAGTCCACCTTGGCCTCGCTGCTCGCTGGACTCAGGCAGCCCCGCGCGGGATCGGTGACCCATGACGGCACACCGCTGTCCTCGGCGGCTCGGCCATCGGTCGCCCTGGTGACCCAGGAGACCCATGTCTTCGTCGGGACGCTCGCCGACAACCTGCTCCTCGCCCGACCCGATGCCGACGTGCGCGACCTGGTCGAGGTGGTCGCGGCCGTCGGGGCCCGGGAGTGGGCCGGTGACCTGGACATGATCGTCGGCTCGGGCGGCCACGAACTCACCGCGAGCCAGGCCCAACAGCTCGCGCTGGCCCGAGTGCTGCTCCTGGACCCCACCGTCGTCGTGCTCGACGAAGCCACCGCCGAGGCCGGCAGCGACGCCGCCCGCGCGCTGGACCGCGCCGCCGACGCCGTCGTGGTCGGCCGCTCGGCGGTGGTCGTCGCACACCGACTCTCCCAGGCCGTCCAGGCCGACACGATCCTGGTGATGGAGGCCGGCCGGGTCATCGAGCGTGGCAGCCACGCCGAGCTGCTGGTCGAGGGCGGTGCCTACGCCGCACTGTGGTCGGCTTGGGCCAGCGACGGCCGGTGAAGGGGTCTAGCCGTAGATGCGTTTGATCCCGGCGGCGTAGAGATCGGCCAGCTCGCGGGTGCGCTTGGGATCGGTCCGCAGGTCGGCGGGCAGCGGACGCCGACACTCCGCGCCGACGCAGTCGACCAGACCCGCCCAGACCTCGCGCAGCTCACCCAGCACACCTTGATAGCGAGTCCAGCTCGCGACGTTCGAGAACTCCTGGGGATCGGTGGCGAGGTCGTAGAGCTCCTCACTGCCGTCGATGTAGCGGAAGTAGGCATACTGTGCCGTGCGCACGCCGATGGCATCGCGGGCGTCGTGGAACTCCGGGAGCCCCGCATCGGGGATCCCATGGACCATCGCCTCGTAGAGCACCGGTCTGGTCCAGCCACGGTCTCCCTTCTTCAGCGTCGCCAACCGCGAGGCACCGTCGGGGGTCCGCGGCGGCGAGGCGCCAGCGATGTCGAGGATCGTGGCGGTGAGGTCGACCATGGTGACCGGATCAGTCCGGTGCTCCCGCTTCGGGATGCCCTTCCCGGCGACGATGAGAGGGATGCGGAGAGACGGCTCATAGCCCCACCGCTTGCCCGTCAGCCAGCGATGCTCGCCGAGGAAGAAGCCATTGTCGCTGGTCACGATCAGGACCGTGTTCCTCCACTCCCCGGCGCTCTTGAGCTGGGCCACCAACTGACCGATGCGTTTGTCCATCACATAGATGGCCTCGGCTCGCTGCCGGGTCACCTCGGTCAGCGCATCCTTCTCGACCTTCCGCAGCGGTGGGAGCTTCGCGAACGGTCGCGGCTTGTTCTTGGCGACCTGCTCCACGCTCCCGTTGAGCGCCACCCCCGGAGCTCGGGTGACTTGGTCGTCGAAGATGCCCTTGACCCACTCCGGCCGAGCGGGCGTGGTCAGATCCACCGACTCCCCGCCGCGACGGAACGGCGCCGGGTCGTCCGGCTCGGCGGGCGTGCCGTCGTGCGGGGCGACGAAGTTGATGCTCAAGAAGTACGGCGCCCGCTTGGCGGCGTACTTCTTGACCAGTGCCCGGGAGAACTTCCCGACGATGTCGGTCTGATAGCGACCGCGGAACCGGCGATCGTCGATCTTGCCGTTGACGTTGAACGGCGATCGGAAGTATTGATACGTGCCGCCCTTGATCCCCTTGGCGTGAGCGCCCGCGAAGGTCGCCGCCCAGTCGGTCCAGCCGCGCGGCACATACGTGAAGCTGCGCTTGCCGGAGACCAACGACCGGTCACGGCCATAGCCGTTGAGGTACTTCCCCACGAAGCCGGTGCGGTAGCCCGCCGCCTTTAACGCGGTCGCCAGCGAACGGGCATCGTTGAAGGTCTGGTAGCCGTACGGCCGTCGGGTGTCCATCACGCCATGGTTGTGGGGCAGCTGGCCGCTGAAGAACGAGGCGCGGGCTGGGCAGCACAGGGGGTAGGAGGAGAACACGTTGTCGAAGGTCACCCCCTTGCGCGCCAAGGACCGCACGTGCGGGGCGAATCTCAGGTCGTCGTAGCGCATGTCGTCGGCCATCACCACCACGATGTTCGGGCGCTTGGACTGCGCCACGTGGCGAGGCGACTTCCTGCTGAGCCAGGTCAGCAGATCGTCGGCGCTGCCGGGCTTGACCCGCGTGTAGTGCCGCCGGTGGGTCACCGACGCGGCGTCGGCGTCGTCCACGCCGACCGGGGCAAGAAGGAGAGCGACCAACGAAGCCATCACGACCGAGAGGAACCCTCGGACGCTCATCGCTCTCTCACTCCTGGCAGGCTGTTCCGCCGTGGACGGCGGCCCGAGAGTGAAGGCCCGGCTGTTGCTGACGGGGGATGCAACAACAGCCGGGCGGCACGCAATCTACCTGCGGCTATGAGCCAAGACAACCGCCGCCACCTGTGAATCGGGTTAAGAGATCGCCCCGTCCGCGGAATCCCTGGTCAGCGGATGGTGACCTGCCGGTTGGCCAGCCCCGATCTGGCCGACCGTTCCTGCGCGGTGAGAGGTGTCTCGTCGGCGAGAGCCTGCTCGAGGGCCTCGGCGAAGGCGGCCGCCGGTTCCTCAAGGGCCGCCGCGCCGGTCCCGGGAACGAGGTCCCACACCGGCGCCAGCAGGCCGTAGGCACGGAACATCCCCACCAGCCGTCCGTCGGGCACCAGCCGATCCTGACCGGCGGCGTGCAGCCGGGCGAGAGCGTCGAGCAGCGCGTCCTCGGGCTGGGGCATCACCCAGCGCAGATGCTCCTTGGTGCCGACGTCGGTCCAGTACGCCGCCCCCACGCCGGACAGGCGCCGGGTCGGACTGGCGGCCGCGTTGGCCTGCTCGATCGCCGCCTGCAGGGCCTCGGGCACCTCGTCCAGGTCGGACACCCAGAAGTCGAAGCCTTCATGGACGGTGACCTGCCAGGGTTGGTCGAGGACCAGGTCCTGCAACCGCGGTCCGGGCCCCGGCGGATCGGTGAGCCCGACCACGCCGGTCTCGGCGTCCAGGGCTCGCACCAGGACCGCGCCCAAGTCGCGGGCCGGGTCGCCGAAGTCGTGCTGGACCTGCAGGCCCAGCCAGATCGCGCCGCTGTCTCGCACGAGCGCTGGTGCCGCACCAGGGAGCACCGAGCAGAGCACGACCTGACGCTCCGAATCCTGCAGGGCCAGCGGCGCCGTGGCGGCAGGCACCAGGTCCCGCATGGCGACCAGGTCGCACTCCGAACTCAGCCCCTCGAACGGCCGCCCGACATACGGCGCCGGACCCCCTCCAGGCGCCCCGTGGCAAGCCTTGTAGCGGCGACCCGAGCCACACGGGCACGGCTGCCGCGGACCCACCTCACCAGGTGTCGCCGGCCGAGTGCGGGTCTTCGTGCGTGAGCGCTTTCCCATGGCGCCCGAACCTACCCGTCCAACAGTTGGAGGATGTACGCCGGCCGGTCGGTGATGACGGCCTTCACCCCCAGTCGGAGGCAGGTCTCGAGCTCGGCCTCGGTGTTGACCGTCCAGACGTGGAGGTCGTGCCCGCTCGCGACCATGGCCGCCGCCAGCTTCGGGTTCTCCTCCAGCAGCGCGATGCCCGGCCCTAGGATCCAGTCACGACCGACGACCGGAGCCAACACCGGCCACGCCCGCCGACGCTCGACCAGCATCACCAGCTGCAGGTGCGGCGTGAGCCGCCTCATCCGCTGCATCGCGTTGTAGGAGAAGCTCATCACCCGCGCCGGCGAACCCTCCCCGTGCCAGCCGAAGTGACGCAACGTCTCCGCGAGCCGACGCTCCACCAGACCGCCGTACCTCGTCGGGTGCTTGGTCTCGATGGCAATCTCGACGCGGCGCGGATAGTCGGCAACGGTCTCGAGGAGCCGTTTGAGGGTGAGCACCTTGCCGAGCTCACGATCCACCGTCGGCGCCTCGTCGTCCATCTCCGCCCACGGGTTCTTCCAGGAGGCGAAGTCGAGCTCGTCGAGTTCGGCCAGGTGCATGGTGGAGACGATGCCCTTGTGGGCGGCAGTGCGGCGCAGGTCCCGGTCGTGCACGCACACCAGGTGACCGTCAGCGGTCAGGCGTACGTCACACTCGAGGGCCTCGGCGCCCTCGTCCAGCGCCTGCACATAGGCCCCGAGAGTGTGCTCCGCCTTCTCGTGGCTGGCCCCTCGATGCGCGACCACCTGCGGCCTCATGCGCGCATTCTTGCGCGAACCACCAGGATTGCACCCGCGAACCGCGGAAGGACCCTCCCCGACCTGTCTGGCCCGAGCTGCGGCCTGCGCCGGCTGTCTTGTGGTTGCGGTCTGGTGGTTGCGGTCTTGGGGTTGCGGTCTGGTGGTTGCGGGCGGTGAGCGGGTGCGGCGTCCGGGTGGGCACAGGGGCCCCGCGCGCCAGCCACCCTGCGCTCGCACGCGTCGCGCAGGGGGGCCAGTCCCATCCACGGCGCTGTGGGGCCCCTGTGCCCGCCCGGCCACCGCGTCTGGCTCACCGCCCGCAGCCGGGGTTCGGCTCACCCGCCGCCGTGGTCACCGCCCCTAGTGGAGGGCAGCCGGGTGACCACTCCGTAGACCAGCTGGTGGTGGCTGGTCCCTGTCCGGGTAGGTCGGAGCCACAAGGAGAGCACACTGGTGGGATGACCAGTGCGACCGACATCTTGCGAGACGCGTTCGAGCGCGTCCATGACGACCTCCCCGAGATCTTGTCGGGGCTGACCAGCGAGGAGGTGCTGTGGCGTCCCGACCCGGACGCGAACTCGATCGGCTGGCTGATCTGGCACCTCTCCCGGATCCAGGACGACCACCTCGCCGGGGTCGGTGGGGTCGAGCAGGCATGGATCGGTGGCGGCTGGTGCGGCCGGTTCGGATTGCCCTTCGACGAGCACGACCATGGCTATGGCCACAGCAGCGAGCAGGTCGGTGCCTTCTCGGTGGGTGACGCCGACCTGTTGGTCGGCTATCACGACGCCGTTCATCACCTGACCATGGAGGTGTTGGCGGGGCTGGACGATGCGGGATACGAACGGATCGTGGACGACCGCTGGGACCCGCCGGTGACCGCTGCGGTGCGACTCGTCTCGGTCGTCAACGACATCAGTCAGCACCTCGGCCAAGCGGCGTACGTCGCTGGGCTCGCGGAGAGGAGCGAATGACCATGCAGATGACCATCCACAACATCACCTTCGACTGCGCGGACGCCCGGGCGTTGGCGGGTTTCTGGTCCCAGCTCATCGGGTGGAACGTCTACTACGACGACGATCCCGAGGTGGTCGTCGCGCCGCACTTCCCGATGCACGGGGGCGCCCAACTGCTGTTCATCCCGGTGCCCGAGGAGAAGACGGTCAAGAACCGGCTCCATCTCGACCTCCAGCCGACCGATCTCACCCGCGACCAGGCGGTGGACCGGGCCATCGAGCTCGGCGCCACCGTCGTCGCCGACTTCCGCACGCCGGAGGGCCTCGGCTGGGTAACCCTCGCCGACCCCGAGGGCAACGAGTTCTGCATCGAGCGCTCCACCGACGAGCGCGCCGCGACCGCTCCCCGCACGTTCGAGCTCAGCTACCCCTGACCGATCAGCCCCTGGGCCAGTCGGCAAGAGTGTCGAGGAACATCTGCCGAACCCTGGCGACCTGACGGTCCAGAGTCTTCGCGGTCCAGCGGGCGGTGCTGATCGGGGGAAGCACGGCGACCTGGACGGTGCCGGAGCTGATCAGGAACGAGTGCGGCGCCATGATCTCGCCGGCGTTGCGGATAACGACGGGCACCATCGGCACCTTGGCCTGGAGGGCGAGGTGGAAGGCGCCCTTCTTGAAGGGCAGCAGCCGTGGCGTGGGTGAGCGGGTCCCTTCGGGTGCGATGACCAGCGACGTGCCCTTGCGCAGGCTCTCCACCGCCGGCTCCAGCGCAGCCTTGGCCGCGGTCACGTCGGTCCGGTCGACGTAGGCGATGTCGGCGAGCCAGCCGATCGCAGCGAAGGTGGGATCCTTCTTCAGCTCCTTCTTCGCGACGCCGGTGAAGTCACGCCGCATCAGCGAGCCGAGCACCGCCACGTCTAGCTGGCTCTGGTGGTTGAACACGAAGACCGCGGGGCGTGCGCTCCAGAGGTTCTCCTCGCCGATCACGTCCAGCTTGACTCCAGCGGCCGCCAGCGACAGCTGGGAGCCCACCGTCGAGGCGACCTCGAGCGCCGTACGGCGGTCGCGGTTCAACAGGCCCAGTCCGATCCCCGTCGCGACACCGGTGCCGAGTCCAGCCAGCGAGGCTGCGCTGCGCACGACGGTGACCGGGTTGAAGCGCAGGTGTCGGGTCAGCCGATAGACCCGCCAGCCGCGTTCCTTCGCCGCGGCGGTGAGGCCGCCGTCGGCGTTGAGGGGCCGGGGGCGACCCACGGTCTCGAGGTAGAGCAGGTCCTCGGCACCGTTGCCGTAGGCATAGGACTGATCCAGGTCCACGCCACGCTCGGCCGCGAAGGCAACGACCGCCTCGGCCTTTCCCGGGCCCCACAGGATCGGGCCGGCGACCTTGCCGGTGAGCACGCCGTCCTCGTCCTCGACCTCGGTGACCAGGAGGTTCTCGATGTCGAGGTCCGCGGCGGCGTCCTGGGCCTGGAAGCGGGTCGCCGAGGACGCCATCGCTACGGTGTGGCCGGCAGCCAGGTGAGCGGCCACCAGGCGACGCGCCTCGGGGTAGACCTTGGCGGCGACCTTGCTGCGCCACAGTTCCTGGCTGAACCGCTCGATCTCCGCACGGTCGCGCCCGGCGAGTGAGCCCAGCGCGACTTCGACCAGACGGGTGACGTCGTGGCCGCGTTGCTGCATGTTGAAGATCTCGATCAGCGTCTGGAACAGCTCCGACACTCCGATGTCCCCACTGGTGAGGCGGTCTCGGAAGTAGAGCGCTGCGGAGTAGCCGTCGATGAGGGTGCCGTCGAAGTCGAAGAACGCACCGACCTCGGGGCCTTGTGGGCCGGACTCGATGTCGGCGAGCAGGTCGTCGATGTCGGCCATGGTCACTCCCCTTCGGGTGTCGCGGCGTGCAGCGACATGTCTCGGTTGACGCTCACGGCATGGACGGCGGCGCGCAGCTCCTCGGCGAAGGCCTCACGGGCTGTCCGCAGGTCCTCGCCTCCCGGGCCGAGCAGCTGCCGGTTGCCGGCCAGCTTCAGTGCGTTGGTCATCAGGTCCTTAGAGATCGACTCGGGGCTGTGCAGCTCGTGCTGCAACCAGCGCTGCTTGGCCACACCGAGGCTCTCAGCAATCAGCTCGTCCTCCGCGACCGGGGCGGCCGGTTCTCGGGTGGCGAGTCGGTCGGCCACCACCTGATAGGCCTCCAAGAAGGGCCCCACCACTCGGTGCGCCAAGACGAGCCGCGCCTGCTGCTGACGGGCGACGATCACGCTGGCGGTCACCTGGTCGGGGTCGAGATCGGGCGAGGTGAGGGCGGTCTCGGCCCGGATGTCGGCGTCGAACTCCGCCTTGGTGGCGAAGAAGAACTCGTATTTGAGGAGGTCCCGCAGGGCCAGCGCGCGCTCCCAGATCACCGGGGTCAGGCTGACTTTCTCGTCGGCTGCCTCCGGGGACGCCTGGGCCTGCACCGCGGCGAGCTCGACGATCGCGCGGGTGATGAAGTAGTGGGTCACCGTGTTGCGATAGAACGCCGCCTCGTGCTGCCGGTCGGCAGCGATCCGGTAGACCGGCTCGACGCCGCCGTCGAACTCCTCCACCACGCCCTCCCGGACCAGGGTGCGCAGCGCCCGCCGCATGCCGTCGGGTCGGCCGAGGTCGACGTCGGAGGTGATCGGCAGTCGACGCTGCCGGACGTACTCCAGCAGCGGCTCCAGCACGCCGAGGGTCTGGGTCAGCGTCAGCGCCCGGCCGTCGTTGTCCAACAACCCGAAGGTGACCAGGGCGGAGGGTGTGATCGGGGTGGCGGCGTTGATCCGGTGTGCCACCTCGAAGGCGACGCGGGGCACCACCTCGGTCGGATCTGCGGATCCGGCCCGCTCCGCCGCCTCGTCGAGCGCGGACCGCAGGAAGACCGGTGGGCCGAATCGGACATAGACCCGGCCGCGACGCCGTGACTGGTCCTTGGCGAAGCGCCATGCCCAGCCCAGGCTCTCGGGAGTCTTGGCGCCACCGGACTCTTCGAAGGACAGCGCGGCCACCTCGGCCTGCTGGTCGTAGACGATCGACACGGGCACCAGCGCGACATCGTCGGCCTGGCCACCGTTGCTCACGAAGGCGTCGACGAGATAGCGCAGCACTCCCATCCGGGGCGGCCGGAGCTTGCCGGTGCGGGTGCGGCCACCCTCGAAGTACCACTCCAGATTCTCGTGGTCTCGCAACAGCTGACCGAAGTAGAGCCGCATCATCGCTGGGTAGATCGGGTCGTCCCGGCTCGAGCGTCGGATGAAGATCAGGCCACTCCGCCGGCCCAGCTCCGAGAGCGGCCACATGGCCAGGTTGATGCCGCCGAGGATGTAGTTCGGCGAGAAGCCGTGGTCGGCCAGCGCCTTGCGCAGCACCAGCGGGTCCAGATAGGAGCGGTGATTGGGCAAGAAGACCAGCGAGTGGCGTCGACCGAGCTCTCGCAGATCGGGCAGGGCGGAGTCGTCCACGTCGACGACGTACGAGCGGGTCAGCCACCGCCCCATCCGGTCCCAGGCCTGAGTGGCCTGGTTGCCGACCTGTGCGGCCATCTCGTCCAGGCACTGCTTGGCCTCACGGCGTACGTCGCTCTCGGGTCGACCCGTGCGAGCCGCCAGATCGGCGACGGCTGCGTTGAACTCGGGGGTCTGATGGAGCGCAGCGGGTGTCGGCACGCCCTAACCCTCCCCGAAGGACTCGGGGAGGTCCACCCCCAGGTCTGCTTCATAGGCACGTGGATCCTCGAGGGGCTCGACGTGGGTGGAGACCTCGAGATGGTCGAGACGCTCTCGAAGCCGTTGCTCGACCTCCTCGGCAAGGTTGTGTGCGCGGGTGAGAGTCCAGTCACCCGGGACCAGCATGTGCATGCTGAGGAAGTTGCGATAGCCCGCTTCACGGGAGCGGACGGCGTGGAAGGCGACGTCGTCCCCGGCGAACTCGGCCAGGGTCTCGTCGATCACCCGCTGCGACTCCTGGTCGAGGGCGCGATCCAAGAGCCCGCCGACCGAGCTGGCGATCAGCCGGTATCCGGTCCAGATGATGTTGATCCCCACCAGCACGGCGATGACCGGGTCGAGGCGGAGGACGCCGGTGAGCGCGACGACCAGCACGCCGACGACCACACCAGCCGAGGTCCAGACGTCGGTGAGCAGGTGCTTGCCGTCGGCGACCAGCGTGATGGAGCGGTGTCGTCGGCCGGCACGGAGCAGCACCCACGCCACGGCGCCGTTGAGGAGCGAGGCGAGCACGGAGACGCCCAGGCCGATCCCCACTCGCTCCAGCTCTTGAGGATGCACGAAGCGGTCGATCGCCGAGGCGATGATGGCCACCGCGGCGACGAAGATCATCACACCCTCCGCCACGGCGGAGAGGTACTCCGCCTTCGTCCGCCCGAAGTGGTGGGTGTCGTCGGCAGGCCGCGCAGCCACGACGAGGGCGATCAATGCCCCCACGGCCGCGACCAGGTTGACCACGGACTCCAGCGCGTCCGACAACAGACCGACGGATCCGGTCAGCGTGTAGGCGCCGAACTTCAGGCCGATCGTGACGATCGCCGCGGCGATAGACAGCCAGGCGAACCTGGCCAGCTCCCTTCGATCAGCCAGGTCTGGTCGACCAGCCGTCGTCACGGCTTCCAGAGTCGCACCGGCAGGCTGTCGATGCCGTACACGATGGAGAGCTCTCTGAAGTCGACGTCCTCGCTGGTGAGCTCGAGGTCCGGGAAGCGGCGCGCCAGCCCGCGGAGAGCGGCCTTCAGCTCCATCCGGCCGAGCTCGGCGCCCAGGCAGCGGTGCATGCCGTGCCCGAAGGCCAGATGCGACGGGGTTGTCGAGCGGTGCGGGTCGAAGATGTCCGGGTCGTCCCAGGTGCGCGGATCCCGGTTGGCCTGCACCAGTGAGACCAGCACCGGGTCACCCTTGCGGACCTGCTTGCCGAACAGCTCGTGATCCTCTCGGGCGAAGCGGGCGAAGGCGATCTGCACCGGCGTCAGCATCCGCAACAGCTCCTCGACGATGGCCGTCACCTCGTCGTCGCTGCCGGTCTGCAGCAGCTGCCACGCCTCGGGCTGTCCGGCCAGCAGGAACGTGCTCATCACGAGCATGCTCGCGCTCGTCTCGTAGCCGCCGAGCAGGACGCCATCCGCGACGCCACCCAGCTCGACGTCGTCGAACTCGTCACCGTGGTCGCGCACCATCGCGCCGATCAGCCCCTCACCGGGGTCGGTGCGCTGCCGGGCGACCTCAGCGATGAGGTACTCCCGCGAGGAGGTGGCCGCCCCGAACGAGCTGTCGCCGCCCTTGCTGACATCGAATCTCGCGGCCCCCAACCGGTGGAACAGGTCGAAGTCGATCTCGGGCAGTCCGAGCAACTCGCTGATCACCCGGAACGGCACTCGGAATCCGAAGTCGAAGACCAGGTCGGCGTCGGGCCCGTGGGCAGCCATCTCGTCGAGGGTCTCCTGGACGACCTTGTCGATCAGTGGGTCCAGCCGCGAGAGCCGGCGTCGAGTGAACTCCGGGGTGAGCATCGCCCGGAGCTTGGTGTGATCCGGCGGGTCGGTCATGCCGAGACCGCCGACTTCGTTGGCGCCGGATCGCTCGGCGTCGCCGAGGAGGTGCCGGATGTTGTTGCTGTAGTTGGTCGCGTCGGCCAGCACCGCGCGCGCTTCGTCGTAGCCCGTCACGAGCCAGACGTTCATGCCCAGCAGCCGGGTCACGCGGGTGACCGGCTCCTTGGCCTGGACGTCGCGAAGTCGCTGCACCGGGTCGATGCCGTCTCGGCGCAGGGGGTACGTCGCTCGGCGCGGCACCCGGCGCAGGCTGGTCAGGTCGGGATTGCCGCTTCCCCCGCCACGGGCCATCGCCCGCCTCATCAGACTGCGCCGGACCCGCATCGCGGCATTGGACACCAGTCCTGGCATGACTTCGATCGTAGGCGGTCCCTGCCCCTCGACCGAAGTCGGCACCCCGCCGGGACGCGATCGGTGCCATCCCCGCATGGAACGTGCGCCAGTAGCGGTCGTCGGGCTCAGTAGCCTGGGAAGACGCGGCGCAGGTCTTCGAGGGTGAGGGCGCCGGAGACCTCGACCTCGCCGACGTACGGCTCCTTCAGCCGGCCGCTGAGCAGCCGGACCACCGACTCGGCTGGAGCGGTGAACGTCGCGGTGGGCTCGGCCTGCCCGCGCGTCAGTCGCACGGAGTCGTCGATCACGAGTGAGAGATCGCTGCCCGCCACGGCGAGCACGGTCGGGGACTCCAGTTGGTCGGCCTTCCCCGTGAACCCGAGGAAGAAGCCGAGTCCACCCAAGAAATGGTCGATCTGGATCTCGGCGGCCTCGGCATCGAGCGCGGCGGCCGGATCGAGCGCGACGAAGACGTCCCAGGAGTGCTGGCTCATCTCGCTGAGCCGCATTCCGGCATAGGTCTCCAGCGGCAGCGGCGCCGGCAGGAATCCCAGCGGCACCTCCAGACCGGCTCGCTGCTCGGGAGTCAGGCTCTCGAAGAGATCGACCAGCTCGGCGTCGGCAACGAGGAAGGAGTCGGCCTGAGCCCGGGCGGACAGCGCGTTCCAGCGCTCCCACACCCCGGTGTTGAACTCCTGGTCGGGCTGCTCGCCTTCGCCGAGGGCATGCCTGAGCGTGGCCGCGGCGATCTCGGCGCCACTGCCGAGATGGGACAGCACCTCTGCCACCGACCAGTCCGAGGCCCCGGACCGGAGTGCCAACTCGGTGTCGGAGAGCGAGGGCACGGTCGCGGCAAGCGCTTCGTGATGGCGTCGGAGCGAGCCGATAGTGCGGTCGGTGAGAGTGGTCATTCCCAGGTAACCCCCGCGCGAGCGAGTCTGTTCCGCTTCACCCTCGGCAGTGTCCATACTCCGGCGTAGCCTCCCGGTCATGGCCGCTCCCCACCAGCTCTCGAGGCGCGACACCCGACGGATCGCCGTCGCTGCCCAGCGGCTGACTGCCGATCGACCCACGGAGCTGCTGCCGCTGATCCGGCACCTGACCTTCGTGCAGTACGACATCACCAAGGTGGTCGCGCCCAGCGCAGACCTGGTGGCGTGGAGTCGTCTCGGGTCGTCGTACTCCCCCGAGGAGATGCGCGAGGCGCTCGACGAGCAGCGGCTGCTGGAGCTGGACTCGCAGATCAGGCCTGCGGAGGATCTCCGCCTCTACCGGGCGGAGATGGCGGCCTGGCCCGGCACCGGCGAGCTTCTCGACTGGCAGGTCGGCATCGCCGCCTGGGTGGAAGCCAACGATGCCTGCCGGCTCGACATCCTCGACCGGCTGCGCGGGGATGGGCCGCTTCCGCTGAGCGAGCTGCCGGACACGATCATGCGTCCATGGCGCTCCTCGGGGTGGACCAACAACAAGAGCGTGCAGAAGCTACTCACCTTCATGGTCGCGCGCGGCGAGGTCGCGCTGTCGGCTCGGGAGGGCGGCGAGAAGCTGTGGGATCTGGCGGGGCGGGTCTATCCCGACGACCCCGTGGTGCCACTCGCCGAGGCGAAGGCGGAGCGGGGTCGACGCAGGCTCACCTCGCTGGGCATCGCCCGGGCGCGTGCCGCGGTCACCCCTGCCGAGCCCAACGATGTCGGCGACGCCGGCGAGGCGGCCGTGATCGAAGGGGTGCGGGGCCGGTGGCGAGTCGATCCAGCCTGGCTCGGCCAGCCCTTCCGAGGACGCGCGGTGTTGCTGTCGCCGCTCGACCGGCTCGTCTATGACCGCAAGCGGATGGCAGAGATCTTCGAGTTCGACTACCAGCTGGAGATGTACAAGCCCGCTCACCAGCGCCGGTGGGGGTACTGGGCGCTGCCGGTGCTCTACGGCGACCGCCTGGTCGGCAAGCTCGACGCCACCGCCGACCACCCGGCCGGCGAGCTGATCGTGCACGCGTTGCACGAGGACGGCGACTGGTCGGCCACCCAGCGCGCGGCCGTCCACGACGAGATCGAGGCTCTGGCCGACTGGCTCGGCCTGGCCGTCGTCCTCCCCTGACCGCCCGTCGTCGTCAGGTGCCAGGTCGTTGTTGGGTTGCTGGTCTGCTGTGGCTGCTGTCGATCGGCGGCTACCGGGAGAGGAGGCCCTTCCGCTTCGGCTGCTTTCCGACTCACTGTCTGCTGTGGTTGC
>JBDHZT010000062.1:0-22040 GCA_039811985.1 Nocardioidaceae bacterium | reverse complement strand
CGGCCCACCTCTCGCGTCGTTGCCCTGTCGGTCGTAACCCAAGGCGACCAGCAACCCGGACACCGACCCCAGCCATCAGTGGCGCTCGCCGGTCGTCGCTGCCCTGTCGGTCGCAACCCAAGGCGACCAGCAACCCGGGCGACGACCAGGGCCGTCGACCCGGAACCCGTCAGTCGATCACGGCGAAGCCCTGCACCTCGACCAGGGCCTCGAGGTCCCAGAGACGGCTGATGCCGATGCCGGCCATGGCGGGGTAGTCGCTGCCGACCAGGCGGCGCCAGACCTGTCCGATCTCGCGGGCGTGGGCGCGGTAGTCATCCATGTCGACGACGTAGACCGTCAGCGAGGCGAGCTGGTCGGGGGTGCCACCGGCGGCGCGGAGCGCGGTGAGAAGGTTGCCGAGCGCGACCTCGAACTGATCTACGACGGTGGTGCCGATGATGGTCCCGTCGGGTGCCATCGAGGTCTGGCCGGCGAGGAAGACCGCGGTGCCGTGACCGACGACTGCGTGGGAGAAGCCGGCCGGGCGGGCGAGCTCGTCGGGGTTGATGCGGTCCAGAGTCATGTCGTGATCATCCCTGGTAGGCGCCGCCGTCGACGACGAGGCCCTGGCCCGTCACGCCGCCGCTGGCGACGCAGTACCAGACCGCGTCGGCGACCTCCTCGGGAGTGATCAGGCGTCCGATCGGCTGCTTGTCCGCGAGGATCTCGCGAGCCTCGGCCTCGGAGCGACCCGAGACCGCGACGATCCCGGCCACGGTCTGGTCGGTCATCTCGGTGTCGACGTAGCCGGGACAGATGGCGTTCACGGTCACGCCGGTGCGGGCCAGCTCCGCGGCGGCGGAGCGGACCAGACCGAGCACGCCGTGCTTGCTGGCGGTGTAGGCCGCGATGTAGGGCTCCCCGACCCGGGCGGCGACGGAGGCGACCACCACGATCCGGCCGTACGACGCCGCGCGCATCGCCGGGATCGCCCGCCGCAGGCACCGGAACGGCGCGGTCAGGTTGATCTCGAGCATCCGCTGCCAGTCCTCGTCGCTGGTGCGGTCCACCCGAGCGGAGACCGCGCTCCCGGCGTTCGCCACCAGCACCTCGACCGGACCCCAGGCGGCCTCGATCTTGCCGAAGACCGAGTCAGCGGCAGCGGGGTCGGTCAGATCGGCGGGAACCACCAAGGTCCCACCCGCGCACTCGGCGGCGGTGCGCTCGAGCTCGTCGGCGCTGCGCGCGGTCAGGGCGACCCGCAGACCCTGCTCGCTGAGCCGCCGGGCGACCGAGCGGCCGATCCCCCGCCCGGCTCCGGTGACCAGCGCAATCCGGCCCTCCGGCTCCCGGGTCATGGGCGCCACCGTTGATGAGCGGTGCCGGGCTCACCTGCGCGGATCAGCTCCAGTCGTGGCCGCGGACCATCGGTGCGCCCGGTCTGCGGCTTGCGGGCACCTGCCTGCCAAGGTCGAGGCCAGAGCGCCGCCGGACCGGCGTACTCCTGCTCGGCGGCGGCGTGCAGCGTCCAGTTGGGGTTGTAGAGATGCGCCCTGCCGAGCACGCACAGGTCGGCCCGCCCGGCGAGCAGGATCGAGTTCACGTCGTCGTAGGACGAGATGATCCCCACCGCCATCGTCGCGATGTCGGCCTGGTTGCGGATCCGGTCGGCGAACGGCGTCTGGTAGGACCGGCCGAACGCCGGCTGCTCCTCGGCGACGACCTGGCCGCTGGAGACGTCGACGATGTCGGCACCGGCGGCGGAGAAGGCCCGGGCCACCTCGACGGCGTCCTCCTCGCTCAGCCCGTCAGGACACCAGTCCGTCGCGGAGATTCGCACACTCATCGGCTTCTCCTCCGGCCACACCTCGCGCATGGCGGTGAAGACCTCGAGCGGGTAGCGCAGCCGGTTGGTCAGTGATCCGCCGTACTCGTCGGTGCGCTGGTTGGTCAGCGGCGAGATGTACGACGACAGGAGGTAGCCGTGGGCACAGTGCAGTTCGAGGAGATCGAAGCCGGCACGATCAGCGCGGTGAGCGGAGTCGACGAACTGGTCGAGGATCTCGGCCATCTCCGCCCGACTGAGCTCGTGGGGCACCTGGTTGATGCCGGCGCGGTAGGGCAGCGGCGACGGTCCGACCACCGGCCAGTTGCCCTCGGGCAGCGGCTCGTCGATGCCCTCCCACATCAGCCGGGTCGAACCCTTCCGACCGGAGTGACCGAGCTGCATGCCGATCTTGGCCTGCGACTCCGCGTGCACGAAGTCCGCGACCCGCCGCCAAGCGGCCTCCTGCTCGTCTGTGTAGAGGCCCGCGCAGCCGGGCGTGATCCGGCCGGTGTCGGAGACGCAGACCATCTCGGTCATCACCAGGCCGGCGCCGCCGAGCGCCTTCCCGCCGAGGTGGACGAGGTGGAAGTCGCCGGGCACGCCGTCGGTCGCGCAGTACATGTCCATCGGCGACACGACAACCCGGTTGGTCAGCCCCATCTCGCGCAGCCGGAAGGGCTGGAACATCGGTGGCCGGACCTCACCGTCGCCGAACCCGCGACCAGCCTCGTGCCCGGCGAACCACTCGTCGATCCGCTCGACGAACTCCGGGTCACGGACCCGCAGGTTGTCGTAGGTGACCCGGCGGCTGCGGGTCATGATGTTGAAGGCGAACTGGTCCGGCTCCTGGTGGGTGTACTGCCCGAGGTTCTCGAACCACTCCAGGCTGGCCTGGGCGGCGCGCTGAGTGGACAGCACCACGGGGCGTCGCTCGGCTTCGTACGCCGCCAGGGCGTCGGCGAGACTCTCGTGCTCGTGCAGGCATGCGGCCAGCGCCAGAGAGTCCTCCATGGCCAGCTTGGTGCCGGAGCCGATCGAGAAGTGCGCGGTGTGGGCGGCGTCTCCGATCAGCACGATGTTGTCGTGGCACCAGTGCTCGTTGCGGACGGTGGTGAAGTTGATCCACTTGGAGTTGTTGAGGAAGACCTCGTGCCCGTCGAGGACATCGGCGAACAGCTCCTTGACCACCTCGACCGACTTCTCGTCGGACTCGCCCGGCGCGAACTCCCGATCCGCGAGCGCGTCGAAGCCAGCGCGGCGCCAGACCTCCTCGTTCATCTCGATGATGAAGGTGCTGCCCCGGTCGTTGAACGGATAGCCGTGCACCTGCATCACGCCGGCAGGCGTCTCGCGGATGTAGAACTTGAAGGCGTCGAAGACCTTCGAGGTGCCTAGCCACATGTACTTGCAGCGGCGCACGTCAAGGCTGGGTCCGAAGCTGTCGGCGAAGCGGTTGCGGACGATCGAGTTGAGTCCGTCCGAGGCGATGACCAGGTCGTGCGTCGTGGCCAGTTCTTCGACATCGGGGGCCATGGTCTGGAAGTGCACGGTCACGCCGAGCTCGGCGCAGCGTGCCTGCAGGATCTGCAGCAGCCGCTGCCGGCTCATCGCTGCGAAGCCGTGCCCACCGCTGGTGAAGACCTGGCCGCGGAAGTGCACGTCGATGTCGTCCCACCGGGCGAACTCGGCCTGCATCTGCTCGAAGACCCACTCGTCGGCGGACTCGATGCCGCCGAGGGTCTCGTCGGAGAAGACGACGCCGAAGCCGAAGGTGTCGTCGGCCGCGTTGCGCTCCCACACGGTGATCTCGTGCGTGGGGTCGAGCTGCTTGGCGAGCGCCGAGAAGTAGAGCCCGCCCGGCCCTCCTCCGATGACAGCAATCCTCATGAAGTGCTCTCTTCCTGGGCGAGCTCGCGCAGGCGGAACCGCTGCAGCTTGCCGGTGGTGGTGCGGGGGAGATCGGTGAGGAACTCGATGGCCCGGGGGTACTTGTAGGGCGCGATGGTCTGCTTGACGAAGTCTTGCAGCTCGGTCACCAGCTCGTCGGTGCCGGTGAAGCCCGGCGCCAGCACGACGTAGGCCTTCACCAGCTGGCCGCGTGCATCGTCGGGTGCGCCGACGACCGCACACTCCGCGACGGCCGGGTGGGCGACCAGCGCCTCCTCGACCTCGGGCCCACCGATGTTGTAGCCCGAGGACACGATCATGTCGTCACCGCGAGCGACGTAGTAGAAGTAGCCGTCGTCATCCTGGGTGAAGACGTCGCCGGTCAGGTTCCACCCGTTCTGGACGTAGTTGCGCTGGCGCGGATCGGCCAAGTAGCGGCAACCGGTCGGTCCCTTGACCGCAAGTCGCCCCGGCGTCCCCGGGGCGGCTGGCTGGCCCTCGTCGTCGAGGATGGTCGCCCGATAGCCCGGCACGGCGAAGCCGGTCGAGCCCGGCCGGATGTCGTCGTCGGCCGCCGAGACGAAGACATGCAGCATCTCGGTGGATCCGATGCCGTCGATCAGCCGCACCCCGGTGGCCTCGCGGAACTGCTCCCAGGTGGACTGGGGCAGATGCTCGCCTGCCGAGACGGCGCAGCGCAGACCGCGGAGATGGGTGACCGAGCCGCCGGACAGCATTGCCTTGTAGGCCGTGGGCGCGGTGAAGCAGACGGTCGCACCATAGGTCCCGATGTGCTCGGCGAGCTCCGCCGGAGTGGCCCGCTCGATGAGCAGCGCGGCGGCGCCCACCCGCATCGGAAACACCACCAGGCCACCGAGCCCGAAGGTGAAGGCCAGCGGCGGGGTGCCGGTGACGACGTCGTCAGGCTGGATCTTCACCACGTGTTTGCCGAAGGTGTCGGCGTTGGCGAGCACGTCACGATGAAAGTGCATGGTGGCCTTGGGGCGGCCGGTGGTGCCCGAGGTGAACGCCAGCAGGGCGACGTCGTCGGCAGCGGTGTCGACCGGTGCCGGGCCAGCGGTCGGCTTTCCAGCTGCCTGCCGCTGGAGCTCGTCGACCAACACCGTCGGCGCACCACCGAGGTCCGCCTTCGCGAGGTCGTCGGCGAACCGTGGGTCGCACAGGGCGAGGTCGACTCGCGCGATCTCGGCGACGGTCGTCAGCTCGCCCGGACGAAGCAGTGGCATCGTGGTCACCGCGACGGCGCCCACCCTCAAGGTGGCCAGCCAGCAGATCACCAGCCACGGGTTGTTGGGGGCTCGCAGCAGGATCCGGTTGCCCGGCACGATGCCCAGGTCATCGGTGAGCACCTGGCCGACCTGGTTGACGGTGGCGAGCACCTCGCCGTAGCTCAGTCGCTCACCGGCGGGGGAGAGCAGGCACGGCCGGTCCGCGCCCAACTGGTCGATGACCTTGTCGAGCAGCTCGACGGAGCAGTTGAGCCGGTCGGGATAGGCGACATCGTCGATGTCGAAGACGAGGTCGGGCCAAAGGTCTGTTGGCGGCAGGTTGTCACGGCAGAACGTGTCGACGTGCGCAGAGGGTGACAGAGTCTCGTGCGGCATTGGATCAGTATGCCGTTGGCATGACGATAGTCAAGAGAACGCTAGAGCCCTCAGTGCTGCGTCGGCGCCGGTTCCGCGAGTAGGGTCCCCGTGTGGTCATCAGCGATCTCCCTCGAGGGCAGGGTGAGAAGGGGCAGGGTGAGGCCGGGCATCCACCTCGCGCGCTGATCGTCACCCTCTTCGGTCTCTACGCCCGAGAGAGCCGAGATTGGCTCAGCATCGCGGCGACGGTCCGGCTGATGGCCCACCTCGGCGTCGACGAGACCGCCGTACGCTCGTCGATCTCGCGGTTGAAGCGGCGCTCGGTGATCCATCCGGAGCGGCGCGACGGGGCGGCAGGATATGTGCTCGACGCGCACACCCATCACCTCCTCGACTTGGGTGATCGGCGGATCTTCCACCCCCGCCGCGCCCAGCTCCGAGACGGCTGGCTGCTGGCCGTCTTCAGCGTCCCGGAGACCGAGCGGGAGCGCCGCCACCGGCTGCGGGTGAGGCTGGCCTGGCTGGGCTTCGGGACGGTCGGGCCGGGCGTCTGGATCGCGCCCAGCCACCTGGAGACCGAGGCTCGCGAGACCTTGATCCGAGAGGGGCTGGACTCCTATGTCGACCTGTTTCGCGCTGAGCACCTCGGCTTCGCCGACCTGCGGGCCGAGGTGACCGGATGGTGGGATCTGGTCGAGCTCGATCGGCTGTACGCCGACTTTGACGCGGGGCACTCCGATCTCCTCCAGGCGTGGCTGAGCCGGCCCCGCTCCCGGTCGTGGGAGACGGAGCGGGAGGCCTTCGTGGACTACGTCCGCACACTCACCACGTGGCGTCGGCTGCCCTACCTCGACCCAGGACTCCCGCTCGAGCTGCTCCCCGCCGAGTGGGCGGGCATCGGCGCCGAGGCCACCTTCCAGGCGATCCGTCGTCGGCTGGCCCCACCCGCGCACCGGTTCGCTGAGCGCGAGGGCGCGCTGACGCCGCTGTCGTCGTAGAAGATCGCGAGATCTCTTGGTGCCGCGCGTCAGTGGAGGGCGAGGACGTCGGCGGCCAGGCGAACCGCGCCGACATCGTCGATCTCTGGGCTGAAGCCGAGGCGCACTACGACCAGCTTCGCGGAGGGCACGACGACGATCCACTGGCCGTCGTGGCCCTCGGCGAAATAGGCATCCGCGGGAAGTGAGCCCTCCACCCGGCTGCCATCGGCGGCGGTGTTCGACCACCAGCCGGTGGCATAGCCAGGGTCCTCTGTGTGGACGTCGACCGCCGTCGTCGAGGCCTTCATCCATCCGGTCGGGAGGAGCCGCTCGCCGTTCCAGACCCCGCGCTGTAACGCGAACTGGCCCAACGCCGCCCAGTCGCGGGGGGTCGCCCAGAGGTAGGAGCTGCACACGGGTGTGCCGGCCGCGTCCGGCTCCAGCACGGCGGAGGAGAGCCCGAGCGGCGCGAACAGTTCACGGCGCGGCAGGTCCGCTCGCACGCCACTGCGTTCGGCGAGGACCGAGCAGAGGAGGGTGGTGCTGCCACTGGAGTACTGCTGATAGGTGCCGGGCTGGTGCGCGAGGTCTCGGCTGGCGACGTACGCCGCCATATCCGGCTCGCGGTAGAGCATCTGGGTGATCGGGGTGCCCAGGTCGTAGGTCTCGTCCCAGGCCAGGCCGCTCGTCATCTGGCCGAGCTGGGCGATGGTGCTGTCGGCGCGGTCGTCGCTCCACTCGGCCCGAAGGTGGTCGTCGGTCATCTGCACGGTGCCTTGCTGGACCAGCCGGCCCAACAGCAGATTCGTCGCGCTCTTGGTCATCGACCAGCCCAGCTGCGGGGTGTCGGCATCGAAGCCGTCGGCATACCTCTCCGCGATCAGCTCGCCGTCCTTGACCACCAGGACCGCGCGGGTGCCGAGCTGGTCGCGCCGGGCAGCGGAAAGGCCGTCGCCGAATGCCGTAGCCACTGCGTCGTCGATCTCGGCCGACCTGGTGGGTGTGGCCGCAGACGTGAACGGATTTCCATCGTCGCCCACCTCGGTCGCCTGGCCGAGGTCGGGTCGGTCCTTGGCCAGGGTGCAGCCGAAGCCGGGGGTGTGCCACGCCGTCTGCTTCGCGAGCACGCCGAGCAGCGATGCCTGCACCCCGCCGTCGCCGACGTTCTTGGTGCGCAAGAAAGGCACCAACGGGTTGGGTGGCAGATCGTCCTCCGGGTCGTCTCGCCCGGCCAGATGCTGGACTGCGCAGGCGTTGTGCGCCGCGTATCCCGTTCCGGTCAGCAGCAGCGGCCGCTCGTACCAGTAGCCGGCCACCGCCGCGATGACGACGAACAGCAGGAGACCGACCAGGATTCGCCGCAACCACCGCATGAGGCGTCAGGGTAGTGGGCCCGACAGGCACTACCATGCCGCCAGCGGTCAGGCAGTGGCGAACCGGGCGGCGACAGCGGCGCCGAGGCGGGCGTTGTGACGCACCAGGGCGATGTTGGCGGTCAGGCTGGCGCCGTCGGTGAGTTCGACGATCCGGCCCAGGAGGTAGGGGGTGGCGTCCTTTCCGCTGATGCCTAGCCGGTCCAGGTCGGCCAGGGCCTGGTCGATCACCGCGCCGATCTCGTCGGCGGGGATCTCGTCCTCGGCAGGGATCGGGTTGGCCACGACCAGTCCGGAGGCCAGCCCGAGCGACCAGTGCGCGCGCATCACGGCGGCGACCTCGTCGGCGCTGTCGACGCGCATGGGTGCTCGATGACCGGACGACCGAGAGTAGAACGACGGGAACTCGTCCGACCCCACAGCCAACACCGGGACGCCGTAGGTCTCCAGCGTCTCCAGGGTGAGGCCGATGTCCAGGATGCTCTTCACCCCTGCCGAGACCACCGCCACCGGCGTAGTGGCCAGCTCGATCAGGTCAGCGGAGATGTCGAAGGACTGCTGTGCCCCGCGATGGACCCCACCGAGGCCCCCGGTGACGAAGACTCGAACGCCGGCGCGGCTGGCCAGGCGCATGGTGGAGGCGACAGTGGTGGCGCCGTGGCCGCCGCACGCGACGACGTACCCCAGGTCGCGGACGCTGACCTTGCTCACCGATTCGTCGGACGCCAGCAGTTCCAAGTCGTCAGCGGACAGCCCGATCCGCGGCCGACCGTGCAGGACCGCGATGGTGGCCGGGGTGGCGCCATGGTCGCGGACGATCTGCTCGACCTCGCGCGCCATCTGGACGTTCTGCGGATAGGGCATGCCGTGGCTGATGATCGTGCTCTCCAGCGCCACGACGGGCTGGCCCTCGGCGAGGGCGTCGGCGACCTCGGGGGCGACTTCCAAGGGCGGTGCGGTCATCGGCTCCCTTTCGTGGACGACGCTGATATGGACGGCGCTGGGATCGAGGTGAGGATCCCCGCCACCAGATCGGCGGTCAGGTCCGGTCGAACCGTCTCGGCCGCAGCGACGGTGAGCGCTGCCGCTGCCTGACCGTGTATCGCCGCCAACTCGGGAGGGTGGTTGGCGAGCAGCGCGTGACAGTACGCCGCCAGCATCGCGTCGCCCGCTCCGGTCACGTCGACCACCTCGCTCGGGAACGGAGACAGCATGACGGGGTCGGCGCCCGCCGCGACCAGCATCGAGCCGGCCGGGCCCAATCGGACCCAGACCCTGGCAACCCCGCGCTCCATCAGCCTGCGAGCGGCGGAGACCGCCTCGGCAGGGCGGCTGGTGGGCCGGCCGGTCAGCTCGGCGAGCTCGTCGGCGTTGGGCGTGATGGTGTGGATCGGCCGTTCGACGGCGAGGACGGCAGCGAGTCGTGACGCCTTCGGCACGCTCACCGGATCCAGCACCACCGGCACTCGACTCACGGCGGCCACGGTGAGCGCAGCCGTCAGGGTGGGCGACGCCAGGTTGGCATCGAGCACGATCAGCGCCGCCCGGCTGAGCAGATCCTTCGACTCCCGCACCGCGTCCGGCCCCAAGGCATCGGTCGCGGTCATGTCGGCTACTGCGACGCTGAGCTCGCCATCGTGATCGAGGATGGCGGTGTAGGTGCCGGTCGGCACATTGAGCCGGCGGACATGCTCGATGCCGACCCCTGCCGCTGCGGTGTCGCCCAGGAGAGCGTCACCGATCGGGTCCGCGCCGACGGCAGCCACCAGATGGACGGCTGACCCAAGCCTGGCGAGGCTCTCCGCCACGTTGCGTCCGACCCCACCCGCCGACATGCGTGTCGAGCCCGGGTTGCTGGTCCCTGCCACGATTGCGGCGGCACTGCGCGCCTTTAGATCCATGTTCGCCCCGCCGACCACGACGACGTACGGCGATCTGGTCACGGTCGAGACTCTACGACGAGCGCTACCGCGAGCTGGGGCATGATCGGCCCATGCCCCCCGGCACCCCTACCGCGAAGTCCGTCTCGCCCGACTCCGGACTGCACTGGTCGGAGCCCGGAGCGTGGCCCGCTGCGGACGGGATCCACCGCATCCCACTGCCTCTCCCGATGGACGGCCTGCGTGCCGTCAACGTCTACGTGCTCGAGACCGAGGAGGGGCTGACCCTGATCGACGGCGGCTGGGCGATCCAAGAGGGTCGGGCCGCTCTGGAGAGCGCACTGGCTCAGCTCGGCCACCGGCTCTCCGACATCACCCGATTCCTGGTCACCCATGCTCACCGGGACCACTACACCCTCGCCGCGGTGCTGCGCGCCGAGTTCGGCGCGCACGTGTCCCTCGGCCTCGGCGACAAGGCGTCGCTGGACGCGATCCACAGTCCCGAGCCGACGGCACGCAACCTCAACTACCTGCTGCTCCGCGCCGCCGGAGCCCCCGAGATCGCGGAGGCGTGGGCGCGGTTCAGTGCCGGGTCGGTGCCGGACCTTGCGCAGTGGAGCTACCCCGACACCTGGCTGGAGGGCGACCAGACCGTCGTTGTCGGCTCCCGGGCGCTGGATGCCGTGCACACGCCGGGCCACACTCAGGGGCACTTCGTCTTCGCCGACCGAGCGGCCGGCCTGCTGTTCGCCGGTGATCACGTGTTGCCGACGATCACGCCCTCGATCGGCTTCGAGGCGGTCGTTGCCCCTCAACCGCTCGGTGACTTCCTTGCCTCGCTGGCGAAGGTGCGCGCGATGCCAGACCTGCGGCTGCTGCCTGCCCACGGCCCGGTGGCCGCCTCGACGCATGCGCGGGTCGACGAGTTGACCGCCCACCACGACCGCCGCCTGGCGCTATGCCTGGAGGTGCTCGGCGGCGAGCAGCTCACGGCGTACGCCGTCGCTCACCTGCTCCCCTGGACCCGACACGAGCTGCGGCTCGCCGACCTCGACTTGTTCAACACCGCCCTGGCGACGTTGGAGACCCGCGCCCACCTCGAGCTGCTGGTCGCCCGAGGTGAGTTGTCCGCGGAAGACTCCCCCGACGGCATGCTCTATCGCCTCACACCCGATAGCCGCCGACCTCACTAGCCGCCCCCGCGGCCTCCCGCCCATCCACGTCAGCGGGTCACCTATCATTGCTCTCACGACAGGGGAGCCCGCCGGCGTGGAGACACCGATGGCGAGCTGAGAGTGCGGAACAGCCGCAGACCCTCGAACCTGCTCCGGTTAGCACCGGCGAAGGGAGTCATCGTGAGGTTGTTTGCTCGTCCATCGTCCAACTGGCCGGTCCCATGCCCGGACCGGCGCGCCGCGCGCTGGCTGGCTGCCGCATTGGTAGCGGCGGCGCTGACCGGCTGCAGCCTGATCGGCTCGTCGTCCTCCGGATCGAGCGGTGGCGACGGTGCGGACGGCACCGAAAGCGGCGGCACCGTGGTGTTGCTGACCCATGAGTCGTGGGCGCTCCCGAAGAAGCTGATCCGCTCCTTCGAGGATGAGTCGGGCTACACCCTCGAGGTCGAGGCGGCCGGTGATGCGGGGACGCTGACCAACAAGCTGGTGCTCACCGCAGGTGCCCCCGCCGGCGACGTCGCGTTCGGAGTCGACAACACCTTCGCGACCCGCGCGCTCGACGCCGACGTCTTCCAGGATGCTGAGGTCTCCCCGGCACCCGGGGCCGAGGCCTATGCGCTGCCCGAGGGCAGCGACCGACTGCTGCCCGTCGACAGCGCGAGCGTCTGCGTCAACATCGACACCGACTGGTTCTCGGCTCACGACGTCACGCCGCCCCGCACTCTCGACGACCTGGCGAAGCCGGCCTACCACGATCTACTGGTGACCCCTGGCGCGGCGACCAGCTCGACCGGGATGGCGTTCTTGCTGGCCACCATCGCGAAGTACGGCGACGACTGGCCCGACTACTGGTCGGCGTTGCTCGACAACGGAGCCAAGCTGACAGACGGCTGGAGCGACGCCTACTACGTCGACTTCACCCAGGGCGGTCAACATGGCCAACGACCGATCGTGGTGTCCTACGACTCCTCGCCGGCCTTCACGGTGAGTGACGGTAGGTCCACGACGCGCGCCCTGCTGGACACCTGCTTCCGGCAGGTGGAGTACGCCGGTGTGCTCGACGGCGCCGCGAACCCCACCGGAGCACGGGCGTTCTTGGAGTTCTTGCAGAGCCCTGCGGTCCAGGCGGCGCTACCGACGAGCATGTACGTCTTCCCGGTGCGCAGCGGCACGCCGCTCCCCGCCGACTGGAAGCGGTATGCCAAGCAGCCCACCTCGCCATGGTCGATCGATCCCGCCGAGATCTCCGCGCATCGCTCCGACTGGCTGACCACCTGGACGGAGGTCACCACGCGGTGAGGCGCGCGTCCTTAGCCTGGATCCGTGGAAGGGCGCCGTCGCGCAGCAGGCGGCCCTCCACGGGTCCAGGCTTGGTCGGCCTGGCTGCGGTGCCGTTGCTGGTGCTGGGGGTGTTCTTCCTGGTTCCGGTCGGCGGGATGCTGGCTCGCGGGCTGTGGCCCGACGGCCGGCTCGACCTCGGCGGCGTGCTCGACGTGCTGGCCCGGCCCAGGGTGCACCGGGTCGTCTGGTTCACCTTGTGGTCGTCGACCTTGGCGACGGTGATCGTGGTGCTGGCCGGCCTGCCCGCGGCGTACGCCCTCCATCGGCTCGCCTTCCCAGGCCGTCGGCTGGTGCGCGCACTGCTGCTGGTGCCCTTCGTGCTTCCGACCGTGGTCGTCGGCGTTGCCTTCCGGCAGCTCTTCTCCGAAGGTGGCCCGCTGGGATTCCTCGGCCTGGACGGCACGGCCTGGGCGATCATCTGCGGGCTGGTGTTCTTCAACCTCTCCGTCGTCGTCCGCGCGGTCGGTGCGGCCTGGGAGTCCCTCGACCCGCGGCCCGGTGAAGCGGCCGCCGCTCTCGGCGCCACCCCCGTCCAGGTCTGGTGGACGGTGACGCTGCCGTCGTTGCGGTCGGCGATCGCCTCGGCGGCCAGCGTGGTGTTCCTGTTCTGCGCGACTGCCTTCGGGATCGTGCTGACCCTGGGTGGTCAGCGCTACGCCACCGTCGAGAGCGAGATCTACCTGCTCACCACGAACCTGCTGGATCTGCAGGCCGCGGCCACCTTGTCGCTGCTCCAGCTGCTTGTGGTGGTCGGCCTGATGTGGTGGGTGCAGCGGATGCGCGCAGTCTCCGACCCCAGCAACACCCCCGTCCGACCGAGGCCACGGCGGCCGCGGCGCGCGGACCTGCCGGCCCTTCTCGCGACTGCCGGAGTGCTGACGTTCGTCGCGGCGCCGCTCGCCACCTTGGTCGCCGGATCGCTGAGACAGGGCGAAGGGCAGGGCGGCGGCTGGGGGCTGGCGAACTACCGTGCCTTGGGTCGAGCGCCGGGCGGGGTGCTGGTCCCTGCTGGCGACGCGCTGGTCAACTCGCTGCGGACCGCAGTCGACGCCACCTGGATGGCCCTGCTGCTCGGCCTCCTGGTGACCGTCGTCGCCACCCACCGATCCACCGCTCCCGCCGAGCGTCGGGTGCGGGCAGGGCTCGACGGACTCTTCATGCTTCCGTTGGGGGTCTCGGCGGTGACGTTGGGCTTCGGGCTGCTCATCACGCTGGGCCGGCCGCCGATCGACCTCCTCGACAACCCCCTGCTCGTGCCGATTGCTCAGGCGCTGGTCGCCCTGCCGCTCGTGGTGCGGACTCTGTCGCCAGTACTGCTCGGCATCGACGACCGGCAGCGCCAGGCGGCGGCGTCCTTGGGTGCGTCGCCGTGGCGGGTGTGGCGCACGGTCGACCTGCCCGCCCTCTGGAAGCCGCTCCTCGCGGCTGCCGGGTTTGCCTACGCCGTCTCCCTCGGCGAGTTCGGCGCCACGTCCTTCCTGGCCCGCGACGACCGGCCCACCCTGCCGGTGCTGATCTATCGGCTCCTGGGTCACCCCGGGCCGGACAACTACGGGATGGCACTCGCGGCATCCGTTCTGCTCGCGCTCACCACTGCCCTGGTGATGCTGGTCGTCGAACGACTCCGGGTCCCGTCGGTGGGAGCGTTCTGACCATGCTGGAGCTCGAGCGCGTCACCGTGCGGTACGCCGCCGGGCCACCGGCCGTCGCCGACGTCAGCCTGCGACTCGACGACGGCGGTGTCCTCGCCGTGCTCGGTCCGTCGGGCTGCGGCAAGTCCACCCTGTTGCGCGCCATCACCGGTCTGGAGCCGCTCGTCGCCGGTCGGATCCTCTACGACGGCCGTGACATGAGCGGCGTACCGACTCACAAGCGCGGCTTCGCCCTGCTGTTCCAAGACGGCCAGCTCTTCGCCCACCTCAGCGTGGGTCGCAACGTGGAGTATGCGCTGCGTCTACGTCGGGTCGGTGCCGGCGAGCGGGCAGCCCGCGTCGCCGAGCTGCTCGAGCTGGTCGGGCTGGCCGGCTTCGCCGATCGGATGCCCGCGACGCTCTCCGGCGGTGAGCGGCAGCGGGTGGCGCTCGCCCGTGCTCTGGCCGTGCAGCCGCGGCTGCTCCTGCTGGACGAACCGCTGTCAGCCCTCGACACCGGCCTCCGCGAGCGGCTGGCCGGCGACCTGCGCGCGGTCCTCCGCGCAGCCGGCACCACCACCGTGCTGGTGACCCACGACCACGACGAGGCGTTCGCCGTCGCCGACCGGCTGGCCGTGATGCGCGAGGGCGCCGTGGTGCAGGACGGGCCGATCGGCGAGGTGTGGGCGCACCCCGTGGACGCCACGACGGCGCTCTTCTTGGGCTATGCCCGGGTCCTCGTGGACGCCGCCGCCGGGGCTGTGCTGGCGGCCGCCGGGTTGCCCATGGCCCCCGCGGTCGCCGTACGCCGCTCGGCGCTCGCGCTCGCCCCCGACGGCCCACTCGCCGGTGTGGTCACCGCAGCGCGCGCCACCCCCGAGCAACTCCGACTCGTGGTCGAGACCGATCAGCTTGGCACGGTGGATGCGGTCGCGGGTCTCGGCGCCCAGGTCGGTCTCGGTGACCGGGTGCGGATGACGGTCGACCCCTCCCGTCTCGCCGTCATCGACTGACCCAGCCCCGCCGTCCCCTCTGCTTGCTCGTTTGAGTGAGGACGGTCTCGATTGGCTGCTTGGCGGGGCGCGGAACCAGCCAATCGGGACCGTACCAACTCGCGCGGGGCGCCTCACTAGACTGAGCGGATGCACCGTCGGGCCCAGATCTCTCTTGTCGTCATCGCCTCGGCGATGGCCGCGTGGGCGATCGCGACGGCGGTCCACTTGGACAAAGGACTGCTCGACCCGGACGGCTTCCTCGGCCCCGCGTGGATGCGTGGCCCGCTGCTGGTCGGGGGGGCCCTGCTCGCCGATCTGCTGCCCCGGACGCTGTGGAAGTCGAAGCTGAACTTCTCGCAGATGCCGGACCTCTTCCGCGAGCGACTTCGGGCGCACTGGAACCGCGAGCGGATCGTGCTGGTGGTGATGGGTGTCGTCTGCTTCTACGTCACCTATGTCAGCTATCGGAACCTGAAGTCGTTCCTGCCGTTTGTGCGTGATGTGAACTTCGACCGCGACCTGCACCTGATCGACCGCACCCTGATGTTCGGCCACGAGCCCGCGACGATCTTGCACGATGTCCTCGGCACCACGGTCTCCGCACAGTTCCTGTCGTTGATCTACCTCTGGTTCCTTCCGCTGGTGCCGCTGGCGCTCACCGCGTGGGTGGTGTGGGCGCGAGACATCGCCCATGGCTACTGGTTCGCGGTGTCCCAGTGCATCGCGTGGTCCCTCGGCACCATCTCCTACTACGCCCTGCCCACCCTCGGTCCGGGCTTCGAATACTCCTGGCTCTACCAGGACCTGGCCTCCACGCCGTCGTCGAAGCTGATGGAGGCGCTCATCGACGGGCGCCAAGACGTCACCGGCAACGTGCTGACCGACGCCGTGCAGTCGGTCGCGGGCTTCGCCAGCCTGCACTGCGCGATCACCCTGCTGGTGGCGCTGATGATCCAGGCCACCGTGCAGAACCGGATCCTGCGCTGGGTCGGCTGGGTCAACTTCGGTGTCACGGTTGTCGCCACCGTCTACTTCGGCTGGCACTACATCGCCGACGACATCGCCGGTATCGCGATCGCGTTGGTCGCCTTCTATGTCGGTGGTCTCCTGTGCAACCAGAAGTTCGAACGCCACCACCCGGCGCCCGACTCCTCCGGCGCCACCGAGTCCACGGCCTCCTGAGCCGTCGCCGGGCGCGTTTTCGGCGACCGTCAGTCGCCTCTGGCGAATTACAACAGTGTGGTTTGTCAATGCGACACGCCGACGTGTGCAACTTTTTCTGTGAAAACTGTTTCTTTTGTGACTGGAGAGCACTAGCGTGCCGGAAGTGCCTCGGGCGATGGGGAAGTCGCCCGAGGCATCACAACGACACCAAGCAGCCCCGCGCAAGGAGACGACAACCGTGCAACCGGCATGGCGAGGTCCGGCCACGACTACCCGCCGGTGGTGGCTCCGCGGGAGCGATCGGTTCGCCGCCGCGGCGGTGTCCTTGGTGGTGCTGCTCGGCCTCACGGTCGGGCTGGCTCAGGCATCGGCCGCCGACGAAACAGAACCCAGCGCCCCGAGTCAGGCTGAGGTAGACGCGGCTCAAGGCGCCGCGACCAGCAAGGCCGCCGAAGTGGCCAGGGTCCAGGCCGAGCTGGCCGTGGCCAACGATGACCTGCGTCGGTCGAGCATCGCCGCCGCGCAGGCCACGGAGGCGTTCAACGGCGCCCGGTGGCGGCTGCAGACCGCGCGCGCCGCCGTACGCCGTGCCGAGCGGCAGCTCCGCGTCGTCGAAGCGGATCTGGCCGAGCGCCGCTCGGTCATCGCCGACAGCCTGGCAACCGGCTATCAGTCGGGGCCGTCGCTGCGCACGTTCTCGACCCTGCTCGGCGAGAAGGGCATCGACGCAACCATCCACGACGCCGCGACCTACAGCAACGCAGAGTCGGCGATGAGCGACCAGTACGACGCCTACGAGGCGGCCTCCACGCTCGCTACGGTCGCCTCCGACCAGGCCGACCAGGCGCGGTCGGACGCTGCCACCGCGGCCGACGAGGCCAGGAGCGCGCGCGATCAGGCTCGCCAGGCGGAGAAGACCGCACTCGCCCAGGCTCAGCAGATCGGTCACCGCAAGGAGAACCTGCTCGGCGAGCTGGCCACCCTCCAGGGCATCAGCGTCGACCTGGCCGAGCAGCGCCAGTCGGCGCTCGAGCAGCAGGCAGCCGAGAACGCCCAGCAGACGGCCGAGGACTCGGACGACAACTCAGCCGACACCGACCCCGGGCCAAGCGAGCCCAGCTCGAGCGACCCGCCAAGCGATCCCGACCCGAGTGAGCCCGCGGAGCCGTCGTCTCCGCCGAGCAGCTCACCTCCGTCGACCCCGACGCCGAGCGATCCGCCGGCGACGACACCACCGTCCACCCCACCGCCGCCCGCATCGGGTGCCTCGGCCGCCATTGCCTTCGCCAAGGCCCAGCTCGGTGAGCCCTATCGCTGGGGCGCCGCCGGTCCGGACGCCTGGGACTGCTCGGGCCTGACCATGATGTCGTGGCGTGCGGGCGGGAGGTCGTTGCCGCACTACTCCGTGGCGCAGTATCAACAGTCCACCGCGATCAAGTCGAGCCAGCTCCGGCCCGGGGACCTGGTCTTCTGGGGATCCTCGAGCAGTTCGTCCTCGATCTACCACGTGGCGATCTACATCGGCGGCGACCAGATCATCCATGCGCCGCGGCCCGGCCGTTCAGTGAGCCAGGAGTCGATGTACTACTGGATCGCGCCGAACTTCTTCGCCCGCCCCTGAGCCCCGCGCCGGGGACGGCAACGGAGGTGGGACCCGGCTAGTGCTCGTCGGCCTCGATGGCGTCCTCGGCGGCGGCGGCCTCGGCGGCGAGGTGGTCGCGCTGGCGCTTGAAGGAGGCCAGCACCTCCTTCTCCGCGTCGTCGCGGCCCACCCAGTTGGCGCCCTCGACGGACTTGCCCGGTTCGAGGTCCTTGTAGACGGAGAAGAAGTGCTCGATCTCGAGCCGGTCGAACTTCGGCAGGTGATTGATGTCGCGCAGATGCTCGAGGCGAGGATCAGTGACAGGCACGCACAGCACCTTGTCGTCGCCACCCGCCTCGTCGGTCATCCGGAACATCCCAATCGCCCGGCACTTGATCAGGCAGCCGGGGAAGGTGGGCTCGCCCAACAGCAACACCAACGCGTCGAGGGGATCGCCGTCGAGCCCGAGGGTGTCCTCGACATAGCCGTAGTCGGCGGGATACTGCGTCGCGGTGAACAGCGTCCGGTCGAGCCGGATCCGCCCCGACACATGGTCCACTTCGTACTTGTTGCGGCTCCCCTTCGGGATCTCCACGAGTACGTCGAACTCGAGCACGTGCCCTCCTCAACCCTGCCGTGTTCACCGACCTGATCACCGGATCCTAGACGACATTCTCCAAGGGGAGATGCCGGGCTCGCGGCGCCCCCGAGGCATGTCGTCTAGTGGGTCGTCGCGCCGATCACTCCGTCGCAGCGCCCACTCGGCGGCGCCGCCCTATCGACACTGCGCCGGGAAACCGCCGCCAGCGACGTCCGGTGCGGTCAGGCGCGGCCGATGACGACCGCCTCCGGGTGCGTAGGCGGTGTCGATCCACTGGTGGAAGAACCGGGACAGGACGGCGCGGCAGTGCGCGGTGGGCATCTGGGCCAGGAAGGGGCGCTCCCACTGTCGACGGGTCAGGGTGCTTCCGGCGTGCTGGCGCTGCAAGCCCTTCAAGACCCGGGTGAAGCGCCGGTGGCCCAAGGTGAGGTAGAGGGCGTCGTACATCGCAGCCGGTCGACGATAGGTGGACGAGCCGGAGAAGTAGTGCCATGGGGTCGGGTCGGATGGGGCGACGGTCCAGAACCGACCATCGGAGCGATAGGTCCGGTTGAACTGCTGCCGCAGCGACCGGCGGAAGGCTGCCGAGCGGTGACCGTCATGCGCCACGATGCGGGCTCGCCGCAAGGTCTCGGCGAAGGTGGCCAGCCCCTCCTTGAACCACACCATGTCAAAGCTTGCCTGGGTGACCGCATCGCCCCACCACTGGTGCATGTTCTCGTGGAAGAGGGTCGAGGTGTCCAGGGCGCCCTCACTGAAGACGATCATGGTCTGCATCTCCATGTCGTCGTGGCCCGGCAAGGTCACCGCGGCGCCGTCCGTGGTGAACGGGAACGGCCCGGAGAACCTGCGCAAGAAGGTGGTCGAGTCATCGAGCTGGGCCAGCCGGCGCGCGTTCACCCTGCGCTGACCGCGCGGGATGTGCGCATCCTGAAGAAGCCGGTAGCGGACCCCGTGCCGGGTGAAGCTGCGCTGGGTGTAGTCGCCGACGAGAACCAGGACCAGGTAGCTCGCCACCGGATCGGTCGACCGCCAGTGCACTGTCTGGGACCCCTTCGAGAACCTGGGTCCGGGACGGTGCTGCCGCGCGCCGCGGCGGGCGCCGTTGGCGATCACGGTCTTGCCGCGTTGGGTGCGCACCCAGACGTCGTACGTCGGCTTCGCGCTCGGGTGGTTGTTCAACGGCATCCAGGCCTGACTGCCCAGCGGTTCGGTGTTGGTGACCGCGCCACCCCGGGTCGCCCACCAGCCGTCGCGCGCGCCGTCGGCATCGGCGTGCAACCCCGGCCGTCCGTGGTAGCGCACATCGACCAGGAACGAGCCGCCCGCGGGGATGGACCGGTCCGGAGTGATCACGAGCTTGGTCGCGGGACAGGGTTCGCCGTCACGCGCATGCCGCCCGTCCTTGCCGGACAGGCCGGGTGAACAGGCTGGCGGCAGGGGGTTGTGCTCGGGTCCGCCGACCGGATCCTGCTGTCCTTGCTGGTGGGCCTGCGGGTCCGGATCGTCCGGTCCGCTGGGGTTGCCAGGGTAGGTGGGTTGGGCGAAGCGGTACGCCGCGGGCCGACCGTCGACGGTGATGCTGTCGACCCGCAGCCGCGGGCCGCCGGGCCTGCGGTCCGGGTCGTTGCGCTGGAAGTCGAGACTGAGCTCGGTCAGGCACTGGGTGGACTCGAGTCGCAGCACCGCGTGGGTTCCGGACAGAAAGCGGTTGCGATGGGCGTCATAGACCAGATGCAGGTCGGTGTGCACGCTGCGGTAGCCCCCGTTGCCGACCTCGGGAAAGAGCACCTCGCCCGGTTCGGCCAGCGTGCGCGCCCCCGCGCCGCACGCTGCCTGGCTCACTTCGGTCTGGGTCTTCGCCGTCCGTGCATCGCCGACGCCCGGCGTTAGCACCAAGGCGAGCGCCAGCAGTGAGGTGACCGCACGGACGGTTGGACTGCCCAAGTTCCCCATGCTCCACAGTGACACGGACGGCCCGCGCGACTGGGTGGCCGACGACACTGGTGTCGCGTGTCGGAGGTTGTTGTCCGGTTGGTGTGCTCAGAGTGCGTGGATGGCAAGGCGCCGGAGCGAGGCCGTACTTGCTCGTCCAGCCAGCGACGGCGACGTAGCCAGGTGTGTGCTCGGTGTGCGCGAAGCGCACAAGAACCTTTGACACGCGACACTAGATGAGACAGTGGTGCGCGCCAGCCTCCCGTCGGAGGCGGCCGAACGGGGAGTCGAGGGGAGCCGAGTGTGGCGGGTCGGGTGCGGCGCATGCTGCGGTGGCTCGTGGTGCTCGGAGTCGTGGGGGCTCTGGTCGCTGGCCTCACCTTCGCCTGGCAGGAGGGGATGCTCGACGACTATCTGGGGATCTCGGCGGACCAACCTGCCGCCACGGGGACGCCGTCAGTCGAGGCAGCCGCGTCCGGGGTGATCGGAGTGACGCCACCAGAGGCCGCCACGCCGGCCGAGCTGGCGACCGCAGCCCCGACCAGCGGTGTCGCCGTGCTGTCTCGTCGGGTCCGGTCCGCGGTCGCCGAGGCCGCCTCCGATCCGGCCCTCGGTCGCCACGTGGTGGTGCGGGTCGCTGCGCTCGACGCGAGCGGACCGACGTACTCCCTCGGTAGCGGTTCGGTCACCCCGGCCTCGACCACCAAGCTGCTCACCGCCGCCGCGGCGTTGTCGGTGCTAGGCCCCGACCACACCTTCACGACCTCGGTCGTCGCCGGCGAGGCGAAGCGGGACATCGTGCTGGTCGGCGGTGGTGATCCCTATCTGGCACGCCGACCGATCGCTGCAGACCAAGGCGACTCGATCTATCCGCCGCGCGCGGACCTGGGCACGCTGGCGGCGCAGACGGCCCGCGCCCTGCGTGCCGCCGACCTGCGTCGCGTGCGGCTGTTCTACGACGCCAGCCTGTTCAGCGGACCCGAGTTGAACCCGAGGTGGGAGGCCGACTACGGCCCCGACGACGTGGTGGCCCCGGTGACCGCCCTCTGGGCCGATGAGGGACGGCCAGCGTCCGGGTATGGCCGAGTGGACGACCCCAGCCGTCACGCAGCGGGGGTCTTTGCGGCCGCGCTGCGCAAGCGTGGGATCACGGTGACGGCCGCACCGCGACCTCGGGTCGCACCGTCCGGGGCCACCTCGCTGGCTTCGGTGTCGAGCGCTCCGCTCGACCAGATCGTCCAGCATGTCCTCGATGTCAGCGACAACGAGGGTGCCGAGGTGCTCGCCCACCAGGTCGGCCTGGCGGTCGTCGGCGACGGATCGTTCCGTGGCGGCGTGCGGGGGGTCGAGGAGACGCTGCGCAAGCTCGGGGTGCCGCTCGACGACGCCCGAATCTACGACGGCAGCGGCCTGTCCCGACACAATCGGCTCGACCCGGCCGTCTTGACGGCGATCCTGAGCCTCGCCGCCGACCCCGGCCACCCGGAGCTTCGTTCGGTGCTGACCGGCTTGCCGGTCGCTGGCTTCACCGGGTCGCTGTCCTATCGGTTCGAGGCAGGTGGCGAGGCGGGTCGTGGCGTCGTACGCGCCAAGACGGGAACCCTGTCCGGCGTCTCCGGCCTGGCCGGCATCGTCACCGACCGCGCCGGTCGACCCCTGGTCTTCGTGGCGATGGCCGACCGAATCGCGCTGCGCAACACCCTCGGCGCCCGAGCCGCTCTGGATCGGATCGCCGGCGCGCTCGCCGACTGCGCGTGCACACGGGTCGCCCAGTAGCACGTCGACACCCTGCGTTGGGTGTAGGCCCGTAGGGTCAGGCCATGAACACGAGCGCGGCGATGGTCGACTGGAGCCTGGCGGCCAGCTTGGGCGCGAAGCTAGCGGGGCCTGGGCCAACGATCAGCGCGGCGGAGGCGAGCGCGGCGGTCGAGGAGCTGCGGGCGGGCGCAGACCGGTCGACGGGGTTGGTGCGGGAGTTCACCGGCCTGGTCGCCGCTGACAAGACGGCGCCGATCCTGGTCGTGGATCGAGCCGGCTGGGTCCGGGCCAACGCCGAGGGCTTCGCCACGATCATCGAGC
>JBDHZT010000061.1:0-22742 GCA_039811985.1 Nocardioidaceae bacterium | reverse complement strand
GGACTGGACGCAGGCTAAGGTCAGATTCGATGCCCACCATCGGAGTCGCCCTCCCCATCCCGGAGCCCTGGGGCCGAGAGCTGCAGGACTACCGCATCTCGATCGGTGACGTGGCGGCGGCGCAGATCCCGACCCACATCACGCTGGTTCCCCCGATCGAGACGACGGGGACCGACCTCGGCCCGATCCGCGACCACCTGGCGGCGGTCGCTGCCGGGTTCGACTCGTTCGGGGTCCGGCTCCAGGGCACCGGCACCTTCCGACCGATCTCGCCGGTGGTCTTCGTCACGGTCGCCCACGGTTTCGACCGCTGCACCCGGCTGGCCGAGCAGGTTCGTCGCGGGCCACTGGATGTGAGCCTGCAGTTCGGGTACCACCCTCATGTGACGGTGGCCCACCAACTCCCCGACCCGGCGCTGGACCGCGCCCATGCCGAACTCGCCGACTTCACCTGCGAGTTCACCGCAGACAGCTTCCACCTCTACGAGCACGATCCGACCCGCGGCTGGCAGCCGACGGGGGAGTTCACCTTGGCCCCGACCGCCGCCCTCGCCTAGGCGCGGCGGAGTTAGGGACGACGATGGCGGACCGACCGTCGCTGGTCAGCCGGGTGATGGCACGCTTCTCGGCAGCCCGTCGCCGGCTGCCGATCCTGGACCATCTGATCCGCACCCAGGAGCACTACTCACAGAACCAGGGCTCGATCAACGCGGGCGGGATCAGCTACTTCGGCTTCTTGTCGTTCTTCCCCCTGATGGCGCTGGCGCTGTTCGTGATCGGACGGGTCACTGAGGTCTATCCCGAGGCCCAGGACACCCTCACCAAGGCGGTCACCTCGGCGTTCCCGGGGGTGTTCGGCAACTCCGACGGAGCGCTGTCGCTCCACGAGGTGCAGCGGCTGACGTCGGCGCTCGGCTGGTTCGGCCTGCTCGGTGCGCTCTACACCGGCCTGGGCTGGGTCTCCGCGATGAGCACCGCATTGCTGCACGTCTTCGAGATCGATCAGAAGGATCAGCCCAACTTCGTCATGGGCATGCTGCGTGACCTGGTGATGCTCCCCATCTTGGGCATCACTCTCGCCGTCAGCGTCGCCTTGTCGGGCGTCGTGACCCGCTTCTCGAGACAGCTGCTGGGCTGGGTCGACCTCGGCGAGGGCCTGGCCCCGGTGCTGACCGTGATCTCCGTGCTGGTCGGTGTGGCCACCTCGGCGCTGCTGTTCATCGCGATGTACACCATCCTCGGCGCGAGTGAGAACCCTCGCCGCGCCCTGTGGCAGGGAGCGCTGCTGGCCGCCACCGGGTTCGAGATCCTCAAGCTGCTCGCCTCGCGATTGCTGAGCAGCACAGCCGGGCAGCCGGCGTTCCAGCTGTTCGGGATCGCGCTGATCGTGGTGGTCTGGATCAACTACTTCGCCCGGATCACCCTGTACGGCGCCGCCTGGGCGCACACCTCGCCAGCGGCGCGGGCTCTCCGAGAGGAATCGGCCGCCCCGGGCGCGTAGGGCGTCCGGATCGAGGAGTGCCGCCAGGCCGGTGAGCCGGTCTCAGTGCCCGTGCATGAAGGAGCGGCGCAGGTCCCGGTTGAGCTGGTTGATCGCGTCCAGCGGGATCTCCTTGGGGCAGGCCGCGGTGCACTCGCCGATGTTGGTGCAGCCGCCGAAGCCCTCGTGGTCGTGCTGGGCGATCATGTCCGTCACGCGTCGGTCCCGCTCGGGCTGGCCCTGGGGGAGCATGCCGAGGTGGGTCACCTTGGCGCCCAGGAACAACGACGCCGATCCGTTGGGACACGCCGCCACGCACGCGCCGCAACCGATGCACATCGCCATCGAGAAGGCCCGGTCGGCGTCCGGCTTGGGGACCAGGATCGCCTCGGCGTCCGGCGCCGAGCCGGTGTTGACGGAGATGAAACCGCCCGCCTGGATGATCCGGTCGAAGGCGCTCCGGTCGACCACCAGATCCTTCAGAACGGGGAACGGGTCGGCGCGCCACGGCTCGACGGTGATGGTGTCGCCGTCGGAGAAGGAGCGCATGTGCAGCTGGCAGGTCGTCGTCACCTCCGGACCGTGCGCCTGCCCGTTGATCATCAGCCCGCACATGCCGCAGATGCCCTCGCGACAGTCGGAGTCGAAGGCGATCGGCTCCTCGCCCTGGTCGTTGAGTCGCTCGTTGAGGACGTCGAGCATCTCCAGGAACGACATGTCGGGGGAGACGTCGTCGAGCTCGTAGGTGTGCATCGCCCCCGTCGAGGAGGAGTCGGTCTGACGCCAGATCTTCAGGGTCAGTCTCACTTATAGCTCCTCTGCTTCATCTCGATCGCGGTGTAGATCAGGTCTTCCTTGTGCAGGACGGGCTCTCCGCCGTCGCCGCCGAACTCCCAGGCGGCGACGTAGGCGAACTGGTCGTCGTGACGCAACGCCTCGCCGTCCTCCGTCTGCGACTCGGCCCGGAAGTGGCCACCGCAGGACTCGCGCCTGTTCAGCGCGTCGATGCACATCAGCTCACCGAGCTCGATGAAGTCGGCGACGCGGCCGGCCTTCTCCAGCGACTGGTTGAGGCTGTCGGCGGTGCCGAGCACCTTGAGGTTGGAGTAGAAGTCCGCCCGCAGCTCGCGGATGAGGTCGATGGCCTTGCGCAGACCGTCCTCGGTCCGCTCCATGCCGCAGTACTCCCACATGATGTTGCCGAGCTCCTTGTGGTAGCTGTCGGCCGAGCGGGTCCCGCCGATGGACATCAGCCGGTCGATCCGCGCCTGTACGGCGTCGCGCGCGGCGACCACCTCGGGGTGGTCGTCACTGATCGGCTCGAACGGTCCGTCGGCCAGGTAGTCGCGGATGGTGTTGGGGAGCACGAAGTAGCCGTCGGCCAGCCCCTGCATCAACGCCGAGGCGCCGAGCCGGTTGGCGCCGTGGTCGGAGAAGTTCGCCTCACCCGCCACGAAGAGGCCACGCAGGTTGGACTCGAGGTCGTAGTCGACCCACAGCCCGCCCATCACGTAGTGCACGGCCGGGTAGATCCGCATCGGCGTGACGTAGGGGTTCTCGCCGGTGATCCGGGCATACATGTCGAAGAGGTTGCCGTACTTCTCCTCCACGGCGTCTCGACCCAGGCGCTTGATCGCGTCGGCGAAGTCGAGGTAGACGCCGCGCCGGAAGTCGCCGACCATCGGCCCGACCCCGCGACCCTCGTCGCAGACGTACTTGGCCTGGCGGGAGGCGATGTCGCGGGGGACCAGGTTGCCGAAGGAGGGGTAGATCCGCTCCAGGTAGTAGTCGCGGTCCTCCTCGGGGATCTGCCGCGGATCCTTGTCGCAGTCCTCGCGCCGTTTCGGCACCCAGATCCGGCCGTCGTTGCGCAGGGACTCCGACATCAAGGTCAGCTTCGACTGGTGGTCACCGGAGACCGGGATGCAGGTGGGGTGGATCTGGGTGTAGCAGGGGTTGGCCATCAGCGCGCCCTTGCGATGGGCCCGCCAGCTGGCCGTGACGTTGCAGCCCATCGCGTTGGTGGACAAGAAGAACACGTTGCCGTAGCCGCCGGTGGCGAGCACCACCACGTCGGCCACGTGAGTCTCGATCTCGCCGGTGACCATGTCGCGGGCGACGATGCCTCGGGTGCGGCCGTCCACGACGATCAGGTCGAGCATCTCGTGGCGGGAGTACTGCGTGACCGAGCCGGCGGCGACTTGGCGCTCCAACGCCTGGTAGGCCCCGATGAGGAGCTGCTGGCCGGTCTGGCCGCGGGCGTAGAAGGTGCGCGAGACCTGCACACCGCCGAAGGAACGGTTGTCCAGGAGACCGCCGTACTCCCGGGCGAACGGCACACCTTGGGCGACGCACTGGTCGATGATGTTCGCGCTGACCTCGGCCAGCCGGTAGACGTTGGACTCACGGGAGCGGTAGTCACCGCCCTTGACCGTGTCGTAGAAGAGCCGAAAGACGGAGTCGCCGTCTTCCTTGTAGTTCTTGGCTGCGTTGATCCCCCCCTGGGCGGCGATCGAGTGGGCCCGGCGGGCGGAGTCTTGGTAGTAGAAGGCCTTGACCTGGTAGCCCGCCTCGCCGAGGGTGGCGGCGGCCGAGCCGCCGGCCAGCCCGGTGCCGACCATGATCACCGAGAGCTTGCGCCGGTTGGCCGGGTTGACCAGGCGAGCCTCGAACTTCCGGGTGTCCCAACGCTGCTGGACTGGTCCGTCGGGGGCCTTCGCGTCGGCGATCGGGTCGCCGAGGACGTAGTAGCCGTGCGCGTCGTCCGAGGTCTGCACGGGGGCCTTGCTCGCGGTCTTGGGGGTAGCCATCTTCAGGTCCTTCGGGTCTACTTCGCGATCACGCCGGCGACGACGAAGATCGGGACGAGGGAGAAGCCGCCGGCAACGACGACCGCGATGCCGAGCGCGAGCCCCTTGGCCCAGACTCTGGCCCGCGCGGAGTTGGTCCAGCCCAGGGTCTGGGAGGCGCTCCAGACCCCATGCCGCAGGTGCAGGAAGAGCGCGAACATCGCGACCAGATAGATCGCCGTCATCCACCAGCTCGCGAACGTGTCCACGACCAGGTTGTAGGGGTCGTTGGTCGGCCCACCGGACACGTTGACCTTGCCGATGGTGAAGTTGATCAGGTGCCAGATGATGAAGAGCAGCAGGGCGATGCCGCCCCAGCGCATCCAGCGCGAGGAGAGCATCGAGGCGGTCTTGGGTCTGGCGGAGTACTTCACGGTGCGGGCATGGTTGGCCCGGCCCCAGAGCTTGGCCGCCGACCACACATGGGCGATCAGCGAGATGATCAGACCGATCCGCAGCAGCCAGAGGAAGCCGGCGTACGGCAGGATCGGCTCCCCGAACGTGCGTAGGTGGTGGGCGTAGTCGTTGAAGGCGTCGTGGCCGGCGAACATCTTCAGGTTGCCGTACATGTGCGCGAGCACGAAGGCAACGAAGATGAAGCCGCTCACGGCCATGACGATCTTCAAGGCGATGGTCGAGCGCGCTGCCCGCGCTCCCTTCACGAGGGACGTCGATGCCACCCGGTCACCGTATCGCTCCGCCCCGGGCTGTGATGCCCGGACCCCATGTGACAAATCCCCGGCTACCGGTGGGTCACTACGCTGCGCAGTTGTTGGACGACCACGATCGCCAACGCCGCCGCAGCGAGATCGACGGCGTTCGCCCAGATGCTGAAGTTCATCGCTGTCACGAGCTGCGGCATGCCGACCTCGGAGGCGACGCCGTCACCGGGCATCTTGCGCTCCGCGACAACCTGCATGAACAGCGCGAGCAGCCAGACGCCCCACCACCAGAGCACCAGGCCGGACTCACGAGAGGTGGCTCCGCGGTAGACATCGCGCGCGACCTGGCAGGGCCGCCACAGGTTCAACACCGGAACGAACCAGCCACCGATCGCCCACCCAGAGCCGTGTCGCATCACGGCGCGGTCCAAAGCAGCGCTGTGGTGCGCCTGGTAGAGCCAGATGATGAAGAGCACCCCCGCGACGAGCATGGCAAGGGCGTAGGCGGGCACGGCGTAGGCGGAGAGAGTGACCGCCCGCATGGCGGACGCCACATCGGGGGTGTTCGAGATATCGGGCCACATGGCGGCCAGTCGGCGGAGCTGGAGGCTGCCGATGATCAGTACGACGTCGCACACGATCACCAGGGCGAGCGCGATCTGAGTCGCCGTCGACAGCGCCAGCCAGCCCCGCCCGGTCACCGGGCCGGCGTGGGAGACGCTGGCGTGACGTGGTGGAGCAGGCACCACCGCTGCGGTGTGTCGGGTCCAGGTGTTCCCGTCGAAGAATCGGTAGGCCGCAATGCCGGACGGGTCCGGATACCAGCCTGCGTTCACCTCACTCACCTGGGGATTATCCGCACGCCGACGACGTCGCGTGTGCGTTTCACCCAATTCGCTGGTCTTCGCCGTGCGGACCAGTCTGTGGGAGTGGGTGTGGCTTCGTCCGGAAGCAGGTCGGCGTCGCTTCGCCTGGGCCGCAGGTCGGTGTGCCTCCGCGTCGGAGCGGGTGGATGGGTGGCCGCGCGTAGCCGACCGTCAACCCGCCGTCAAGGACAGTCGCTTCGCTCCTGCCGCTACGCGGCGCCCTTCGGGCGTCCTTGACCGCGGGCCCCTGACGGTCGGCTCCCGGCGCGGTTTGTCGGCACGGGCTCCGCCCGCGCCGCCGCCATGCGGCCACCTCAGGTGAGGCTCATCAGCTCCTCGTCGGCTCCGGTGACCCATCTCCCGCGGGGCTGTTGCGTCTCCTGCTCCCCTATGGGCACTGAGTGCCTCGTCTACCAGGCCCTCAGCACCTACAACCACGCACCAGACGGGTGGTTCTGCCGTTTCAGCACAATCGTCGTGCCGTTTCGGAACAATCGGTGCACTTCAGCTCGGTGGGGTTGTCAGGACTCCATCGTTTGGGCGCAAACTGCACGGATCTGAGCGTCTTTCGTGCAGTTTCGGAACAATCGACGACCCTCCAGACGCGATAGAGCCGAGATCACGCCGATTGGGCCGAAACGACATCACCGATTGGGCCCAAACGACACCCCAGCCATCCGCCCAGCGGGCGGGATGCAGTATCGGCACAATCGCCGACCCGTCGCCGACCCGCGCGGGGCCGTGAGCCGGGAAGCAGCCGGAACCAGAGGACGGCCTTCCCGGCGTAGCTGCCTGTCGGTAGCAACCACAGCAGACCAGCACCTCGGGCGCCGGTCGAATCTGAGGCGAACCATCCCGCAAGTCCCACCCCTCGGCTCACCCCTGGGATGGATGCCGGACCGCGCCGCGGCTGATGTGCTCGCGGTTCGAGCCGCATTCGCGCGGCCCGGGCGTGCTGCACGACGCGGACCACGACGCGGACGGAGTCCAGGAGGGAGCCTGCGATGTTGACCGATCACTCCACGCTGACCCAGTTCCTCATCGAGGAGCGGCGCCGGCACCCGGAGTCGAGTGGGGACCTCAACTCGCTGATCCTCGATGTCGCACTCGCCTGCAAGGCGATCTCGAAGCGGATCGCCTCGGGTGCACTGACCGGCCTGCTCGGCAAGGCCGAGGCTTTCAACGTCCAAGGCGAGCAGCAGCAGAAGCTGGATGTGGTCGCCAACGACCTCTTCCTGCGTGCGAACGAATGGGGCGGTGAGCTCGCCGGGATGGTGTCGGAGGAGCTGGACGATCCCCATCTGATCCCCGCGGAGTATCCCCGCGGCAAGTACCTCCTCACCTTCGACCCACTCGACGGCTCGTCCAACATCGACGTCAACCTCTCGGTCGGCAGCATCTTCTCGATCCTGCGCACGCCGAACCCGGGTCAGGACGCGACGGTCGAGGACTTCCTCCAACCGGGGAGCCAGCAGGTCGCCGCCGGCTACGCGATCTACGGCCCGTCGACACTGCTCGTGCTGACCGTGGGCACCGGCGTGCACGTCTTCACCCTCGACCCCGATCTTGGTGAGTTCATCCTCACTCGGCAGGGGATCACCATCCCGGAGTCGACCGCGGAGTATGCCGTCAACAGCTCCAACCGGCGGTTCTGGGAGCCGGCGGTGCTGCGCTACGTCGACGAGTGTCTCCAGGGCGTCAACGGTCCGCGCGGCAAGGACTTCAACATGCGGTGGGTGGCGTCCCTCGTCGCGGAGACGCACCGCATCCTCACCCGCGGTGGCGTCTTCCTCTACCCACGCGACACCAAGGACCCGGCCAAGGAGGGCCGGTTGCGGCTGCTCTACGAAGCCAACCCGATCTCGTTCATCGTGGAGCAGGCCGGTGGCGCGGCGAGCACCGGGCGTCAGCGGATGCTGGCTGTTCAGCCGACCGGGTTGCACCAGCGGATCGGCTTTGTCTTCGGCTGCGTCGAAGAGGTCGAGCGGATCCAGCGCTACCACGCCGAGGCCGACGCAGCCCCGCCGCCGGCCATGTCCGAGGAGGAGCTGGACATCCCGCTCTACGCATCCCGCGGACTTTTCCGGAACTAGAGCCAGCCAAGGAGACACGATGTCCGTCCAGCACCCCATCGTCGCGATCACCGGCTCCTCGGGGGCCGGCACCACCTCGGTGATGCGCACCTTCGAGCAGATCTTCCGGCGCGAGCAGCTCGAGGCGGCGTACGTCGAGGGCGACAGCTTCCACCGCTACGACCGGATGGCCATGAAGGGCGAGATGGCCCGCGCGCTCGCCGAGGGTGACCACAGCTTCAGCCACTTCGGTCCCGAGGCCAACCTGTTCGAGGAGCTCGCCGACCTGTTCAAGACGTACGGTGAGACCGGCAGCGGGCAGGTGCGGAAGTACCTCCACGACGAGGAGGAGGCAGCGCCCTATGGCCAGGAGCCGGGCACCTTCACCCCGTGGGAGGCGATCCCGCCCGGCACCGACCTGTTGTTCTACGAGGGTCTGCACGGCGCGGTCGCCACCGAGAAGGTGGATGTCGCCCAGCATGCGGACCTGCTGATCGGGGTCGTGCCGGTCCTCAACTTGGAGTGGACGCAGAAGCTGCACCGCGACAAGGCGAAGCGCGGCTACTCCACCGAGGCGATCACCGACACGATCCTGCGCCGGATGCACGACTACGTGAACTACATGTGCCCGCAGTTCTCCCGCACGCATGTGAACTTCCAGCGGGTCCCGATCGTGGACACGTCCAACCCGTTCATCGCGCGCACCATCCCGTCCCCGGACGAGTCGATGCTGGTCATCCGGTTCGCCAACCCTCGCGGCATCGACTTCCCCTACCTGCTGTCGATGCTGCACGACTCCAGCATGTCGCGGCCGAACACGATCGTCTGCCCGGGCGGGAAGATGGACCTGGCGATGCAGCTGATCTTCACCCCGATGATCTGGCGGCTCGTGGAGCGACGCAACCGGGCCGGCTGATCCGAGGGGGCAACGGCCCGCTGATCGACCGCCGACCGACGGTTCACCGGGCAGCGAACCACGCATCGACTGCGGGGTCCTCGAAGGAGTCGGCGATCAGGACGGCGCCGCCGAGGTCGTCGTCGCGGGTGTAGTCGTTGGTGACGGCCACGCAGGCCAGACCGGCGGCTACGGCGGCGCGCACGCCGTTGCCGGAGTCCTCGACCGCAGCGGCCGCGTCGGCGGAGCATCCCGCGCGGCGGAGCACCTCTAGATAGGCGGCGGGGTCGGGCTTGAGAGTCGGCACCTCGGTGCCCGTGACGACCACGTCGAAGCGGTCGTCGAAGAGCCCGGCGAGCAACGGCTCGACCCATGCTCGGGTGCCGGTCGTCGCCACGTGCAGTGCGATGCCGCGTGCGGTGAGGCCGTCGAGCAGCGCGGGCACCCCGGGACGCGCCTCGATCCGACCGTCCTCGATCAGCTCCCGCATCAACTGGGTCTTGCGTGGATGCAGGCGCTCGGCTAGCGCCTGGGCCTCCTCGGGCGAGCGGCCCTGCTCGGCGAACCAGGCCGCCAGCCGCCGGCCGCCACCGGTGACGCGGAGGAGTCGGCCATAGGTCTCCACATCCCATCGATCCGGCAGCCCGGCCTCGTCGAACGCGGCGTTGAAGGCGACCCGATGTCCGTCGCGCTCACTGTCGACCAGCGTGCCGTCAACGTCGAAGATGACGGCCTCGAGCCGTCCCGCTGGCGTCACGCGCGCTGGGAGACGAGCTCGCGGATCCGGCTGGCGACGGTCTCGGCGGTGAAGCCCCGATAGGCCATCACCTTCGCACCCGGCCCACTGTCTCCGAAGCGGTCGATGCCGAGTGCGAGGTCGACGTGACCGGTCCAGCCGGACGTGCTGCCCGCCTCGAGGCTCACCGTGAGCACCGACGGGTCGGGTTCGGCGTGGGTGCGGTCCAGCACCGAGCGGACCCGGACGGCGATGCCGTCGCTGCGGAGCCGTTCAGCGGCGGCCGCGGCGAGCGAGACCTCCGAGCCGGTGGCGAGGATCTCCACGGTGGCGACCGTCGCGGGGTCGTCGAAGGAGGTCGGGTCGAGTTGCGGCAGCGACTGGCGCGACAAGATCAGGGCGGTGGGTCCGTCGGTGCGCTCCAGTGCCCGTCGCCACGCCTCCGCCGTCTCGGCGTCGTCAGCCGGGCGGAGCACCTGCAGGCCGGGAATCAGGCGCAGGGACTCGACATGCTCGATCGGCTGATGGGTCGGGCCGTCCTCGCCGACCGCGATCGAATCGTGGGTGAGCACGTGGATCACCGGCTGACCCATCAGCGCGGAGAGCCGCAGCGCGGGTCGGAGGTAGTCGGCGAAGACGAGGAACGTCGCACCGAACGCCCGGAAGCCGCCATGCAGGCTGATCCCGTTCATGATCGTGGCCATGCCGAACTCGCGGACGCCGAACGCGATCGCGTTGCCTGCGTAGTCGTCGCGCGTGACCAGGGTGCCGCCACCGGTGCCCGTCGATCCCGCCAGATCGGCGGATCCACCGACGAGCTCGGGCAGCACCGACCGGGCGGCGTCGAGGCAGGCCTGTGACGACTGACGGGTGGCCCGAGCCTGCTTGCCGACGGCGTCGCGCAGCACCTCGCTCAGGTCGGTCGGGATGCCCCGCCCCCGCGCCCGCGTGAACTCCACCGCTTGCGCGGGGGAGCCGGCCGCGAAGGCGTCGTACGCCTCCTGCCAGGCGGCGTGCTCCGCCGCGCCCTCGGCGGCCAGCCGGGCGCAGACCTCACGCACCTCGGCGGGGACCCCGAAGGGTGGCATCGTCCAGCCGGACAGCTCCTTGGTCTGGGCGAGTAGGTCTTCGCCGAGTGGCGAGCCGTGTGCCTTGGACGTGCCCTCCACGCCTGGTGCTCCCTGCCCGATCACGGTGCGCACGGCGATGAAGCTGGGCCGTGGATCTTCTTTGGCGGCCTCGATGGCGGCGTCGATGGCGGCGGTGTCGGTGCCGTCGAGGACGGCCTGCGTGTGCCAGCCGTACGACGCGAAGCGAGCGAGCTGGTCGTCGCCACAGGAGCGGTCGGTGCCACCGTCGATGGTGATCGCGTTGTCGTCCCAGAGCACGACGAGTCGACCGAGGCCGAGGTGCCCCGCGAAGGAGGACACCTCGTGGCTGATGCCCTCCATCAGACAACCGTCGCCGACGATCGCGTAGGTGTGGTGGCCGGTGATCTCGGGATAGCGGGCCTGCATCATCCGCTCGGCCAACGCCATGCCTACGGCCATGCCGAGACCCTGACCCAGCGGGCCGGTGGTGCACTCGACGCCCGCGGTGTGGCCGAACTCCGGGTGCCCCGGTGTCCGTGATCCGAGCTGACGGAACTCCTGGAGCTGCTCGGCCGGCAGGTCGTAGCCGAAGATGTGCAACAGGCCGTAGAGCAGCGCTGAGCCATGTCCGGCAGACAGCACGAACCGATCGCGATCGGCCCAGTCAGGATCGCCCGGGTCGTGGCGCAGGTGTCGGCTCCACAGCGTCCACGCCATCGGCGCGGCGCCCATCGGCATGCCCGGGTGACCGGAGTTCGCCGACTGCACCATGTCGGCGGCGAGGAACCGCAGCGTGTCGATCGCCAACCGGTCGACTTCGGTCTCGATGGCGGGGGTCTGGTCGAGCTGGGTCATCGCGGTCCCTCCTCGGAGTGTCGGGGTCGGGTGTTCTCGGCGGCCAGTGTGCGCAGGCGCTCCACTGCGGCGGCCTTGCCGTCGGGGTAGGCGTACATCCACGAACCGGAGATGAAGACGTCGGCGCCAGCGGCGGCCGCCTCACGGATCGTGACGTCGGTGATGCCACCGTCCACCTCGAGCTCGATGGGCAGGCCCGAGTCGTCGATCATCCTGCGTAGCCGGGCGATCTTGGGCTCGACCGCGGCGATGTACGCCTGCCCGCCGAAGCCGGGATTGACCGTCATCGGCAGGACCAGGTCGGTCACGTCCAACACATGGGCGACCACCTCGGCCGGTGTGTGCGGGTTGAGGGCGACGCCGCTGCGAGCGCCGAGGTCGCGTATCCGTGCCAGCGTGCGGTGCAGATGGGTGCACGCCTCGGCATGGACGATGACGAGCTCGCAGCCTGCCGCGATGTATCGCTCCAGCAGGTCGTCGGGGTTCACGACCATCAGGTGCGCCTCGAACTCCACCGTGCTGTGCGGCTTGGCGGCGGCGATCACGTCCGGGCCGAAGGTGAGGTTCGGGACGAAGACGCCGTCCATCACGTCCCACTGGATCCGGTCTACCCCCGCTTCGCACAGATCGCGGACCTCCTCGCCGAGCCGGGCGAAGTCCGCGGGCAGCACAGACGGGACGATCAGGGGTCGGTCGCTGGTCATGGGTCGTCCTCTCTGTGCTGGTTGAAGCAGCAGGGCAAAGCCCCGTCGTTCTATCCGAGCCCTATCCGACCGTGCGGCCCACGCGCGGGATTCACCCAGCTGGGTGGAGCCGAGGGTGAGATGGCGCGAGGGTGCGGCGCGCCCGGCCCGATCCGCCGTACGCTGGCGACATGCCGGCCTCCGCCCCCCTGCGCCTTGTGCTCGTGGACGACCACGAGATGGTCCTGCACGGGCTGCGCGCGATGCTCGGTCAGTTCCCCGACGAGGTGGAGGTCGCCGATCAGGCGACCAACGGTGCCGATGCGCTGGTCGCCATCGCCGCGGCCAAGCCCGACATCGTGCTGTGCGACGTCCGGATCGGGAAGGAGAGTGGCCTGGATCTGTGCCGCCAGATCACCACTGCGCACCCAGAGATCAAGGTCGTCCTGCTCACGGTGTACGACGACGAGCACTATCTCTTCCAGGCACTGCGGGTCGGCGCCTCGGGCTACATCCTCAAGCGGATCGACGGCCAGGAGCTGGTCAGTCACCTGCGCCGCGTGCGCGAGGGCGAGACGGTCGTCGACCCCGCGCTCGCCGGCCGGGTGGCGCTGTCGGCCGCCAAGCTCAATGCGGGGGAGTTCTGGTCCGGGGCCCATCTCGGGCTTACCCAGCGGGAGTCCGAGGTGCTGGAGCTGTTGGTCTCCGGACACTCCAACAAGGGCGTCGCGAGCAAGCTCGTGGTCAGTGAGGACACCGTGAAGACCCACGTGCGTGGGCTCTACCGCAAGCTCGGCGTCTCCGACCGCAGCGGTGCGATCGCCGTGGCCCTCCGGGAGGGCCTGTTCCGGTGAGTCGGGTTGCGACCGCCGTACCGGACGCAGCAGAGCTCGCCGCCCGCTTCGGCGCCGACGGCTTGATCCTCTTCGCGGTCGAGGACCACGAGTTGACGGTGGCCGACCTCTGGCCGGTCCATCCCTCGGCCGCCGCGCTGACCATCCAGGTCGGCTTCGGCGTGACCGGGAAGGTGGCGCGCAGCCGGGAGCCGGTGCTGCTCGACGAGGACTCGCCGCGCAATGTGCTGCATCGACAGCTGCTCGGTCTGGAGCCACAACAGACCGTGGCGCGACTGGTCGTGCCGCTGCCGGGCTTCGATGGGCGGTTGGAGTCTGGGGTGGTGGGTGTGCTCGCGCTGCATCGTCGACCACGGCGACCCTTCACCGACGACGACCTCGCTCGCGCGGAGGCGCTCGCGCCGATCTTGGGGCTGCGGCTGCACGCCGAGCAGCTCTGGCGCGCGGTCAACCGGCACCAGACCGAGCGGGACCGGCTGATCGAGAGCGCGATCTCGGCCCAGGAGGCGGAGCGGCGGCGGATAGCCTTCGACCTGCACGACGGCGTGACCACCGCGCTGGCGTCGATGTCGTTCCACCTCTCCGCCGCCGACCTCACCATGTCGCGACTCGCCGAACGGGAGACCGAGGGGCCGGACGGCACCGCGCTGGGGCTGGCTCGCGCCGAACTGGTGGCCGCCCGCGATCTCGCCGACATGGCCTACAACCAGACCCGCGCGGCGATCTCCGGGCTGCACAGCCTGGTGCTCGACGACCTCGGTCTGGTCGCCGCGCTGGAGTCGCTCGCCCAGGCTGCGGCGGCGGCTGATGGCCCCGAGGTGGACCTGGTGGTCGCCTCCTCCGATGGCATCGACGATCTGCCCGACCATGCCGGTGCCGCGCTCTATCGGATCGCGCAGGAGGCGCTCTCCAACGCGGTCAAGCACGCCAACGCCAACCGGATCGTGGTCTCGCTCCGCCGCGTCGGCGACTCCTTCGTCCTCGGCTGCACCGACGACGGCCTCGGTTTCGACCCCGCCGAGCGTCGGGCTGATCGCGCCGGTGACGCCGACGGTGCCCAGCACTTCGGGCTCAGCTCGATCGCCGAGCGCTGCGCCCTTGTCGGTGCCTCCCTCCGTCTGGAGTCCTCACCCGGTCGGGGCACGACGATCCTCGTCGAGCTGCCCCTCTGAGGGCCTTCAGCGAGACCTGGTCAGCTGGCAGGAGCCCGGGCGCCGGCACGGAACGCACCGGAGCCCACCTGGTCGTGGTCACACACGTGGGCGAGGAAGAGGCGGGCGGCCGCGGTAGGAGAGGATGCGGTCGAGAGGTGCCAAGGTCGGTCGAGCGGGGTGCCGTGGACCGGCAGCGTGGCCAACTCACCGGACGCGAGGTGCTCGCTCACCGCCTGCTCGTGGACCAGCGTGACGCCCAACCCCTCCCGCGCCGCGGCGACGACCGCGCCGGTCGTGCCGAGCGTCAGCAGTGGGGGAGCGGCCTGGAGCCGGCTGAGCAGGGACAGCGTGGTGTCGCGGGTGCCGGAGCCGACCGCGGTGAGCACCCAGGTGGCCGTCAACGGGTCCGCTGTCAGACCGGGCCTGCCAACCACGACCAGGCGGTTGGGGCGGCGGGCGCGGCTGACCAGGCCGGACCCACGCGGGGGCCGTCCGGCGACCACGATGTCGAGCGCATGGTCTGCCGCGAGCGCGAAGAGCTCGTCTCGCGGCAGCACCGAGAGCGACAGTCGGACGTGTGGGTGCTCGCGCGCGAAGGAGGCGATCAGCGGCGGCAACACGAACTCACTGGCCGTCGACACCGCCCCGAGCCGGACCCGGCCCCGGTCCGCGTCGAGGACGGCGCCCGCAGCCTCGGCCAGCAGGCCGCACAACCGGCGGACGTAGCCGGCGAAGGTGGTGCCCGCATCGGTCGGGGTGATCCCGCGCCCGGCCTTCTCGAAGAGCCGGGTGCCGAGTGCCTGCTCCAGCGCGGTGACCGCGGCCGACACCGCGGGCGGGGTCACGTGCAGCGCCTCTGCCGCCGCCCGCACGCTGCCCGTCTCGTAGACGGTCAAGAAGGTCTGCAGCCGACCCCAGGTCGCCGCCGCGGGCAGGTCCGGTCTCTCCATCATTAAGTCAGAGCCTAATGGTTAACAGAGAAGTTTCCATTGTTGTTGATCTGTTTTCGGTCGAGACTCGATCCACGACGACAAGGAGAGCCCCATGGACCAGTCCGATCGCTATGCCGACCTGTCCCTCGACGAGGACGATCTGATCAAGGGGGGCCGCCACATCCTGGTGGCCTACAAGATGAAGCCCAAGCCGGGGTTCGGCAGCTATCTGGCGTGTGCGGCCCACTTCGCCGCCGAGTCCTCCACCGGCACCAACGTGGAGGTGTCCACCACCGACGACTTCACCCGCGGCGTCGACGCCCTCGTCTACCACATCGACGAGGCCAACGAGGACATGCGGATCGCCTACCCCCTCGAGCTCTTCGACCGCAACATCACCGACGGCCGGATGATGATCGTCTCCTTCCTGACCCTCGCCATCGGCAACAACCAGGGCATGGGCGACATCGAGTACGGCAAGATCATCGACTTCTACGTCCCCGAGGAAGCGATCAACCAGTTCGACTTCCCCGCGACCGACATCACCGACCTGTGGCGCATCCTGGGCCGACCGCTCACCGATGGCGGTTACATCGCCGGCACGATCATCAAGCCGAAGCTGGGCCTGCGTCCCGAGCCGTTCGCGAAGGCGGCCTACCAGTTCTGGCTGGGCGGCGACTTCATCAAGAACGACGAGCCGCAGGGCAACCAGACCTTCGCCCCGATGAAGAAGACCATCCCGCTCGTGTACGACTCCATGAAGCGCGCCATGGACGAGACCGGTGAGGCCAAGCTCTTCTCGATGAACATCACCGCCGACAGCCACGACGAGATGATCGCTCGGGCGGAGTTCGGCCTGGAGACGTTCGGACCGGACGCCAACAAGCTGGCCTTCCTCGTCGACGGGTACGTCGGTGGCCCGGGCATGATCACCACCGCCCGCCGCAACTTCCCCAACCAGTACCTCCACTACCACCGGGCCGGCCACGGCGCCGTCACCTCCCCGAGCAGCAACCGCGGCTACACCGCGCTGGTGCTGGCGAAGATGGCGCGGCTGCAGGGCGCCTCCGGCATTCACGTCGGCACGATGGGCTACGGCAAGATGGAGGGCGAGGCCGACGACCGCAACATCGCCTACATGATCGAGCGCGACGAGTGCCAAGGCCCCGTCTACTTTCAGAAGTGGTATGGCCGGCGGCCCACGACGCCGATCATCTCCGGCGGCATGAACGCGCTGCGGCTGATCGGGTTCTTCGAGAACCTCGGCCACGGCAACGTGATCAACACCTCCGGCGGCGGCTCCTACGGTCACATCGACTCACCGGCCGCCGGGGCGACCTCGCTGCGGCAGGCCTACGAGTGCTGGAAGTCCGGCGAGGACCCGATCGAGTTCGCCAAGGGGCACCAAGAGTTCGCCCGCGCGTTCGAGTCCTTCCCGGGTGACGCGGACCTGCTGTTCGAGGGCTGGCGCGACAAGCTGGGCGCGCACCGGTAACCGCGATGAGGGACCTGGGATGAGTGCGACGGAGCAGTACGCCGACCAGTACCTCGTCGCCGAGGAGCCCTACTACGAGCCACAGGGCAACGAGGTGACGCTGTTCGAGGCCGCCTATGCGGCGCGACTTCCGGTGATGGTCAAGGGCCCGACGGGCTGCGGGAAGTCGCGGTTCGTCGAGCACCTGGCCTGGCGACTGGGCAAACCGTTGATCACGGTGGCGTGCAACGAGGACATGACCGCATCCGACCTGGTCGGCCGCTACCTCCTCGACGCAGACGGCACCCGGTGGCTCGATGGACCGCTCACCGTGGCGGCCCGCATCGGTGCGCTCTGCTACCTCGACGAGATCGTCGAGGCACGGCAGGACACGACGGTGGTCATCCACCCCCTGACCGACCATCGTCGGGTCCTGCCACTGGAGAAGAGGGGAGAGCTGGTGACCGCGCATCCCGACTTCCAGCTCGTGATCTCCTACAACCCCGGCTACCAGTCGCTGATGAAGGACCTCAAGCAGTCGACCAAGCAGCGCTTCACTGCCTTCGACTTCGACTATCCGGAGCCCGAGCTGGAGGCGAGCATCCTCTCCCGGGAGACCGGCGTCGCTGACGGGATCGCCACCAAGTTGGTGCAGGTCGGCCATGCTGCCCGGAACCTGAAGGGTCATGGGCTCGACGAGGGCGTCTCGACCCGACTGCTGGTCTACGCCGGCACCCTGATCGCGCGGGGGGTAGACCCCCAGGACGCGAGTCGGATGGCGCTGGTGCGGCCGATCACCGACGACCCCGACATCCGGGCCACCCTCGACCACGCCATCGAGGCGACCTTCGGGTGACACCATGACCATCGCCACCGACCAGCTCTCGACCGACGAGGGGTGGGCCCTCCTGGACACCGGCTTCGCCGAGGTCGAGACGGTCTTCGAGGCGCTGTTTCGCGACGCTGCCGTCCGGTTGACCTCCGACGGACTGACGGCCTATCTGGAGACAGCGCGGAAGCTGGGCCGGCTGGGCCGCGGCGTCGAGCCGATGCTCGCCTTCTTGGAGGCGTGGCCGCACGTTGCGACCGCGGTCGGCGAGGACGCGCTCGACGACGTAGTGGCGGTCGTGATGCGGATGCAGCGATCACCCAACAGTGCCGCCATGGCGCCGTTCCTGCAGAATCTCGCGGCCGTCGCTCGGCAACTGCAGAGTCGTGAGCAACTCGGCCACTACCTCGACATCGTGCTCGATCTGATGGACGCGACCACGATCTCGATCCACGGCCGACAGTCCACGATCGCGAGTCCGAGCCTGCCGACGTTCTTGGCGAGCGCCCCACACCTGCTCGACCAGGTCTCCGTGCGGGGGCTGCGCAACTGGGTCGACTACGGCATCCGCAACCACCTTCACCACCCCGAGCAGCAACGCGACTACTTCGCGCTGGAGACGGCCGACAGCACCGCCGTACTCTCCCGGCAGCGCAACGGCACCCTCTTCGTGGACGTCGAGCGCAAGCTCGATCTCTACCTGCGTGGGCTCTGGCAGGACACCGACCACCTGGTGCCCTACTCCACCGCCTTCCACGCGATCCGCAAGCCGATCCCCTACTACGACGCCCTCGGGATGCGGGTTCCGGACGTCTACAAGGACGCCAACGAGGTCCCGGGGATCGACCGCTACTACGCGGCGCTGGCGCACATGGTCGGGCATCGACGGTGGAGTGGCGTGCTCACGGCCGACAACTGGAGTCCGTTCCAGCGGATGGCCGTGGAGTTCTTCGAGGACGGACGCATCGACATCCTGCTGTGCCGGGAGTATCCCGGCCTGCGCCGGATCCTGCTCGCGCTGCACCCGAAGCCGATTGAAGGCGCCTGCGATCCCGAGACCATGTCGTGCCTACGGCACCGGCTGGCCATGATCTCGCGTGCGTTCATCGATCCCGACCACGGCTATCACGACCCACTCGTGCGGGAGTACGCCGAGCGGCTGCTCGCCCTGGTCGACGAGGACGGCGACACCGCGGCGGTGGCGGATCTCGCGCTGGAGTACGTCGCCCGCAGCCGGCGCCAGAGCGACCAGCTCGCGAAGGTGTGGTTCGAGGACACCGTCATCGACTACCGCGACGACAACCGGCACCTGTGGCGGTTCATCGAGGAGGACGACGAAGCGGATGACTTCGATCGGAGGCCACTGGCCGAGCCGGAGGACGTCGACCGGTTGCCGCCGCGGCACTATCCAGAATGGGACTACACGACGCTGAGCTATCGCCCCGACTGGGTGAGCGTCTACGAGCGTCTGCACCCGGCGGGCGACCCGCGAGAGATCGACCGGCTGCTGGCCAAGCACGAGGGGTTGGCCAAGCGGCTACGTCGCCTGTTGGACCTGCTGAAGCCGCAGGACCGGGTGCGGATCCGCTATCAGGAGGAGGGCAGCGAGCTCGACCTGGACGTCGCGCTGCGGTCGCTGATCGACCTGCGCAGCGGGGTGACGCCGGACGTGCGCATCAACATGAGTCACCGCACCGACGGCCGCGACATCGCCGTGCTCCTGCTCCTCGACCTGTCCGAGTCCCTCAACGATCAGGTCGCCGGCGGCGACCAGAGCATCTTGGAGTTGGAGCAGGAGGCGGTGTCGCTGTTGGCCTGGGCGATCGAGCAGCTCGGCGACCCGTTCGCGATCTGCGGCTTCTGCTCCAACACTCGCCACGACGTCCGCTACCTGCACGTCAAGGGTTTCACCGAGCACTGGGACGACGGCGTCAAGGCACGGATCGCGGCGCTCGAAGCGGGCTGGTCCACCCGGCTGGGCTCCGCGATCAGGCACGGCGCGCACTACCTGGCCGCGCGGCCGGCCGACAAGCGGCTGATGCTGATCCTCACTGACGGTGAGCCCTCGGACATCGACGTCACCGACGAGCGGCTGCTGATCGAAGACGCGCGCCGCGCGGTCACCGAGCTCGATCGGGACGGGATCTTCCCCTACTGCATCAGCCTCGACCCCCGTGCCGACGAGTATGTCTCCAGTATCTTCGGGAAGAACTACACCGTGATCGACAACGTCGCTCGGCTCCCCGAGCGACTACCCGAACTCTTCTTGGCGCTGACCCGATGACCGGCGTCGAGGAGCTGCTGGCCGCGCTCGACGCGGAGCTGGTCGGACTGACGTCGGTGAAGGGGAGAGTGCGTGCGATCGCCTCCCTGCTCGAGGTGGACCGGGAGCGCGAACGATTCGGACTCACCTCGTCGCGGCCGACCCTGCACCTGAGCTTCACCGGCGGACCCGGCACCGGGAAGACCACGGTGGCACTCAGGATGGCGGCGATCCTGCACGCGCTCGGCCAGGTCCGATCGCCCGAGGCACACGTGGTTACTCGCGACGACCTGGTCGGCGGCTACCCCGGTCACACCGTCGGCAAGACACGAGAGGAGCTGGCCCGGGCGAGCGGCGGTGTCCTGGTCGTCGACGACGCCTGGCAGCTCCACCGACCCGGTGCCGGGTCCGAGTCGGGCCAGGAGGCGATCGAGATCCTTGCGACCGCGATGGCGGAGGAACGTGGCGACCTGGTCGTCGTACTCACCGGCTATCCGGATCAGATGGCGACCTTCTTCGCGGCCAACCCCGGCCTCAGCTCGCGGGTGCCGCACCATCTCGAGTTCGAGGACTACGACCACGGTGAGCTGATGCAGATCGCGGAGCTGATGGTGGCCGAGGCGAACTTCCGCTTCGACGAGGAGGCCCGCCAGGCGTTCGCCGACTACTTGACCATCCGGATGACCCGCCCCAACTTCGCCAATGCCCGCAGCGTCCGCAACGCCCTCGAGCGCTGCCGGATGCGGCAGGCCCGCCGCCTGGTCGGCCTCGACCGCGCGCTCGGCAGGCAGGACCTGATCACCATCACCGCCGACGACGTGCGGGGGAGCAGCCTCTTCGTCGACGAGCCACCCGGGGCCTGAGCAGTCGCGAGCCGCGGCGTGGGCGCTGATTGTCGGGGTCGCCTACGCCGGGCCGCGCCGCTCGGGCCCCGGGTTCGTCGGTTGGTGGCCGGTGGCCGCTGCCGCGGTGCTGTGGTTGCCCCGACCCATCTCCCGCGGTCCTATGGTGGCTGAGAACCCGGTATACGAGGCACTTTGCCACTACAAGACCGCGGCAGACGCCCACCCAGGACCGTCCCCACCCTCCGCCGACGTGGTTGGATAGCAGCGGCGGGGAGGCGTCTGGGTTCCTGGTGGTCCCCCCGGTCTTCAAAACCGGTGAGGTCGAGGATCTCGGCCTGGCGGGTTCGATTCCCGTCCGCCTCCGCCACCCGCTTGCCCCGCACGCCCGCGCCAGGAGGACCGATGACCTACGTCGTCGCCACCGCCGGGCACGTCGACCACGGCAAGAGCACCCTCGTGCGGGCGCTCACCGGGATGGAGCCCGACCGGTGGGCCGAGGAGCGCCGCCGCGGCCTCACCATCGACCTCGGCTTCGCCTGGACCACGCTGCCCTCGGGGCGTGACGTCGCGTTCGTCGACGTCCCCGGCCACCAACGCTTCCTCGGCAACATGCTGGCCGGTCTCGGACCGGCGCCGGTGGTGTGCTTCGTGGTGGCTGCAGATGAAGGCTGGTCCGCCCAGTCCGACGACCATCGCGACGCGGTGGCGGCCCTGGGGGTGGAGCACGGCCTGGTCGTGATCACTCGGGCCGACCGGGCACCGGATCGGGTCGAGGAGACCCTGGCGCAGACACGGGTCGAGTTGGCGGACACCGGGCTTCGTGACGCGCCCGCCGTCGTCGTCTCGGCGATCGACGGCACCGGGATCGAGGAGCTGCGCACGACGCTCGACGAGGTTCTGGGCGCCGTGCCCGCATCCGACGGCACCGGCCGGCTGCGCCTGTGGGTCGATCGATCGTTCTCGATCACCGGCGCCGGCACGGTCGTCACCGGCACCCTTGCCGCCGGCACGCTGAAGGTCGGCCAACGGCTCCAGGTGCTCGGACACGGCCGCCACCGGGACGTCTCGATCCGCGGGTTGCAGAGTCGCAATCAGGCGCACGACTCGCTGCGACCGGTGAGCCGGGCGGCGGTCAACCTGCGCGGTCTGGCTACCGACGAGATCGGCCGGGGCGACGCGCTGGTCACCCCGGACTCCTGGTTGGCCACCGATGTCCTCGACGTCCGACGGGTCTCCGGGCCGCCGTACGACGACGCGCCCTCGCAGTTGACCGTGCACGTGGGCACGGCAACCGTCCCCGCGAGGCTGCGCCCGTTCGGCGCCGACCATGCCCGGCTCACCCTCGACTGGCCGGTGCCGCTGGCGGTCGGGGATCGGGTAGTGCTGCGTGAACCAGGCGGTCAGCGGGCGATGGGCGGCGCGCAGGTGCTCGACCCGGAGCCCCCGCCGCTGCGCCGTCGTGGCGCCGCTGCCCGTCGAGCCGCTGCGCTCGTCGGCATGGCGCTGGCCGGCGATGTGGCCGCCAAGGTGGCGGACAGGGGTGCGGTCGAGGAGGCGCACCTGCGCCGCCTCGGCCTGCTGCGCGGCGACGCCACCCCGCCGCCTCAGGTGCGGATCATCGACGGCTGGTGGGTGCACGTCCCGACGTACGACGTCTGGCGCGACCGCGTGCGGGCGCTCGTGGAACGCGACCGAGAGAGCAACCAGCTGACCGCCGGTGTCTCTGACGGAGCCCTGCGTGAGGCGCTCGGTCTCCCAGCGGCGCGATTCCTGGACCGGCTGGTCGCCGACGCCGAGCTCGAGCACGACGGCGGCCGCGTCCGGATGCCCGGCGGAGAGGCTGACCTTGGTCCCGTCGAGGCAGCGGTGGCGGAGCTGGAGGCACGGCTCGGCGACGCCCCGTTCCAGGCGCCTGAGGCCGACGAACTGGCGGCGCTCGGCCTCGGGACGCGCGAGCTCGCCGCCGCCGAGCGACTCGGGCGCCTGCTGCGTCTGCGCGACGGCGTGATCTTGCTGCCGACCGCGCCCGCGCTCGCCATGCGCAGCCTGGCTGGCCTGTCGCAGCCGTTCACGACGAGCGAAGCCCGGCAGGCGCTCGGCACCACCCGCCGGGTCGCTATCCCCCTCCTCGAGCACCTGGACAGCCGCGGCTGGACTCGTCGCGTCGACGACGCGCACCGGGAAGTGGTGCGCTGAGGTCGG
>JBDHZT010000060.1:0-23308 GCA_039811985.1 Nocardioidaceae bacterium | reverse complement strand
ATTGGCTGACGCGGCGTTCTGGCTACGTCGCCTTCGGACAGACCTACGCCGAGCAGACGACGCTTGTTGAGCAAGCTGGTTGGGAAGTACGTCGCCTCGACGGCGGTCACCTGCATCTGCTCACCGCTCCCGATGACGTTGCCGACGTCCTGCTCGACGTCGTCGCGGGGCTTGCCCACTGAACCGTGTGGGCCTACCGGTCGTAACCCGGGGTATGACAACCCGATGGGTCGGCGCCGCTGCGGCGGCGGTTTCAGCGATCGTCCACCTGTATCTCTGGTTCGACGGGGTCAAGGACCAGGGCACGGTCGGCGCTCTCTTCGTGGTGAACGTGGTGGCGGGCCTGGCGATCGCCGTCCTGCTGGTCCGCTGGCAGCACTGGCTGCCTCTCCTGCTGTTGGTGGGCTTCGGCGCCAGCACCCTCGGCGCGTTCCTGATCGCGGTGAACGGAAGCCTCTTCGGGATCCACACCGGCTGGAGCTGGTATGCCTGGCTGGCGGCGATCTCCGAGATCGTGGCGGTGCTTGCTGGCGTCACCGCTGCTGCGCGGGAGGGCTACCTGACCCGCCGATAGCTTCTGCGGGCCAGCGAGACGACGGCCCAGTGGACAGCGCGGTCTCAGCCCACCAGGCGGTCAGCTCTCCCATTGCCCGAGCGCGGTCATCGCGATGGCGTTCGCGGCGGCCACGAGCACGAAGGTCCCGGCGAGAACTGGGTGACCGGCCGCGGCCAGAGCGGCAGCCGAGATCAAGAAGACGCCGAGCTCCAGCGGCGCTCGCAGCGGAGTGGGGAGGCGCCTAGGTGACCGCGGTGCGGCGTACTGCGCCCAGATGGCGATTGCCGCAGCGGGCGCTGCGACGGTCAAGACGACTCCGGTGGCCGTGTTCCCCACCTGCCATCCCCAGACGGCGAGGCTCGCGAAAGCCGCCAGCTCGAGCAGGAACTTGACCGCCAGGTTGAGGGACCGCACCGGACCATCCTGCCCCGGCTCGGTTCTAGCCCGGTTCGGTGATGCCTTCGTAGAGCCCGATCTCGTTGCCGTCGGGGTCGCTGATGCTGGCCCACCAACTCGTCTCCGAGATGGGTGACTTCTCCATCAGCACTTGACCGCCCTGCTCGACCGCCGCGGCCAGCGCGGCATCGATCGAGTCGACCTCGACGTAGGAGCGTGGGTGGGTGAAGCCTTCGGAGCGTGGGGCGAGTCCGCCACCGCTGATCTGGTTGGGTGCTCGCCACATCGGGTAGCCCTCGAAGCCGGGCACCTCGGCGATCTCCCAGCCGAACAGCGCTGAATAGAACGCGCTGGCTCGGGTTGTATCGCTGACGGGAATGTCGATATGGGTGATGTCGCCGTGGGGCACGACTGCCTCCTCATGATCGGGCGTGCAACATTCCCTCCACCCTCCGCCGCACAGCCCGGTTGTTCAAGTGCCGCAGGAGCCCATGCGCGCTGAGTAGGCGCGTGTTCAGCGACGATTCGGACCAGTTTGGGGGCGCTGAGGGGTCGCGGAGCCCCAGAATGGTCCGGACTGAGCTCGGCCTACGCCGTGTGACGCTCATATCTCAGTGCACCACGGGCCACCGACAAGCATTGATCGGGCACCGGAATCCGCAGCGAGGTCCTGGAGGCGGGCTACTGGTGCGTACGACGCATAGGCCGACGTCCACACCGGCTATCGACTCAGCTGGCGGTGTTGATCATCCCGGCACCGACGGTGACCCCGGTGGCCTCGTCGATGAGGATGAAGGAGCCGGTGGTGCGGTTCTTGGCGTAGGGGTCGCACAGCAGCGGCACCGTCGTGCGCAGCTGGACGCGGCCGATCTCGTTGAGGCCGAGCTCCTTGGTGTCCTGGTCGCGGTGCAGAGTGTTGACATCGAGGCGGTACTGGATGTCCTTGACCAGCGCACGGCCCATCCGCGTGGTGTGCTTGATGACCAGCTTCTGCCGAGGCCGCAGCGGCTGGTTCGTCATCCAGCAGACCATCGCGTCGATGTCCTGGCTTGGCTGCGGAGCGTTGTTGATCCGAGCGATCATGTCGCCACGAGAGACGTCTACGTCGTCGGCCAGCCGAACAGTCACCGACATTGGCGGGAACGCCTCGTCGAGCTCGGTGTCGAAGAGGTCGATGGCCTCGACCGTCGAGGTCATCCCCGAGGGCAGCACGATCACCTCGTCGCCCTTCTTGATGACACCGCCGGCGACCTGACCGGCGTACCCCCGATAGTCGTGGAAGTCGTCGGACTTGGGACGGACGACGTACTGCACCGGGAAGCGGACGTCGACCAGGTCGCGGTCTGAGGCGACGTGGACGTGCTCGAGGTGATGCATCAGCGTCGGGCCGTGATACCACGGCATCGCGTCGCTGCGCTCCACGACGTTGTCACCCTTGAGCGCCGAGATCGGGATGACCTCGAGGTCGGGGATGTTCAACTTCGTGGCGAACTGGGTGAACTCGTGGTGGATCCCCTCGTAGACGTCCTCGGCGTAGTCCACGAGGTCCATCTTGTTGACGGCGAGCACGAGGTGCGGGACGCGGAGGAGCGAGAGGAGTACGGCGTGGCGCCGGGACTGCTCGGTGAGGCCCTGGCGGGCGTCGACCAGCACCAAGCCGAGGTCGGCGGTCGAGGCGCCGGTGACCATGTTGCGGGTGTACTGAATGTGGCCGGGGGTGTCGGCGATGATGAACTTGCGAGTGGGCGTCGCGAAGTAGCGGTAGGCCACATCGATGGTGATGCCCTGCTCGCGCTCGGAGCGCAGTCCGTCGGTGAGCAGCGCCAGGTCGGTGTAGTCGTAGCCCTTGGACTGGCTGGTGGCCTCGACGGCCTCGAGCTGGTCCTCGAAGATCGACTTGGAGTCGAGCAGCAGCCGCCCGATCAGGGTCGACTTGCCGTCGTCGACCGAGCCGGCGGTCGCGAAGCGGAGCAGGTCCATGGCCCCGGTGCTCGGGACCACGCCCGCGTCGCCGTGGGTGGTCTGGTTGGTCTCGTCGCTGGCGGCCATCAGAAGTAGCCCTCCTTCTTCCGGTCCTCCATCGCGGCCTCGGAGAACTTGTCGTCGCCGCGGGTGGCGCCGCGCTCGGTGACCCGGGCAACGGCGATCTCGTCGATGATCTTGCTGATGGTGTCGGCCTCAGACTCCACGGCACCGGTGAGCGACCTGTCGCCGACCGTGCGGAAGCGGACCGTGCGCGTCTCGATGGTCTCTCCGCCCCGGGGCTGGACGACGTCCGACGCCGAGAGCAACAGTCCGTCGCGGTCGATCACGTCACGCTGGTGGGCGTAGTAGATCGACGGGATCTCGATGCCCTCGCGACCGATGTAGTGCCATACGTCGAGCTCGGTCCAGTTGCTGATCGGGAAGATCCGCATGTGCTCGCCCTCGTGCAACTTGCCGTTGTAGAGGCTCCATAGCTCGGGGCGCTGGTTCTTCGGGTCCCACTGACCGAACTCGTCGCGGTGGGAGTAGACCCGCTCCTTGGCGCGCGCCTTCTCCTCGTCACGCCGGCCGCCGCCGAAGGCGGCAGTGAAGCCGTTCTCCTCGATGGCGTTGAGCAGGGTGCCGATCTGAAGCCTGTTGCGGGAGGTCTTGCCGTCCTCAATGACGATGCCGTCGGCGATCGCCTGCTCCACACTCGCCACGACGAGGCGTACGCCGAGGCGCGCGACCCAGCGGTCGCGGGTCTCCAGCACCTCGTCGAAGTCCAGCCCGGTGTCGACCTGCATCACGGGGAACGGGATCTTGGCGGGGTAGAACGCCTTCTCGGCCAACCGCAGCATGCAGATGGAGTCCTTGCCGCCAGAGAACAGCAAGACCGGCTTCTCGAACTCCGCCGCGACCTCGCGGAAGATGTGGATCGACTCCGCCTCCAGCTGGTCGAGCTGGCTCATCTGGTAGTCGGCGTGCGTGGGTGGTGCGCTCATGCTGATGATCGGGCCTCTCCTGAAGACAGCGACGCCCATCGTATCCGTCCGGGCGGCCGGATCATGAATCCTGACCGAATTGGTGGACTTTCTGGACACGCCGACCCGACTCACGGCGTCGATTGAGCCGATCGGGGCCCGTGGAAGTGTCCTGACCGCGCTGCATCAGTGCGACAGGGGACCCAGTGTGACGGATCAGAGGCCTGACATCTCACCACGTAGTCGACTCGACCGTCGCTCCATCATCCGCGCTGGGGCTTGGAGCGTGCCCGTCGTGGCCGTCGCCACCGCAGCGCCGGCGGTGGCAGCGTCGGTTCAGGGCATCCAGGGCCAGCTGGTCTCCAATGGCTTCCGAGGCAACCCCACCGATCCCATCCCGGGTGTTGGTCGGCCGACAACTGTTCTGATCTCGACTCAACTGGCATCCTCATACGTCACGAACGGCCCCTCGGCGTCGTCGGTCAGCCTGACCGTTGTCGCGCCGGCGCCGACTTTCACTGCTGCGGCGCCCACGAGCGTCTCAGGACAGAACTGGACCTTCGATGGCATGACCAGCGGCGGTTCGACCCGGGTCTATCAGTTCACGTACTCCGGCGCCATAGCGGGCTCTCAATACACCACCGTTCCCCAACTGGACTTCAAGTTGGCCTTCGCCAATGACCCCGCTGGCACGTTCACGGTCACTTGCCAGGCCAGCGCGGTTCAATTCACCTCCGTGAATGACTCCTTCACCCGCACCTACAACTAGCCACTGCGACTTGCAGGTGCTCTTGACGCTGCCCTGAGGTGAGCTAGACGGAGTCGTCGTGCAGAGCGTCCGGCACGAGACAGACAGCAGTTGCGGTGGCAAAGTCGTCGCAGTGAGCAAGTGACACGCTGATCGAGCCAAGGCCCTGCCCCTGTGCGATCTCAAGGGGCTCGCCGGACAGGCGAACGCTTGGCGCGCCGCTTGCGTCGAGGGTGATCTCGACGTGGGACCACGGGACCGGACCGGACCAGGGAGCGCGCAGCACCTTGGCGACTGCCTCCTTGGCGGCCATTCGAGCAGCGAGGTGCAAGCTGGGTCGCGCCTTCGAGCGGCAGTAGGTCAGTTCCTCGTCGGTGAACCAGCGTCGAAGGAACCTATCTCCATGCTGACTCTCGAGCGACTCGATCCTGGCGACCGAGATGATGTCGGTGCCGACTCTGACGTCCACCGTCAGGCGGTCGCTTGGTTGATGAAGGTGAGCAGCTGGGATCCCGCCAGTTGTGAGGCCATCGGGGTCAGGTGACCCTCGTCGATGGAGTAGCCCTCGTAGAGCGTGTAGTAGGGCGCTCCTTTGTAAGACCCCGACGTCCGGCTCCCGTCAGGTGCCGTCGACTCGAAGGCGGCGAGGTCATACAACTGGGTGTCGTCGTAGGTGCCACGCACCAATGTGTTGTACTGCTCGCGAGTCGCATTGTCCGCTGCGATGGGGTTGCCGCGGCCCAGCATGGACTTGACCCGGCCCTTGAAGCCCGGCGCGGTGGTCAGAGGGGTGGTCACATGGAGAAATGTGACCTCGGGGAAGTCTCGCTCAAGCGCAGACAGGGTTTGCTGGTACTTCGTGAACAGCTCGTCCACGTCCGTGTTCGCGTTGATGTCGATGTAGCAGAACTTGATGAGCGCGACATCGACCTGATCCCCCATCCCGGATCGCATCAGTGTGTCAAAGGCCTCGAGCTTGCCCTCTGGGTCACCGTTGACGCCGATAAAGGCGTGAGCAAGGACTCCGCCAGCCGCCGGCAGCTCCGGCGCCTCGCTGGTCGTGATCTCGACGATCTCAGGCGGCCCCTGGTCCTTGGCAGCGTAGGCCGAGGAGATGCCGTCGATGAGGTTGGCGCCGACCGACTGATGGGCGAAGAAGACCCGCGCCTCGGAGGCGCTGCTCAGTGTGCTCGCGTCCACGGCGTCCGACACACCCTTCGTGGTCAGCTCTCCACGATCGTTGGCCTTGTTGGTCACCAGCGCTGCCGCAGCGGCCAACACCGCTGCGGACACCGCCGTGATGATCCCGATCCTCAGCTTGGCAGACATGCTCGCTCACCCCTGGGCTCCGGAGCCCACCAGCTCGCTGAGCATGCTCCGGACTCGATTCTTGTCGGTCTTGCCGCTGGCATTGAGCGGCATCTCATTCACGATGAAGACCTGCTTGGGCACCTTGTGCTTGGCGAGGTGCTGGCGTGCGAAGCTGACGATGTCGGCACCCGACACCGTTGACTCCGGTCGGACGGTGACCGCCAACGTGACAGCCTCCCCGGCATCGGGATCGGGCATTCCGACCGCGGCCGCTGACACTAGGTCCGGGATGCGCAAGACACACGCCTCGACCTCTTGGCTGGAGACCCGGTGCCCCCACGTCTTGATGAAGTCGGCTAGGCGGTCGACGATGTAGATGAAGCCATCCTCGTCGATGGTCGCGAGGTCACCCGTCCGCAGCACACCGCCGGGGAACTTCGCGATTGACTCGGTCGGGTCGTCGTAGTAGCCCGGCGAGATGTTCTCGCCGCTTGCGACGATCTCTCCCGTGGCCCCCGGGACTACGGGGGCTCCCTGTTCGTCGACGACGCGGAGCTCCACGCCGGGGATGCCCCGACCGATGGAGCCCATCTTCTCCAGCACGAGTTCGGGGGGGAGATATGACAGCCGGGCCGTAGCTTCGGTCTGGCCATACATTACGAACAGGTCGGCACCGGGTTTCGCCGCCACGAGCTCCTCGACGAGAGGCGGAGAAAGCTTGCCGCCGGCCTGCTGGATCAGGCGCAGGTGAGGCAGGTCCCGGGCAGCGAAGCTGCTCGCCCGCAACAGCAGCTGAAATGTCGACGGCACTCCGGCGAGGCCGGTGCACCGCTCGGTCTCGAGCATGTCGAGCGCCACCTCGGGGAAGACGAAGCTGTTGCACAACGCCACGCTGCCACCGACGCGTAGATGAGTGTTGAGGAGCGACAAGCCATAGCAGTAGTAGAAGGGGAGCACCACCAGCATCCGATCGTCGGGGCGCAGGCCGACGTAGGAGACGATCGACTCCGTGTTGGCGATGATGTTGCGGTGGGTCAGCCGCACCGCCTTGGCGGCCGCAGTTGTGCCCGAGGTGAAAAGAAGCAGGGCATCGTCATCTGGACGGACATCGAGCGCCAGTGGCATCCGCTCTCCAGCGGCAGATCCAAGGATCTCGTCCGAGATCGGAATCGTGGTAGGACCAAGCGCATCGCCGAATCGTCTGCGCCCCGCCCGATCCATGAAGACCGCTGCACAGCCGACCCGATCAACCTGAGCCGCCACATCCTCGGCAGGCAGCTTGTCGGACAGCGGCACGGCCACCCGTCCGTGCATGCTCGCGAGGTACGCCGCCGCCCAGAAGAATGAGTTGGAGGCAAGGATCCCGACCCGCGCTCCGGGCGGCACAGCTGACTCATCCAAGTGCATCGCAAGATGGGCCGCGGCCTGACGGAGCTCACCGTAGGAGAAGGTCCTGGTGGCTTCGGACAGCGCGGTGTCGGCATCCGATCCCTGCCCAAGCAGGAACTCCGTGGCAGTGTTCGAAGCCTCGGTGGCTCGCCCACCCAGAAGTGACCCCACGACGCACGCCCCTTCCCCCTTTGGCGTGAGGAGATGCTACCCCGGGCTGCTCAAAGCGAGGATCGGTTCGCGCTGTTGACCGTAGACTCGCTCGCGGGCTCGACAGAGTGGGAGCGAGATGCAGGTGCGGGGGACGGATGCAGGAGTCGGAATCGACTGATCGAAACCTCTCGAGCGTGGGGTCGTCCGGAGCTGAGTCCGGAGCGCGATCAGCGGTCACGGACGGGCATGCGTTGGTCCGCCGCATTCTGATCTACCTCCCCGGCTCGGTCATCCCGGCCATCTTGACGCTGGTCACGTCGATGGTCTTCACCCGCATCTTCAGCCCAGCTGAGTTCGGCATGTTCAGTTTGGCGGGCGTTGTTGTCGCGATCCCCTTGAAGACGATCTCGACAACCTGGCTCGTTCAGAGCGTCGGCAAGTTCCTGCCGTCTCAGCACACCGGAGACGGCAGACGCAAGACCCTAGAAGCGGTCTTCCTCGCCACCAGCGTCATTGCCATCGGTCAATGCCTACTCGGAGCAGCCGCGATCCTCTTCGGGAGGGCGGTGCTTCCTGAGCGGTGGCACGAGTTCCTCGTGCCCGTTGCAGTCTTTGTCCTTGCGATCTCGTTGTTCGAGATCCTGACGGCGGTGCTGGCCGCCGAGGCGCGGGCGACGGAGTACACGACCTACAAACTCGTGGACAGCGTCGTCACCTTGGGCCTGCGGCTCCTATTCGTCTCGTCGGTCTTCAGCATGGACGTCACCTTGATGTTGGTGTCGGTCGCGATCAGCAACGGTGTCCTCGTACCCCTGATGTGGCGCCGTGCTGGCTTACCGTCCCTGCGGGGGCTGCCACACGCCGTGCGGTCCGCTGAGACTCGCTCGGTCGCCAGGTCCTTCGTTGGGTTCGGATTCCCGATGACCTTGTGGCTGTTCTCAAGCATCCTCCTCGACGTCGGGGACCGCTGGGTCCTCAAAGCTCTGCTGGGTTCTGGCGCTGTGGGTATCTACGACGCCAACTACCGACTCATTGGTGGCGTGGCTGCTCTCCTCGTCGTCCCCGTGACCATCACCGTGCACCCCTACGTGATGGGCCTCTCGGGAGTGATTGACAAGGCGCAGGTCGGTCGAGTGCTGGGAACGGTCATCGACAACCTCGTGATCGTCGCCCTTGTGGCGGTCGGCATGACGTTCGCGGTCCGAAAGGACATGGCGCTCATCCTGCTCGGGCCCGAGTTCCGCGACGGGAGTGTCATCATGCCGGTGGTGCTGGCCGGTGTGTTCCTCGCCAACATCGGAACGTTCGCACACAAACCGTTCGAGATCGTCGGTCGCACGCGACCGATGGTGGTGGTGGGGTTCCTTGCTGCTGGGGCGAATCTGGTGTTCTGCCTCGTCTTGATCCCGGTCACCGGCTACATCGGTGCCGCCTACGCGACCCTGCTCGCCTACCTGCTCTACACGGTGCTGGTGGGTGCTCTGGGCCGACGAATCATCGTCTGGCACCTCAATTGGAAGCGGATCGTCACGCAAGGTGTCATCATCGTGTGTGGCGTGGCCATCATCACGGTGGTGCGCGAGATGATTCACGCGCCGTACGCCGTCGAGCTCACGATGACTGCCGTGGGCTGCGCCCTGCTCGGTGGGCTGGTGCTCTTGAGTGTGATCCGCCGATCGGCGGACAGAACGGTGGGAGGAGGCCCGTGAGGGTGCCGCGTGAACAATCGCTGGTGACACGCTCGCTGCGTCGTCTTCTAGTTCGGATGTACGCCGTTAACCGCCTCCGCGCCCTGACCGTCTGGCTGGTGCGACGACTTGACGGTCCGGAGATGACGTCGCCCACGATCCGGCAGATCTTCTCCGTGTACTTCAAGGTGGACATCGGGATGTACACCCATGGTGCATGCTTCGACCCATTCACCGTGGACGAGCAGACGCGCATTGGCCGGTACTGCTCGATCGCGAAAGGCGCCAGGGTCCTCAACCACAACCACCCCAGCGACTTCAAGAGCACCAGCGGGATCTTCTTCAACCCCCACTTCGGGCTCTGCGATCACTCGCTGGTGAAGTACAACCCACTGGAGATCGGCAACGATGTGTGGATCGGCGCCAATGCCGTCGTCCTTCCCGAGGTGAACCGGATCGGAGACGGTGCGATCATCGGCGCAGGCGCGGTGGTTCATCGCGACGTACCGCCATATGCCGTCATGCTGGGCAACCCCGCGCGGGTGGTGAAGTACCGCTTTGACGAGGAGACGATCGCAACGTTGCTGGCGGAGAAGTGGTGGGAGAGGGATCTCGATGACCTGGCGCGAGATGTTCGCGAGTTCCAAGAGCCACTCCAACCGCTGATCGCGGCTCACAGGTCTGGACCAGCGGGTGGGGCCGAGTGAAGATTGCGCGGTGCGCCCGCGGGGATCGCTCCAAGAGCCTCGCCAGCCCGGAGCCGTGAAAGTACACTCATTTGGCGCAGAAACACGTAATGGGGGGAACAGTGGAATCGTCTGTGGGACCGCAAGTCCGGTCGTTCATCGTCAGCAACTTCCTGTTCGGCGATGAGGCACGTATGCCCGCCGACGACGAGTCGCTGATCGAGGGTGGGGTCGTTGACTCCACGGGAGTGCTCGAGCTGATCGAGTTTCTCGAGGAGGCGTTCGGGATCTCCGTCGAGGAGACGGAGACCGTCCCCCAGAACCTCGGCAGCATCTCAGGAATCGAGAGCTATGTAGCTCGCAAGCTGGATGCCACTGGACTCGCGTCGTCGGCCTAGCTATGACGCCCCTTGAAGCTGATCGCATCCTGCGAGACTGGGTTGCGGCACGGGACGAGCTGCGGGACGCGGAGCTCCAGGCCGTAGCCAACGCACTGTTCCTCGAGGAGACCTTCGGGGTCTCGCTGTCAGACGTGGATATCGACCCCTCTGTGATCGGCAGCGTCAGCGGCATGCGCGCTGTTATTGCCAGACACCTGGGCTGAGCCTGATGTGCGGAATCTGCGGGATCGTCGACCAGGGTCCACCTCCCGATCTCACTGTCGTGCAATCAATGATCGGACAGTTGCGTCATCGTGGGCCGGATGGCCATGGCTACTTCCGTGACCACCACGCGGCACTGGGGCATGCCCGGTTGTCGATCATCGACGAGGCCGGCGGTGGGCAGCCGATGGCCAGCCCGGATGGCCGGTTCTGGCTCACATTCAACGGCGAGGTCTTCAACTACGTCGAGTTGAGAGCCCAGCTGTCGGACCGCGGGCACCAATTCAAGTCCGTCAGCGACACCGAGGTGATCCTGCACGCCTGGGAGGAGTGGGGGGAGGGCTGTTTCTCGCGGTTCAACGGCCAGTGGGCGTTGGCGATCTGGGATCGGCTCGAACGGCGGCTGGTTCTCTCCCGTGATCGGCTGGGCGTGCGACCGCTCTACTACCACCTCGATCGAGGACGCCTGCGTTTCGCGTCCGAGATCAAGGCGATCCTTGCCGACCCGACGGTGCATCGAGGGCTCGACGCTGTCGGGATGGGACAGGTGTTGACCCTCTGGTCGACCGTGGCGCCCCGCACGGCGTTTGCGGGGATCGCACAGCTCGAGCCAGGGCACGTGGCGGTGTTCGATGCGAAGGGCTTCCGTACGACGCCGTACTGGTCGTCGACCTTTGCTGCTGAGGGACGCGAGCCACAACATGACGTCGACGAGAACGCCGGCGCGCTGCGGGAGCGAATCATCGAAGCGGTGCGACTGCGGTTCCTGCGAAGCGATGTGCCTGTGGCCGGGTACCTCTCGGGAGGCATCGACTCTTCGGTGACTGCGGCAGTGATGGCGAAGTACACCGACGTGCCACTGCACACCTTCTCACTGCGCTTCGCCGACGCCGAGTTTGACGAGGGACCGTACCAACAACAGATGGTCGCCAAGCTCGGCACAGAACATCACGACGTGACGGTCTCGGGAAGCGACATCGCCCAGGCATTCCCCGAGGTCGTCAGACACGCGGAGACGCCGGTGCTCAGGTCGGCGCCGGCGCCGATGTTCCTCCTATCGGGGCTGGTTCGCGCACACGGCTACAAAGTGGTGGTCACGGGCGAGGGCGCCGATGAGGTGCTGGGTGGCTACGACCTGTTCCGTGAGGCCCGCGTCCGCCTCTTCTGGAGTCGAGACCCTTCGTCAGCCAAGCGCGCCCGAGCTGCCGAGCTGCTCTATCCATGGATGACCCGGTCGCCGGGTCAGGCGCCGGCTTTCGCGCGGAGCTTCTTCGGTCGCAACCTGGACGCGGAGGATCCGGCCATGTCGCACCGTCCCCGGTGGGATTCCACATCCGCGCTGAAGGGGATGCTCTCACCCGACTGGCAGGCTGCAGCGACAGCAGTCTCCGGCGATGAGCTCATCGCCGCAATGCCCTCAGACAGCGACGACTGGGATCCGTTGAGCAGGGCACAGTGGCTGGAGATGACGACACTGTTGCCCGGCTACATCCTCGCGTCCCAGGGCGACCGGATGCTGATGGCTCACTCCGTCGAGGGTCGATTCCCGTTTCTCGATCGCAACGTCATCGAGTTCGCCAGCCAGTTGCCGTCCCGAGACAAGCTCTTCGGCCTGCGCGAGAAGTACCTTCTGATGCGCGCCTTCAACGATCTGGTGCCCGAGGCGGTCCTGAACAGGCCCAAGCAGCCCTATCGCTCGCCGGACGCGTCGGCATTCTTCGGTGCAGGGGCACCGGACTGGGTGACCGAACTGACCTCTCCGGAGGCGGTGGCAGAGGCGGGTGTCTTCGACCCAGCGCGCGTCGGCGGGCTGGTCGCCAAGTGCGTGCGCACGGGTGGGCAGAACCTTGGCAATACCGACTGCATGAGGGTGCTTGCCGTGTTGTCGACCCAACTGATCCACCAGCAGTTCATCGCAGCCGATGGCGCACAACTGCCCAGCGCAACCTCCCAAGAGCCCACCGTGGCCGTTGACTTTGTTGAGCACAACGACAGGAGCACAAAGTGACAGCATCCGAGCCATTCGGCCCGAGCAGCCTGGTGATCGACGCAGCTGCAGAAGTAGATCGCATCCGAACCACCCTGGTCGACTACCTTGCCCGGTCTCGCCGGCGAGGAGCCGTGGTGGCGCTGTCTGGGGGCATCGACTCGAGTGTGGTGGCAGCGGCCTGTGTTGCGGCCCTGGGTAAGGAAAGGGTGTTCGGACTTCACCTTCCGGAGCGAGAGTCCTCCGACGAGACGGTGGGACTAAGCCAGCTGTTGGCCGATTCGTTGGGCATCGAGTCGGAGCTGCATGACATCTCGCCCATGCTGGAGGCGGCGGGATGCTACCAACGACGCGATGAAGCGATCCGGATGGTGTGCCCCGACTACGGCCCCGGCTACAAGTCCAAGATCATCCTGCCCAGCGTGATCGACTCTGACAGCTACCGGCTCTACTCGGTCGTGGTGCTGGCGCCAGATGGCGAGATCTCGCGTCACCGACTCACAACGGACTCCTACCTCGGGATCGTGGCGGCGACGAACTTCAAGCAGCGCGCCCGGAAGATGCAGGAGTACTACCACGCTGACCGGCTCAACTACGCCGTCATGGGGACGCCCAACCGCCTGGAGTATGACCAGGGCTTCTTCGTGAAGCTCGGCGATGGCTCCGCCGACGTGAAGCCGATCGCGCACCTCTACAAGTCGCAGGTGTATGCCTTGGCCGAGTATCTCGGTGTGCCCGACGAGATCCGAAGCCGACCGTCGACCACAGACACCTACTCGTTGCCCCAGTCACAAGAGGAGTTCTACTTCTCGCTGCCGTATCAGCGGATGGACCTGTGCCTCTTTGGCAAGAACAACAACATTCCGCTGACCGAGGTCGCCGCAGCCACGGATCTGACTGTGGAGCAGGTCGAACGTGTCTACAAGGACATTGACCAGAAGCGTCAATCAACCGCGTATCTCCACATGGCGCCAGCACTGGTGGCACCCGTCCCGGAGGTCACCAATAGCTGATTCTCGGGGCGCGGACCAGTCGGACGAGCAAAGGGGGGATGCCAGTGGACCGCATGCGTGTGTCGCTCGGCGGCGCAGCCGTCGATCTCATGACGAGGCGAACGGCTATCAAGTCCATCGTCGGCGCCTCGGCTCGGTCGTCGAGCCCGCTCGGGGTTGCCTCAGCGAATCTGGACCACATCTTTCACTTCGGCGACGGCGGGCGCTGGCAGGGGATCCTCGACGAGTCACGGGGTGTCGAGTGGATGACGTTGCTCGACGGTCAGCCCTTGGTCAGAGCATCAGCACGGCTCACCGGGCGACGCTGGCCGAGGCTTGCTGGCAGCGACCTGATCGAAGAACTTTTCACCGAGGCTGAAGCTCAGGGTGTCGTGGTCGGTTTCCTCGGCGGAAGTGTCGAGAGCCACCGCATGCTCAGGGCGCGGATCGCTTCCGACTGGCCGCAGCTCCGGGTGGGCGGTTGCTGGGCGCCAGGACGAAGGGAACTGGTGGACGCCACCAGCTCCGAGGCGCTTGCCCATGAGATCCGGTCGTGCCAGGTGCAGATGCTCTTCGTGGGCTTGGGCAAGCCACGCCAGGAGGTTTGGATCGCCGAGCACGGACCAGCGACGGGCGCGGGTACCCTGCTGGCGTTCGGCGCCTCTGCCGACTTCGTCGCCGGCATCGCCCGCCGCGCACCGAGGGCGGTCTCCGACGTTGGTGCGGAGTGGCTCTGGAGGCTCGGTCACGAGCCCCGGAGGCTCGCCCGCCGCTACCTCGTCGAGGGACCGGGCGCCTATGTCTCTCTACGGGCTGGCTCCTCGGTTGAACCTGGCGGCAACCGACTCACGGCCCATGCCCCTGAGGAGCCGATCGACGAAGACCCTCGGGTCGGCGGTCCAAGCTCCCAGCCTCGCCTCAACGTCGTCATCGTTACCTACAACAGCGCTGACCACGTCCTGCCTCTTCTCCGGGATCTGGCAGCCCAGGAGGGTGCCCCTCCGCTGCGCACCCTGGTCGTCGACAACTGCTCCACCGACGAGACCAGAGATATCGTGGCTGACTCGGGACTCGCTGAACTCGTCTCGTCGGCATCGAATCTCGGCTACGGGGGGGCGATCAATCTGGCGTTGAGGCTCGTGCCTCCAGATGAGCCGGTACTGGTCTTGAATCCCGACCTCCGGCTGGCTCCGGACACCGTTGCGATCATGACCAGACGGATGCTCCGTGAGCGAGCCGGCGTCGTCGTGCCCACGATTGTCGACGAGCGGGGTGTGCGGTACCCGTCGCTTCGGTTCGAGCCAACGCTCCTGCGGGACTTGGGTGATGCCCTGTTCGGCTCCGCGTTGGCCGCCCGCCCACCGTGGGCAACGGAGACGGACTTCGACGAGGAGTCCTACGACTGGGCACACACTTCGGATTGGGCGACCGGTGCGGCTCTGCTCGTCAGCGCTGAAGCAGTGGCAGCGGTGGGCAGTTGGAGCGAGGAGTTCTTCCTCTACTCGGAGGAGACCGACTTCATGCGACGCGTCAGGGAGGCTGGCTTCACTGTGTGGTTCGAACCGCTGGCTCGGGTGGTTCACGAGGGCGGGGCGTCGGGTTCCTCACCCGACCTGGACGCACTGCGTGCGGTGAACCGAGTCCGCTATGCCGAGCTTCATCATGGGCGGCTCTACTCGTCCGCGGCACGAGCGGTGGTGGCACTGTCGGCGTTGGTCCGCGTGCCTCGGTCCGAAGGACACCGCCGCGCGTTGCAGTACCTCCTCCGGCGTGGCAGATGGTCCGAGTTGCCTTCCGCCGGAGCCGCGTCGACCGATCCCATGTCACGGCCGGCGGCATGATCGGCTCCATCGTCATCCCAGCGCACAATGAGGAGTCCGTGATCCGACGGACCCTCGCGCCGCTGGCTGACCTCGTCGCGGCAGGCGAGGTGGAGGTCGTCGTGGCCGCCAACGGCTGCCTCGACAACACCGCCGGGGCCGCTCGGAGCGTGCCGGGCGTGCGGGTCTTGGATCTGCCTCAGCCGTCCAAGGTCGCGGCTCTCAACGCTGCGGACTCGACCGTCGCGGCCTTCCCGAGGATGTATCTCGACGCGGATATCGAAATCTCACCAGACGCGGTGATCGACGTCTTCGCTGTCCTCCGAGACGGCGACGCTCTGGCCGCTCGTCCGTCATTCGTCTATGACACCACCGGGGCATCCTGGCCGGTGCGCGCCTACTACAGAGCCCGACAGCGGCTACCGAGCAACTCTGCTGCCCTCTGGGGCGCTGGGTGCTACGCCTTGTCGGAGCACGGCAGACGGCGGTTCGAGGAGTTTCCCCAACTGGTCGCGGACGACCTCTTCGTCGACGGCGTGTTCGCGCCCCCAGAGAAGCTCATTGTCAAGACCACCCCGCTCGTGGTCCGCACGCCGCGGACACTCAATGGATTGCGCGCCGTGTTGCGCCGCACCTACTCCGGCAACCGCCAACACGAGGACCACGTCCAACACACCGGCCGTGAGGCGGAGCGCACGACCAACGCCGCGGACTTGGCGCGGTCGGTTCGCTCGGTGGCCGCATTCTTCGACGCAGCTATCTACGCCGCCTTCGTAGCCCTGGGCAGATTCGAGGGAAGCCGAGCCACGACGGAGTGGAGTCGCGACAACTCGTCGCGAGCCTGAGAGGAAATGCTCATGGAGCTGGAAGTCATCACCCCGAGCTATGCGCCGGACTTCGAGCTGTGTCGGGACCTGAACGAGTCAGTCCGTCGCCATGGTGCGGACCGCGTGCGACACACCATCATTGTGCCTCCGCGTGACCTGGAGCTGTTCGCGCCGCTCGAGGGCGAACGCTCCTCCGTGCGCAGCGTCGACGAGTATCTGTCCGGACTGATCCGGATGCCCCGTAACTACTGGTTCAATCCGCACCGACCGCTCGTTCCCGTGCGAGGCTGGATCGCGCAACAGATTGTCAAGCTTGAAGCGGCCGCCCGATCTCAATCGGACATGGTGGTGATGGTCGATTCCGACATCGTCTTCGTCCGCGACTTTGGTGCCGAGACCTTCCGGGCCGCCAATGGGACTCCCGAGTTCTATCGTTGCGAAGGTGCAATTGATGAGCGTCTGCCCCGTCACATCATCTGGCACTCAGTCGCTCGGCGAATGCTGGGTCTCGGTGAGAACCCTTCGCTGCCCTTGGCTGACTACGTCTGCTGTCCGTGTGGGTGGGAGCCGATGGTGGTGCGATCGCTGCTTGCAGAGGTTGAGCGACATGGTAGAGCTCGCTGGCAGCGGATAGTCGGCGCTCAGCTGCACTTTTCCGAGATGATTCTCTACGGCGTCTACGTGGACCACTCTCGCAGTGACGCCGATGCGCGAACGATCGTCAGTGACATGCATTGCCACCGTCATTACGACGAGATTCCCCTCGACGAGTCTGGTCTCCGAGCCTTCCTGGCGGAGATCCGCCCCATCGACCACTCGGTCATGATCAGCGCAAAATCGGGCACCCCACTCGCGCTCCGACGCGAGGCGCTCGCAAGCCTGGGCTGAGCCAGGGACGCCAGCCCGAGCTAGTTGTGAGGACCTCGTCGAGCTACAGAGTGATCCGGTAGATGTGGTGGGTGTACTCCGATGCGAAGTTGTCGGTGAACTTGCCGTCCACCACGGGGATCGATCGGCCCTCGCCCACGACTGTCACGGTGCTCCCGGTGATCCCGGACGGCAGCGCGAACGTCTTGCTCCCCGTGCTGTCCTGCAGCCCGATGTCGGCAAAGATGTAGGCGTCGCCGCCATACGTCTTCAACATCGTGTCAGTGCCGTTGGCGAAGTCGTACTCGTAAGACTGAGTGTTGATGACGGGGGCCAACGTCCTGATCGTCGACGTCACGGACGTCACCTTTGATTGAAGGGCAGAGCCACAGTCGAGCAGCGAGTAGACCCCGCACTTGCCGTTGTTGTTGTGCTGGAAGAACGCGACTCCGCGGGCCTCATGGATGATGGCCGACCAGATCGCGCCCTCAAGCTGGTCCGGAGTGATCGTCTGTGCGCCAGCCTCGTCGAGCAGCGGCATCGCAGTCTCGATGAAGGTCCAGATCGGCCTGGGATTGCTGGGATCCTGGAAGCGCTTCATCTGGTCGACCTGCCAGCCGTACGACGCTGCGCGCGCCACCGACGCGCCCTTGGGCCAGTCAGGTGACCTCGGGACAATGCTCCACAGGTGCGGTGAGGTGTAGGTGTACTTGTCAGCGCTCGCGGCATCCATCAACTGCACGTGGTCGTCCATGGTGCTGGGAGCCCAGTAAGTGCGCAAGATGCCGTTGCCGAAGTTGGCCTGTTTGAACCTTCCGTCCGCGTAGGCCTTCACCTTGGCGACATACTGTCGTTCTTTGGCGATCGATCCCATCTCGTCCTCGGGACATCCGCTGTAGCCCATCTCGCACTCGTCGGAGATGAACCAGCCCACGACCCCGGGGTCGCTGCCCACCTCGGCGGGCGTCCACTCCTCCTGCTGCGCGATGACTGAGACACCCTGGTTGGTGATCGTCTGGATCCTGGAACCGTCGTGCTCGGCACCCATGTAGGTGTTGATGCCCAAGGCCTTGAGGCGTGCCGCATGCTCTGGCTTGCCATAGAACACGCTGATTGGGAAGAACGACGGGTCGGCCCAGCCGGACGCCTTGGCCATCGGGAACTGGCTCCAGTAGCTGGAACCTCCCTCCCAGGCGATGCGCGGAAGGTCAAGGTCGCCGCTCCCATCTCCCGGGGGCTCGGGAGACGGTGAGGGCGTGGGAGGGGGAGTGGCTGTTCCGGCGGGAGTGAATGCGATGTCGACGAAGAAGTTCGACCTACTGGCCTGGGAGGGCTTGGCACGGTTGTGGCTGATGAGCCCGCGGTATGCCGTCAAGCCATGAGCCGCGATGGGCGAGCCCGGCACGAACACGCCGGTGGTCCGGGAATAGCGCCCCTGTGGGGCGGTGTAGGAGGCGACGTACCGGCGCCCTGCCTGGATCGAGACTGCGCTCTTGAGCTGGACCGTGACCCAGCCGGTCGATCCGCCTGAGTACCGTCCGTGGCCGAGAAGCGTGCCGTTGGAGTCCCAGAGCTGCACGCGCTGCGGACCGACGTTGCGGGAGCTGCGGAAGAACTGGATGGCGCTGACCTCGCCCGCGGTCGCCGAGGTGAACCTCACTCCGACCGTCGTCAGTCGACTTTCGGCCACCGAACGCTGGGCGGGCTTCAACTGACTAGGGAAGATTCCGACGCTGGCCTTGGCAGCTGGCAAGTCCTCATCGGGCACCTTGGCACCTGCCACCGAGGTGACGCCCAGGTCGGCGCTGGTGCCGAGGAGCAACACACCGATGGCCAGAGCCTTCACGCGAAGGCCCAACCGATTCGAGGGGCTCGATGGGCTCGTCATGTGGGTTGCTCCCAGATCTCGGGTACACGGAGGGATCGGAGGAGAGTGATGCGGAGGCCTGGGGCAACTGGCCTCACCAGGTCGTCAACGCCGAAAAACCCGACCTATCAGCCGGCGTGCAGGCCGATCGCGGCCGCGTTGACAACGCGGTAATCCTCCCGGTCCATCTGCTGTTCGATTGTGGGATTTGAAACCTGTCATACGAGTGCAGGTGGTCCGATCCCGATCTTGAGCACCGTAGCGTAGCGGCATCGATCGTCCAAATGGCGGAAAGTCAGGCAGATGCCGCAGATCGGCGCCTTCGTCGCATCAACCAGCGATCCAGGACCACCGTGATGACAACCGACAGGCCCGACCCGAGGATGATTGCACCCGCCATCGCCCTGGTGCGTGCTGGATAGATCTCGGTGACGTCGATGGCGCTCGGTTCTTCCAAGACGACGCGCGTAGGCCGGGGAACGCCTTCGCGATCTTGAATGTCTCTGAGGGCCGCTCTCGCCTCGACCGCGAGGTCGGCGGCCCGCGCCATCACTGCCTCACGGGTCGGCTCTGCAATCTGAACAGCGAGGGCAGCGACGTAGTCACGCGACCATTGGAAGCCCTTGTCCTTGGCCTGAACCTCCACACCCGTGCGGTAGCGAAGCCCGAAGATCGGGACAGATTGAGTCGCCGCCTGCGGGCCGGCGCGATTGCCGTCGAGCATCACCTCGAGCACACCAGCGACAGGAGTGACCCCGGACGGAGCAGTCGTCCGCGAGTAGACCTCTCCACTGCGATCGGGCGCGACCAGGTGTAGGTCGTAGCGCGCCCAATAGATCGTCGGGTAGGGCGCATGCGTCAGCGCGAAGGAGAACGTGGCAACCAGGCCCAGAGCGAGCACCCACCAACGCCGAGCGAGCGCCTGCGCCACGTCGTACGACGTCAATCGAACCCATCCCCTTCTTCGGGCACGCGTTTAGGCCCGGTGATCACCAGTGATCAGGCAGAATGCTAGCCGGACAGCAACCCCGAGACTGCGAGGAACCGATGAGATCGCTCGATGTCAAGGGCGCACTGCGTCGGCGGTGGTACTTGCTCGTCGCAGGGTTGCTGGCCACGGCCGGTCTCGCCGGAGTGGCGGTGAACCTTGTTGGGTCGACCCATGAGATCAAGTCATCGGTGCTGCTCCTTCCGCCGTCGACCTCGGTGGTCGGCTACCCCGATCCGGAAGCACCGGGTAACCCGTTCTTGAGGTTGGACGGAATGGATCCAGCAGTGTCGGTTCTGGTCACCTCGCTCACGTCCAAGGAGGTCAGCGACCAGATCCTGAAGGACACCCCCGATGGTGACTATGAGGTCTACCAGGATCCGTTGTCGCAGGCTCCGATCATTGTGGTTGCCGCCACCGCAGCGACCTCCGATCAGGCCGAACTGATCCGTGATCGCGTCACCGATCTCCTCCCGACGACACTGAACAGCTTGCAGTCCGAGGCCGGTGTGCGGCCGAAGGCCAGAATCACTGCCACCGACCTGGTCATCGACCCGCGCGCTACCGAGGTCTGGCGCCAGCTGATCAGGCTGCTCATCTTGATCATTGGTGGCGGCTTGGTGGGCACGCTGTTGTTCCTCGGCGTCGTCGATGCCATCGCGCGTTCACGTCGGGAGTCCAAGCAACGTCGTGCGCTGGTCGCCGAGTCGGGCGAACCGCCGACGCCGGACGAGGCCGGTCAGGAAGTCGATCCCCAGGTCGTGGAGCCGGAGGACGTGGAGGCAGAGGACGCCGAGGCAGACGACGCCCGCCCGGTTGCGGCCGTGGACGGGGTTCCGACGGAACCCGAGCTACCGAAAGCGTCGGTACGGCCGAAGCAGCAAGATATGCGTGCCACTACCACTCGACAGCTGTCCAAGCGGAACAAGCGGAATCGGAAGTCAAGGTCGGGATGACCGACACCGTGCCGGTGCTCACCGGCCGGCGCAGCCTGCGGCAGAGGGTTCGTGACCTCTCGCGGGCCGATCCTCCACCTGGCCCCGAGGGTGGGTGGACCGGCGCGCGGACCGCGCTGATCGTCTACCTCGTCCTCCTCTTGGTGCTTCCGCAGCAGCTCATCATTGCCCCGCTGGGTTACATCGGCAGCCCAGCGACAGTCTGGGGGATCGGCTGTTTCCTCTGGTGGGTGTGGTTCCACTTCAACCGGGTCCACCGAGTGTTCGAGCCCCGAGCTGCACGACGGGCTGCCCTAGTCCTGCTGGCGGCGGTGTTGCTCAGCTATAGCCACGCCATGCTGGCGCCCATGGCAGCGGACGAGCTGAGCGTGGCTGACGCTGGCCTCCTCCGGCTCGTCAGCTGGCTGGGCGTCTTCTTGCTGGCCGCAGACGGTCTGGCCGACCTTGAGGACTGGCGCTTGGTTCTCACTTGGTTCATCGCGCTCTGCGGGGCACTCGCCTTCCTTGGCATCGTCCAAGCTGTCACCGGGCAGGCTTGGGTGGACCGTCTGAGCATCCCTGGCCTCACCCCCAATACGCCGATCGAACTGACGGATCCGCGAGACGGTCACGCCCGACCGGTCGGCACGGCTACCCATGCGATCGAGTTCGGTCAGATCCTGACAATGGGCCTGTTGGCCTCTAGCGCTGTCGCCAGCACGCGGGGCGGCACCCTGAGCCGTGTGGTCGCGGTCTTGTGCGCCGGAGCCGCCGTCCTTGCCGTGTCGCGGTCGGCCGTGCTATCCATCCTCGTCGGGTTCGCCGTCCTCGCCTCAGCCCTCACCCGGCGCCAGAGGGTCGAAGGCCTCGTCGCCGGGCTGCTGGTGCTCGTGAGCGCATACATGGTTCGGCCTGGTGTGCTCGGCACCCTGGGCCGGATGTTCACGGGAATCGAGGGCGATGCGAGCGCAAGGTCGCGCACCGACAGCTACGGCTACGCGATCCACGCCGTCGCCAGTCATCCCATCTTGGGGAAGGGCTTCGGAACCTTCCTTCCCAAGTATCGAATCCTCGACAATCAGTGGCTGTTGAGTCTCATCGAGATCGGCGTGCTCGGCGTGGCAGCCCTGGTGTTGTTCTTGGCAGCTGTGGTGACTAGCGGCCTACGAGCCGAGCGTCGGATGAAGTCGCGGCCGGACCTCGTGTTGATTCGGGGTCTGACGGCCTCGGTGGTCGCGGTCTCTGTCGGGATGCTGTTCTACGACGGCTTCTCCTTCCCGCAGGCGACCGGGCTGCTCTTCTGCGTCTGCGGGGCGACCGCTGCCGGTCTTCGGATCACCCAAGGTGACGAGGCGCCAGACGCGTCGAGGCCCGAACAGGCCGCGTCGGTGGGTCGCTGATCGCCTCGCCGTCCACGTTTGCCTTTGCCGTTCTGGGCTATCCCCACTAGGCGCGGTTGAGTTATCGTCTCTCCGGGACGTCGTGGGGTCGTCCCCTGGGTGCGTGATGCGCGACCAGAGCACAGAAGCGAGTTCGGAATGACCGGTCGGTGGGGCGCTGGAGACGGAAACTCAGGTCGACGGATTGGTCGTGCCGCTGCCACTCAGGTGCGACGGTGGAGCGCAGCAGGACTGCTCGCCACGATGGGACTTGCGGCACCAGTGGTCTTAGCCTCGCCGGCGACGGCGGCGCCATGTCCGGGGAGCGCGCTGACGATCGTTGCGCACGAGGATGACGACCTCATCTTCGTCAACCCCGACATCATCGACGACATTCGTGCAGGACGCTGTGTGCGGACCATCTTCGTCACGGCAGGGGACGCTGGGAACGAGTATCCCGACTCCCTCTACCGGGAGAACGCGCCGGAGGCTGCGTATGCACAGATGGCCGGCGTCGCCGACAACTGGACGAATACCGATGACGGTGTGCCCGGTCGCGACATCCACGTGCGCACGCTAGTCGGGAACTCCCGGGTCTCGATTGCGTTCTTGCGCCTGCCAGACGGCTTCCCGTCGGGATCCGGATCGTCTACCTACCAGGGCCAGAGCCTGAGCAAGCTATGGACTGGTTCGATCCCGAGTATCAGGACTGTCGACGGGGGCGAGACCTACACGCGCTCGGCGCTGATCAACTCGCTCGCAGCGATGATGGAGGACTACCAGCCGACCACCATCCGGACCCAGGACTATGTGTCACCGATCTCGGATGCGGATCACTCCGATCACCTCTACACCGCCGCCTTCGCGCGTGCGGCAGATGCGCTTTACACGGGAACCGCGCACACCCTGATGTCCTACCAGGGCTACCCGACGCAATCGCGACCAGAGAACGTCTCAGGGGTTGACCTGACGCGCAAGCAGGCCGCGCTGACGGCCGCCTCCCAGTACGATCCAGGCGCGGGTGACCCGTGGGTCGCCACGATGGTCCGACGCAAGTACATCCTCGACAACCGAGCCGGCGGACCTGGCGGTGCGAATCGTGCTCCGGTGGCGGATGCGGGTGCTGATCAGTCGGTGGCGGCTGGGTCGACGGTGCGGTTGTCGGGGTC